>JAYVSV010000155.1:0-45154 GCA_043775015.1 Verrucomicrobiota bacterium
GCGCGGACATTCCTGTCCGCCGGGGCTTGGCTAAAATAGCAAGCGCTCTGGGCGGAAGGACGCGCGGGCGGACAGGAATGTCCGCGCTCCGTCACCCCCTTTTAATCATACCCGGAAAAGAATCTGAACCACAACCGCGCGCGACTCCAATGAAGGAGTCTTTTGGTTTGTGGAAGGAGTGTGATGGAATTTGAAACTCAGGAACTGATGAAGGAGAAAACGTCATTCTATTCCTGAGTTCCTGAGTTCTAAATTTTGAAATTGAACCACCGTCCCAATGACGCCGGACTTTACAAGAGACGCAACGTCTCTAAAATGTCCTGCGTCTCAATGAATTCAGGCACCTTGAAATATAAGGGATCACTGGATCAAGGGTTGGGTGGCTAGCCGCTCACCGTGGGCTTTCTTCGTAATGAAACCAAAAATGCTTGTCATGGAATTGTGGGGGATCGGCGACTTGGCCATTGCCACGCCTTTCATCAAAGCTGCCAGTCAGAAATATGAAGTGACTCTCCTGGCCAAACCGTTTGCGGTGGAGTTGCAGAAACGTTTTTGGCCTGAAGTTTCTGTGGTTCCGTTCTCGGCACCGTGGACTGCGTTCACCGGGAAATACCGCTTTTTCTCGTGGCCGTGCTTGAGGATTTTTCGCTTATGGCGGGAGTTGTCTTCAAAACGTTTTGACGTCGGGATTTCCGGTCGATGGGATCCCCGCGACCATTTTCTTTTGTGGGCTTGCGGCGCGAAACAGCGTTTTGGATTTCCGCGCCTGTACAGCCAAATGTTTTTGACGCACCCATTGCAACGGCCTGAACGGACTTCGCATCGTTACGAAAGCTGGCGTGAGACGGGCGCGGCGTTGGGATTGGAACTTCCTCCGAAAGAGGATTTGTATTTTCCACGGCTCAGAGGCGGCGAAAAACTTTTAGTTCACAGTGGAGCAGGACAAGCGGTGAGAGTCTGGCCATTGGTTCGATTCAAATTTATCGTGAACCAATTGCGTGCCGCCGGATACCCGGTGCAGGTCGCCTGTGACGCAGACCAAAAACAATTTTGGTTGGAGGCCGGCGAAAGAACCGTGGTGGCTCCGAGGACAATCACCGAACTCTTGCAGATCATTGATGATTCGGCGCTCTTCATCGGCAACGATTCCGGCCCCGGCCATCTCGCGGCAAATTGTGGTTGTCCGACTTTTACGATTTTTGGAGCGCAATTGCCCGAGTGGTTTGCGCCGCTTCATCCGCAGGCCGAGTTCGTGGAAGGCAAAGCGTGTCCGTACAAACCGTGTTTCGATTATTGCCGGTTTCCTGCGCCTCACTGTTTGCTCAATGTGACTGAAAAGGAAGTGGGGTTAAAAGTTGAAAAATTTGTAGCCCGACATCTTCAATCATCAGCCGTTTTGTAATTTGGTTAACAACTGCTTCAGCGTTTCCAATCCTTCGCTCGGTTTTTCAACCTCCGTGACAAAAAATAAATAAGCGAGCAACAGGTCTTGTTTGATGGATTCAATTTTTGCAGCCTCGGCAAATTTCCTAAAAAGTTCGGAGCCAATCACGCAATTGATTTCAATCGCCACTTCGGAAGCGGATAATTTTTTTACGAGAATCGCGGACTGAATTCTGAAATGAAACCAGTCCCAACCGGGAATTCCTGCCAACTCTCCTCGTTCCCAATCCAGCGCCACCCAATCGTCGGAAGGTTCAACCACTTTGATATTCCAAGGAGTAAAATCGCCATGAAAAATCGTTGGACAAAAAGTTTTATCACCGAGGCGGGCGGCGAGCTGGGCAAAATCCGCGTTGGAATTACACGCCGTAACCAACCGCTGCCAGGTTGGAATTTCGGAGAGCGGTATCGCTCGTGTTTCATCGAGCCAGCCGCGCAAAACGCGGTTAATGCCAGAGTCATCGGTTGGCTGCGGTGAACGACCCTGCACAAATTTCAAAGCAAAGGCAGAGACGGTGTCGGATCGAAATTCCGCAATCGCGCGCGGAATATTCTTAAAATTTTCCGGCAGCGAAGTTAAAAACATTTTTTCTCGTTCAATTAATTTTTGCGCGAACGCTCCGGTTCCCGCTTTCACCACGCCAGCCGGAAGGCCGCGATTGAAAACCAAAAAAATAAAACGGTTTCCCGACGCTCGCGGATTTCCGGCAAGAACAGCGAACGGAGGAATGGTCGAGTCGTTGCCAACGAGACTGCGCAAAAAAAATAAAAATGGCGCGGCCATCGGAAGCGTCGTCGGAGTAGTTTTAAAAAAAATTCCAGCGCTCAGAAGCAGGCGAACGAGTTTTCGAACGGCGCGCGCCTTGCAGGTTTGCGCGGGATAAAGTTCCAGTGCCGTTATCGCCAATTCAGGCTCGACTGGCAGAAATAAAAATGCCCGGCCCGATTTTTGGAGCGCGATATGTCGTGTTACAATAGTCTCACCGGCGTGATCGCTTTGAAATAAATCCTTCCAGCCGGCCTGCAAATTGGAACTGCCCGGATTGCGAATGGCCGCAAAAGCTTTTTCCGCGAGTCGCGTGGGAGATTCGGTGGCATCGAGATCAACGCAGTCCGTCCCGTAAAGCGGCGCTTGCTCCAGTTGTTTGGTTTGGTCGGCAATTTCTTCGAGAGAAAGTTCGCGTTTGCGTGAACGCAGGGTCGTGGCGTCGGCTCGCAATCGAATCATCAATTCTGGCTGTGGAAAAAAACGAAGCCATCGAGTGAGCCATTTTTGTGGGGCAAAATATTTTACCGACTGCGGATCTATCCAGTAATTGTAAAAATAGCGGTCAACGAGGACGACGAATCCCTGGCGCAAAAGTGGACGGAGGCGGAACCAATACGAGAGGTGCGCAGAAAAAATATTTTTAGAAAGCCGTGCCAGAGAAACAGTCGAGCGAATTAGATTTGGCGCGAAGTTTTTTTTTCGCGGAGTTTCCACGGAGGAGCGCCAGGGAAATTCAATTTTTCCCGACAAGCTCGGAATCCAATGGAAATATTTTACGCCACGAAACCGGGAATCTTCCAGCGCCATTCGAGAAATTTCTCTAGCCACCGTGGTTTTGCCAGCGCCATCCAAACCGAGCAAGACCACAAACCGGCCTCGCTCAAAGGGTTTCGGTTCACACTGTTTCGTCAGACAACGGACGATGAACTGAGTGGTTTGCGGCCCTCTCTTCTCCGCGTTCGTCGCCGTCATCGCACCCGAAAAAACATGAGCCAGTTGCGTGTTCCCGTCGTGATGCTCGGTGCCAACAAACGTGCGGCTCGGTAGGAATGTAGAGGCGGCGCGATTGGCCGAAACCCGCGCTGCTTCATCGCTTTTGACCGTAAGCGTTTCAACGACGAGACCACCTTTGAACATCGCCTTGAGAAGTTGGCCGAAATTCGGCGCGCCGGTTTGAAAGACGAGTTTTCCTTTGGGAAAGAGAAATTCAATGTCGCGCAAAATTTTATCTGAAGTTTCAACGTTGGTGGTTCGAGAGCGGAAGTAGAGGCCGCAAGGTTTTGCGAGCCGCCGCCAAAACCGAAGACAATCGCTGAAAAAATATTGGATCGTTTTAAGAAACGAAGCAGGACGGCGGAAGGTTTTCCGCCGTAATCCGGCGCGGATGATTTGCGGCAAATCCGGGGCGTTGAGAGAAAAAGAGCGAAGCGAAAAGGCATGATTGAGCATTTCGGAAAATTGCCGGGGCGCAATTTCTTGCTGGAGGATTTGCAACCGACGCGCATAACGCCCGGTCAACGAATTCAGCCATGCTGTCTGGGTGAGTAAAATGGCGGCTTCGTGTTGAGGTGAGGGAATAAAAAATTCTTCAAACCGACGCCGTTCCTGGAGAACTTCGGTTGCTTTCAGAACATGAAAAATCTTCCAGCGATTTTCGATTTCGACATCGATTCGAATAAATCCAGATTCCTGGTTCCAAAAAATAAAGGAGTGATTGACAAAATGATTTTGTTGAACAAAGAGAAAACTATTTTCGGCGGCGGCGCGGCGGCATGATTCCAGGAACAGAGGAAGTGATTTTGCAGCGGCAAGGAAATCAATGTCGGATTCAATGGCCTCATATAAATTTTCGTAATTGCGAGTGATGCAATATTCGACGCGGTGTTCATCGAGAAGGTGAAAGAGCCGCAACAAAAAACATTTCTGGGCGCTCATCTTTTTTGCAGACGAATATAAGTTTCTTCGAGCAAGCGCCTTTTGTTTTCCCAGCTAAAAACTTTGGCTCGTTCCGCACCATGAGCGCCCAGTTCCTGACAAAGTGGCGGATTTTCTTCGAGCGCAACGAAAGCTCGCGCCATTTCGCGAATCGTTTCGCCAGGATTTTCCACGGAAATTTTAAAACCGCATTGATCGTTAATAATTTCCCCGGGGCCACCCCAATCAAGGCAAACGACGGGCAAACCTTTTGCCATCGCTTCGAGCAAAGCGGAACCGCCGCTGTCGCGCAGAGCCGGAAACACCAGCGCATCCGCTTTTGCATAATATTCCTGCAACTCGCTAAATGGTCTTTGCCCGACAAAAGTAATTTTATTATCCAAGCCTAGTTCGTTGCTTAATTTTTTCCAAAATGGAATGGCAGGTCCCTGGCCGATGATGGAGAGCTTTGCGTTGGGCAGGTTCGCTCGAATTAATGCGTGAAAAACAATTGGGAGGGCGCGGGTGCCGACACAATTGCCGACATACAAGAGGTGAAAAGGTTCGGTGCGCGTTCGCAACGGGTGCGGAATGGAATTTCCGCCGGGGCGAGTGGCGTTGGCGGGGACGATTTGAAATTTGTTATGGAACTCGGTTGGAAAAAATTCTAGGGAAGATTTATTGGAAAGAAAAATGACACTGGATTGCCGCAAGGAGCGGCGAATGGCGGGCGAGAAGAGCCAGATTTTATTTATAAATTTACGAAATAGTTCAGATCTTTTGGCCCCGCCTAAAAATTTATGGAACCCGCGCGGAACGGTTTCTCCACCGGCAATCGGACCCCAGACAGATGGAATTCCAAGTGCAGCCGAATCGAACGGAACGCGAAAGGTGTGAAAAGTAGTTTGATGGACGACCGAAAAATTTTCGCGCTGATGAAGTTGGCGCGCCAATTTCACAACGCGCCGTTGCCAGATAATTTTTCGCGCCCAGGTTCCGGCGCTGCCGAAATACGAGGTGATTGTTTTTAATCGTTCGGGGAGAGCAACGAAATGAACCTCAATCCCGCAGTGGGCCGCCTGTTTTTCGACCGCGTCTTTTGCGTTCGGCGTGGTGATCAGATGAACTTTAAAATTTTTTGCGGCTTGTTCCGCCCAACCCCAGCCGAGCCAATGTTCACCGCTGCCTTCAGGGTTGCAGGCGTAGGCGATCATCAGAATTTTATTCATCGTTTCTTCCCGATGACGTGAAGGTCAGAGCAGAGCGTTGGAAAGAAGCGAAGAAATTTGTCAGATGTAACAGCGATGAATTTCGTCAACCAACGTGGCAGCGACACCAGCGCCATGCTTTCCTGGCCGATAAAATTCCGGCCCGCTGTCGCGATGATGTCAAAATCGTTCCACTGCAAGAGCTGATGCAAATCGCGAACAACGGGTTCGCGAACATGTCCCCGAAAAACCGGGTCATCCAGATACCATTCCTTGAGCGGGGAATAATTGTTGCGGCCCAAGGGAACGGCAATGCGCTTGCGAAGGTTGACCGCATTGGGTGTCGCAAAAAAAACCACGCCGCCGGGCCGAAGCACGCGCCGGATTTCGTGAAAAAGTTTCTTCGGCGAATTATGCCAGTGCTCCAGGCTGTGAAAACAGGTCACGACATCCACCGATTGATCGGGGAACGGCAACGGTATTTCCAGAAAATCCTGTTCGACAATTTTTATTCCGAGTTTCTCCTGAAAGTTTGCCAGAACTTGACGCCCGCGTTCGCGTTGCGCGAGGTCAATGCCGCCGCCGCCGCCAAAATCATCCACGAGCGTCACTTGCAAACCAAGTTTTGCGGCGAGCGGGCCGAAGATGGCAAGTCCAGCGCCGAGGTCAACGAGATGCATGCCTTTTTCCAATGCGCCGCAATCGGCCAGCATCTTGAGGTAAAAAATATTTCTCGAATCAAGGTAAGGCGCGGGTGAAAGCCCCTGGAACAACGGCTTCAATTCTTCATCGTAAATGCGCCAGCATTCCGCTTCGTTGAATGGAGATGTTTTCATCGCAACGATTCCGCTGCAGATTTTCCATCGAGCATCGCGTCCTCCATTCCGCCGTAACCCCAGCCGCCCCAGCGGCCCGCAGAAATCACATTTTGCTTTTTTAGAAAATTCATCACCACTTCGCGCGACTGCTCGTAATTTTTATCGAACACGACGTAAGCATGTGGAATTTCACAAAGTTCCATAAATAAAATTTCGTCAGCGGCGGAAATAATCCGGGCGCGTTTCATGTCGGCCAGCACGCGCTCTCTCAATTCTTCGGGTTTATTTAGATACTCGCTCGCGCCTCCCGACATTTCGACGTAATAGCTGCGGCAACCGGGCGGCGCGGCATCGCGATGGACGGCTGAATAAGATCCTGCTCGATAGAAAATAAACTCTTTTTCGGGAAAATAAATCCAATGATAATCGCTGGCGATGTCGCCGGTTCCGCGAACCCCAACATCGAAATAATGAACGGTGCTGGCGCGCAGTTTTTTTGCGGTGTCGGAAATTTCGGCGGGCGCGTTTTCGAGGCAGGAAATAAATTTTGGCAACGCCATCGTGTTAACGAGATGTTTGAATCCGATTTTCATGCCGTCAGAAAGCGTGACAATTTTTTCCGCCAGATTGATTTTGCGAACTTCGATCTGGTAACGCGGTTTTTGTTTCAATGATTTTTCAAAAGCGCGGGCGAGAGCGCTGATGCCGCCGGTTCGTGGATAAACAAATTTCGCGTTGTAGCCGAGGGATTCGCGGGAGAATCCGAGCGCGCCCTTGATGACATCTTCAGTGGAGGGACGCGGAATAAAACGCTCGGCAAATTGCGGCATGAGTTCCTGCAAATTGACGCCCAACAATTTTTCGTTGTAGGGAACCATGAAATGCTTGGCAATGCCCTCGCCGAAATGGCGCACGACCCATTCATAAAAATTTGTGGCGGGCGTGGCAGGTGGTTGTTGCCCGAAATCTTCCGGGTGTTTGGCTTTGAGCAAGCCGAGCAGACATTCCAAAACGACTTCGCGGGGCAATCCGTAAGTGTTCGCTTGAAATGGATAGGCGGTGAATGTGTTGTGCGAAAAAATAACGGCTTTGCGTTCGTGTTCGACCAATTGGCCTTCGAGTAATTCGTTGACCAATTTTTTAATCGAGGCGTCGCGCAGATGCAGCCAATGGCCGGTGCCGTCGCAGAGAAATGAATTCATGCGGACATGGGTGCGAACGATTCCGCCCGGCTCAGTTTCTTTTTCGAGCAGGAGATAATTTTTGCCCAAATGGTAGGCGCAGGAAAGTCCCGTCAATCCCGCGCCGATAATTATAACCGGAAATTCTTCCATACAGTGACTATGATTTGCCTCTTAAAACGACATTGCGCAAACGCGCGTAACTTTGCATCGGCAAAATTGTTTTCAAACCTTCTTTGCCCGCGTAGAGCCATCCGTTGTTTTTAAACTCTAAAATTTTCTGAAACTTTTTCTCGGTCATGGTGCGGTTGACGGGAACCGTTTCCAACGCCGTCAGATCAATGCGTTTGTTGTAACCCCATTTCATCGTGCGGATTATTTTGAAGCCGAGTTCCAGGGCGGCGGACTGCACGCGTGAATTAAAATATCCTCCGGGCGGGGCAAAAAATGGTGAAGGGCGGCCGGTGATTTCTTCGAGAAGTCCAGAAGACTTTTTCAGTTGCTCGCGGATTTCGGAGTCCGACGATTGATCCATGCGCCGATGTTCGTGGCTGTGAACGCCGATGGAGTGTCCTTGCTCAGAGAGTGCCCGCACCTGCGCTTTATTTAAGTAGCCCGCTCGATCCAGTTTCGAAGTTGGAATAAAAAAAACCGCGCGACAATCGTTTCTCTCCAGAATCGGCGCGACAATTTCCAAATGATCAATGGAGCCGTCGTCAAAAGTGAGGAGAAAATTTTTGTCGGAAATTTTTTTGTCCAACAAAGCGGCTGGCTCCAAACACTTTCTCTCCGCTTGACGAAGCGCCGCCAGTTGCCGTTGCAGTTGCGTCTCTGAAATGGTGTAGAAATCGGAACTCACCGGCGCATGGACGGCGCGAATGATGTGATAGGTGAGAATCAGCATCATACTTTTTCCGCAACAAAGAAGAGATGTTTGGCACCCAAATCTTTTCGAGAATATTTTAAGAACGAAGGATCTAATTTGATGGCGTCCAGTTTTTTTAAATCGTTTGGCGTCGGCGATTCCACCTCGAAATGGCGAATGGCGAAGCCCGCCTCCGTGAGCAATTCATGATAGTCGGGTGCTTTTAATCGGTTGTAAGACATCAACGATGAATTGATCCAACCGTTCCAGGTTTTGGGAGAAAATTTCAAATGATTGTATTGCGAAATCCGCGAGTCCGCGTGCGCGTAGAGGTCGGTGAGATGAATGGTCGCTAAAAATTTCCCGCCTTTTTTTAGCGCGCGATGCAAGCCGCGAAAAATTTGCCGCAACACAGATTTGTCAATGTGCAGAAATACTTGTGTGCAAGTGACGACATCGATCGCTTCGCTCAACTCGTCGAGCTTGCGTTGATAAGGCGCAAAATAATTGATCCCCAATTTTTCAAGAGCGTTCAACGAACTTCGATTGGCCGGATCAATTTCGGGGAGCCGTTGCACTTTGTTTTTGAACGGAAACGCCGGAGATTCCAAGTTGGCGCGAAATGCTTCAATAGTGCTGGCGGCTAATTCGCCGCTCAACACCGGCACGATGTCGAACAAAATTTGTCGATTTACACCCAGCGAATAAAATAAAAGAGGAATGGTTGGCTGCCAGCCGGTGCCGAAATCGAGATGCGTGCCCTCGATGAATTGCGTCGCGAAGCCGTGTTGCTCCAGCCACTCAAAGTAACGAAGACCCACGCCAATTTTTTGATCCACTCGCTCCCGCGTCGGCACGAGCGATTTGGTAAAATATTCCTGACCGAAGCGATACAAGGCAGAGCCATTGGGAAGAGTGGAAAGAACTTTGAAAGCAGCAATTTTAGTCAGCCAATTCATGTGAATGCGCGGTTGAGGGCGGAAACTACTTGAAACCATATTTCAATGCAATGGCATCCTCGGCAATCAAGATGGGGATGCCGTTGAGTTCCGGGAAAGCGTGGTCGCCATTTTTTTCCACCCAAAGTTTTTTGGTGGAATCATAATTCAGTTCGTTCCGGTTTTTTGGGCTGCGAAATAATTCATGAAGTTCGACGCGGCAATTTTCATTTTGCGGAGCGGTCTCTCCTTTGCGGGCCTGTAAACGCAGCGTCCCGAACATGCGCGGAAAATTGAGCGCAAGCCAGCCGTGCAGTCGAGCAATCGGCCGCCGATACGCCGGCACTTCCTGCAGTTTCCAACTGGAACGGCCAGTGGCGATGGATTCGACTTTTACCTCGGAAAACCCCGCGTTAATGCCGAGTTTTTTGAGTTCGGAAATATAAAAACTTTTTTCGATGGTGCCGCGCAAGCGGTCGCGAACTTCGGAAGCGCGGCGCAATGGACTTAACGCATTGGGTTCCAGGGAAAAAAGTTTGCCGCCGGGTTTCAAAATCCGAAAAATTTCCTTGAGCGCCTGATCGTAATTCACGAAGTGATGCAACGCTTCAATGACGGTGACCGCGTTGAAGGATTCGTCTTTGAAAGGCAGATGGTGGACGTCGAGAGCGACGTAGCCAGGCGCTTTCAGCCCGAATTTTTCGACGCGCTGCCGGGAAATATCGAGAGCGGTTTCGTTGATGTCTCCGACGATGATGTCGTAACCGAGTTGTTTGAGCAGCGTGGCTTCGCCGGCCGTGTTGCCGCCGATGTCAAGAATCAGTCCGCGCGGTTCGCCGATGCCGGCTTTGATCCGATCGACTTTTTCGCGGTAAACAAGGTCGTTTTCGTAGCGGGTGAGGGGATTAGTTTCGAGGTAACGGCTGCGTTTGTGTTCGACGTTGATGCGTTCAAACTCGCGCTCTTGTTGAGCATCGGCCGGTTTGAATATGTGGCGGAACTTGAACATTTTTAACGGCGAAAATAGCGGGAAACAAAACGGAGAACCAGCCTCTTTATCAGGATCAAACGCCAGAGCGCGGAAATCGTTTTTTCTCCAGCGAGCCAGTTTTTGCCGTGCCGACGAAGATATTCCTGTTGCACGCGAAGCCGCTCCTCGCAGCGTCGCTTTGATTGAGTCGTGCTCGTGTTGGTGGGGTGCCATCGAAAACAGGCGAGCGCGTCAGGAAGGAATTTAAATTTGAAACCGTGTTCACTCAAGCGGACGTAAAGCTCAAAGTCCATGCAAACGCGATAATCAATGTTCAGCAATTCTCCCGCCGCAATTACGTTGCGCCGAATGAACGTCGAAGTGGATGGAATGTAGCAGCCGTAATAGAGCAGGATTGGAAAATCAAAACCGTGCTCCCACCGTCGGCGAATCACGCGTTTCGATTCATCGACGAAAATGCATTCACCGTAGATGACGTCTGCTTCGGAATTGTTTTTTGCGAACGTGGCCACTTTTTCAAGGGTGCCGGGCAAAAGATAATCGTCGCCGTTGAGCCACATCAGCCATTCGCCCTCTGCCTTCAGGAAACCTTTATTGATGCCGTCGCTCATTCCTTTGTCCGGCTCGGAAGTCCATTTCAGATGCGGATATGCTTTCAAAATCGAAAGCGTTTCGTCGGTTGACCCGGCGTCGATGACGATGTGTTCCCAATCGAGGCCGGTTTGAGTGCGGACGCTTTCGATGCAATCACGAATGAAGGCGCCTTGATTCAAACTCGGTGTGATGATGGAGAACTTCATTCGATGCTGTGAAAAGCGGCGGCGAGTTTTTCCAGGTGCCGCTCAATCTTGAAATTTTTCAAAAAATGCTGGCGCAGACTGTCTCCGTAATCTCGCGACATGAGCATAACGAGAGCTTCGGCAATCTGGTCGGGATGGCGCGGGTTCACCAGGCCGATGTCGTCGGGAAGAGTTTCAGGAACGGAACGCCAGCGCGTGGTGACCACCGGAAGTCCGTAAGCCAGCGCTTCGATTAAATTCACCGGCTGATTTTCGTTCTGATAATAAGTTGGAAAACAAAACAGGTCTGCGGCTTTTAAGGCGGCATCCTTTTCCGCGCCCGACACAAAACCGAGGTAGCGGATGGATTTTTTCGCCCCGGGTTGTTCGAGAATTTTGTTGAACTCTTCTTCTTCGCCCTTGTTGAAAAAACCACCCGCGATACTCAGCCTGATCGTGATGGGAGATTGGTCGCGCGTGAGTTTTTCATTTGCCTTCAATGCTCCGGCGATGGCGTCAAAGACCCCTTTGTCGCGGGTGCAATGGGCAAGATAAAGAACCTCGAAGGTGTGCGGATCGCTGGCGTCTCCCGATTGGGCGACAGTTTTTCCCGCACGAATTTGACGGCGGATTTCCTGTCGCGCGAGGCGCAGCGGCAGAATGGCGGTGTCGAAGTCGGGGCACGGATCAGGAATTCCGTTGGCGACGAGTTCGATTTTTTGCGGGAGCAACTTCTCGGCATCAGCCCGATTGTGGCGCGATAGAATCACGCTCAGATCCGCCTGCTTCATGCATCGGTAAGTAAATGATCGGGCGCGAATCTGCACGGAGGTTTCAATCCATTTCGATAAACCGGCGGCGTGCCAATGCAAAATGATTTTCGGAAAAAACGGGCGGCAAAGGGACATCACCATCCAATCTCTAAACATGGCGGAACGCTTTCCGGGCGCGGGAATATAATAGAGGGCCTTGGCCCCATAACGAAAGCGGCACCAGATCGCGGCAAGGCAGTGGCGGAACAAGAGCAGGATTTTCTTTGGGCGCAGTTCTCCGATTTGTTCCAAATCACGCGAGAGCCGGGCGTTGACGTGGTAGCAGGTGATTCCGTAATCGTTATCCGCTCCCGAAGTTTGAGCACGAATGCCTCGTTGATCGCCGCCGAATCCTCGCAACATCAGTTGCACCATGTAGCTTTGGCCATGGTGCGGAGGCGGAACGTGTGCAAATACAACCAGTTTCATTTACCACTTGCGCGGAGCAGAAGGATTAAATCAGAACGCGTCCAAACACCAGAAGAGAGTTGAATCCCGGCAAAATTTCCAGATATTCACGGCAACAATGCAGATCGATCGAGTCAACGTTTTGGGTGTCGGCGTCAGCGCCATCAACTTGGAGATGGCAAGAAACGCTTTTGTTTGGGCGGTGCAAAATCAGCGAAAAGGCTACGTTTGCGTGACGGGCGTTCACGGCGTGATGGAATCGCAGGACGACCCGAAAATCCGCGAGATCCATAACAACGCTTTTTTGGTGACGCCCGACGGAATGCCGATGACCTGGATGGGGCGCTGGCAAGGTTTTGGTCAGATGAACCGCGTCTATGGACCCGATTTGATGCTGGAAATGATGCAAATGTCCCGCGAATCCGGTTTTCGCCATTTTTTTTATGGCGGAGCAAATGGAGTCGCCCGCGAACTGAAGGCCAGAATGGAAGAACGTTTTCCAGGGATTCAAATTGTCGGAACCTACGAACCGCCGTTTCGCGCGTTGAATCCAGAGGAGGAAAATGATCTGACCCGTTTTGTTGCCGAATCCAAACCCAACATTTTGTGGGTCGGTTTGAGTACGCCGAAACAGGAAAAGTTCATGGCGCAATATTTACCCAAACTGGATGTGACGCTGATGGTTGGCGTGGGTGCGGCGTTTGACTTTCACAGCGGCCGCGTCAAGCAGGCTCCGCGCTGGATTCAGCGCTCCGGCCTGGAATGGTTTTTCCGTTTATGCGTCGAACCGAAGCGACTTTGGCGGCGATATTTTAAAAACAATCCGCGTTTTATTTTTCTGGCGGCATGTCAGCTATTGCGAATAAAAAAATTTGCGCTGGAACAACGCCGCCTTTAGAATGCCAAACTTTTTACCTATGAAATCAGACAAAATTGTGGTGTGCGGTGGTGGCGGGTTCATCGGCGGTCATTTGATTGCCGACCTGCTGAGCCAGGGCCATACCAGCATTCGTTCGGTCGATATCAAGCCGCTCAACGAGTGGTATCAAACGTTTGCGCAAATCGAAAACTTACAACTCGACCTCAGTGAAAAAGCGGCGGGCGAAACCGCGCTCAAGGATGCCTGTATCGTTTACAATCTGGCCGCTGACATGGGTGGGATGGGCTTCATCGAACTGAACAAGGGCCTCTGCATGTTGACGGTTTTGATCAACACACATTTGCTCATGGCCGCGAAAAAATCCGGCGTGCAGAAATTTTTCTACGCGTCGTCCGCGTGCGTTTACAACGCGGATAAACAGCGCGATCCCAAAGTGACTGCGTTGAAAGAAGCCGATGCTTATCCCGCGATGCCTGAAGATGGTTATGGTTGGGAAAAACTTTTCAGCGAACGGATGTGCCGCCATTTCCGCGAAGATTTCGGCGTTTACACGCGGGTCGCCCGTTATCACAACGTTTACGGTCCGCTTGGAACGTATGAAGGCGGCCGCGAAAAAGCGCCGGCGGCGATTTGCCGCAAAGTCATTGCCGCAAAACTTTCCGGCAAACACGAAATCGAAATCTGGGGCGACGGCCATCAAACCCGCAGCTTCATGTATATCGACGACTGCCTCAAAGGAACGCAGGCGATTTTGAACAGCGACATTCTTGAACCGATCAATCTTGGCAGCAGCGAACTGGTTTCCATCAATCAACTCGTGGACATCGTAGAGGACATTGCCGGGCTTAAACTCAAACGCAGTTACAATTTGTCCGCGCCCAAAGGGGTCAACGGACGCAACAGCGACAACGCGCTCATCAAAAAACATCTCGGTTGGGAACCGTGCGTCCGGTTGCGCGATGGCTTGGAAAAAACATACGCCTGGATTCACGGCGAAATGTCCCAGCGCAAATAGACGGGCTGGTGTTCAAGATGGCTGATTCGTTTCAGCCGGTGCGGCACTCGGCGCGTCAGAAAAAAACCCTGTTGCTCACGTTTTTTGCGTCCGCTGCAACAATTGATTACAACGCCGATGCCTAAGAATGCCCAAGACTTCCTTGTGTTGAACTTGCCGGGCGTGGCTGTATGATGTTGCCCGACGAATTGATCTGGAAATAGATGAACACAGAACTTGCAACACCATCGAACGTGACGCCAGAGCGCCCGGGCTTTCAGGATGAATTTCGTTCTTGCTGGCGGGCGGTGTCGAATAAAGGGTTTTTTCTTGGACTGCTCGCCGCGTGGTTGGCGCTATTCCATTTCATCGGCAATTCAACTTTCGGCTACGTGAACACCACTTCGTTGATGAACTGGATGTACGACCTTTACAACGCCAAGAACAGTGAGGATGGCCACGGCATTTTAATTCCCTTCGCCGTGATCGGGTTGTTTTGGTGGAAGAGAAAAGAAGTTCTGGCCACTCCGCAAAAAACCTGGTGGCCCGGGTTGTTGATTGTTGGCTTCGCGCTACTGCTGCATGCGGTCGGCTTTCTGATTCAACAACCGCGCGTTTCCATCTGCGGAATGTTCCTCGGCATTTACGGGTTGATCGGTTTGACCTGGGGAACAGCCTGGTTGAAAGCGACATTTTTTCCGTTCCTGCTTTTTGTTTTTTGCATTCCAGTTGGCGGCTATGTTGAAACGATTACGTTTCCGCTCCGGCTGTTCGCCACCAATATCACGTACGGGATTACGCACGGTGTCTTCGGGCTGACGGTGCTGAAAAAGGGCACGCAGCTTTTCGATGCGAACGGCGCTTACAATTATGACGTGGCGGCGGCTTGCAGCGGGATTCGCAGTTTAATTTCGCTTCTGGCTTTGACGACGATTTACGGATTGATGACTTTCAAAAAAACCTGGAAGCAGGTTCTGGTGATTTTCGTGGCGGTGCCGTTGGCGGTGGCGAGCAATGTTCTGCGCTTGACGAGTATCGTGGTGGCCGCGGAAGCGTTCGGCCAAAAAACGGGAGACTTTGTTCATGAATGGTCGGGATTCCTGACTTATATCGTGGCGATCGTGGCGATGCTTCTGATGGGTGTATGGCTGCGCGAACCTGAAACCTCCACCGTAACTCAACCCAAAACAACATGAAAAAAGCGCGCTGGATTTTATTTGTGACCGGGTTGGCGATGATGGGGGCCACTGCTGGTTTTTTGTTCCACGTGAAAGGGAATCAACGGTTGGGTCAGCCCGGAGTTTTGCTCGGCAATACGCCGTTGTTTGACGAAAATACGAATCGCGTTGCCGAGGTGACAGTGATTTTGCCGGAGGATGTTTTGAGCTATGAGTCGGCGGCGATACCGATCAGCTCGATTGAGCTGACGATGTTGCCAAAGGACACGACGTTCGGGAAACGGCGTTATTGGATTCCGAACACATTGAAAAACGTGGATGTCGGGGTGGTGTTGATGGGTCAGGATCGCACGAGTTTGCACAAACCGCAGTTTTGTCTCGAAGGACAGGGATGGACGATTGAGCAAAGCGAAGTTGTGAATGTCAAAATCGAGCGACCGTATTCCTACGAACTGCCAATGATGAAATTAACCGCAAGCATTCGCCACAAAGACGACTCGGGCGCGATGGTGACGATTCGCGGCATTTACGCGTATTGGTTTGTGGCCGATAAAAAAATAACCGCCAGCCACAACGAGCGAATGGTTTCGATGGCGAAAAATCTTTTCCGCACGGGCACGTTGGAACGGTGGGCTTACATCAGTTATTTTTCGCGCTGCTATCCAGGAAATGAAGAGGCGACGTTCAACGAAATGAAACGCTTCATCGCGAAATCAGCGCCTCAATTTCAACTCGCCGCTGGAGAAATCATGGAGAGCGTAGTGCCAACGAATGCGCAAACGGCTTTCAAATGAGCGACGTTTCTGCTTAGAGTAAAGCTGGAGTAAAGATATGTTGCGCCGAGATCGACAAATGAAAACGCAGATCCATCAATTGATGGATGCGGCTTTGATCACGGTTGCGTTCTGGCTGGCGCATTGGATTCGCGCGCAAAACACCACTGGCGGAATTAATATTTTTGGATTCAATCTGCTCGGCGATCCAACCACGGCGTTTCCGGAATATAATTGGATGTATTTGGTGATCGGTTTCTTTTCGCCGCTGGTGCTGGAGCTTCAGGGTTTTTATCAACGACCTTCGCTGGCCTCGCGGCGCATGACGGCGTGGATTCTTTTCAAAACGTGTTGTCTGATTACGATTGGGGTGGTCCTGGTTATTTACATGTCGCGATTAGTGGCGCCGCGCGCGGTGATCATGCTGTTTGGGCCGCTCAGTTTTATTTTGATTTTCATGAAAGAGGAACTTGTTCGACTCGGCTACAAGAGTCAGTTCGGACAGGCACAGCTTAAGAAGCGATTGATTCTGATCGGATCGAAAGAAGATACGGCGCGATTGCACAAAGACATCTCATTGAAGGCCGAACAGGAAGTGGAAATTCTCGCTGAGTTCGACCTGAACGAAACCTCAACTGAACAACTCCTCTCTTTTCTGCACGAACATTCGGTCAACGGCGTCATTGTCAACGCGAAGCACAGTTATTTCGGCCAGGTTGAGAAAGCCATTCTCGCCTGCGAGTTGGAAGGCGTGGAAACGTGGCTGGTCGCTGATTTTTTCAAAACACAAATTTCGCGGACGAGCTTCGATGATTTCTACGGACGCCCGATGTTGGTATTTCATTCTGGCCCGGAAAATTCATGGCAGGCAGTCGTAAAACAATTAATCGATTTGGTCGGGTCGGCGCTTCTGTTGATTCTAGCTTCACCATTATTTTTACTTGCCGCCATCGCCATCAAGGCCACATCACCGGGTCCCATTTTTTTCAAACAGAAGCGCAGTGGGCTCAACGGGCAGCCATTCACGATGTATAAATTTCGTTCGATGGTGACCAATGCCGAGCAGCGCCAGCACGAAATTCTTTCGATGAACGAGATGACTGGACCGGTTTTTAAAGTGACGAACGATCCGCGCATTACACCGATTGGCAAACTGCTGCGCAAATTAAGCATCGACGAGTTGCCGCAGTTGCTCAACGTCCTGCGCTGCGACATGAGTCTGGTTGGGCCAAGGCCGTTGCCGGTGGAAGAGGTGAAACGTTTTGACGATCTGGCGCATCGCCGTCGCCTCAGCGTGAAGCCCGGTTTGACCTGCCTCTGGCAGGTGCAAGGGCGGAATGACGTAACGAATTTTAAAGATTGGGTTCGGCTGGATTTGGAATACATCGACAACTGGTCACTCTGGCTCGATTTCAAAATTCTCTGGTGGACTGTTCCGGTGGTGCTCTTCGCCAAAGGCGCGAAATAAAATACGGCGCGCCGGTTTGCTGCCGACTTTTGCCGCTTTCGTTTTTAAGCCGGTTGAATTGACTCCGTTCGTTTTCTTCTTTTCTCCATCGCCCCCTTTCAGCAAAATCAATTTTATGGTGACGAAAACAAAACTGAAAACTCAACAACCCACCTCGGTCATCACGGGCGGCGCTGGTTTTTTGGGTTCGCATTTGACCGATTTGCTGATTTCTCGCGGACACAAAGTCATTGCGATCGATAATTTCGTGACGGGCAGCGTGGATAATATTTCGCACCTCGCCGGAAATCCAAATTTCAAATTCATCCAGCAGGACGTGACTGAGTTCTTGTTTTTGCAGGAGTCGGTCGATTACGTCTGGCATTTTGCCTCGCCAGCCAGCCCGATTGATTATTTAGAGTTGCCCATTCAAACCTTGAAAGTCGGATCGCTCGGAACCCACAAAGCCCTCGGGTTGGCGAAACACAAAGGCGCGAAGTTTCTCATCGCGTCCACGTCTGAGATTTACGGTGATCCACTCGTCCATCCGCAAACGGAGGAGTATTGGGGCAACGTGAACACGATCGGCCCGCGTGGTTGTTACGACGAATCCAAACGTTTCGGCGAAGCGCTGGTCATGGCTTATCATCGCGAGCACGGCATCGACACAAAAATTGTTCGCATCTTCAACACTTACGGACCTCGCATGCGGCTCAACGACGGACGAGTTGTTCCTGCGTTTATCAGTCAGGCGTTGCGAAATAAACCGGTCACCATTTTCGGCGAAGGCACCCAAACCCGCAGCTTTTGTTATTGCTCGGATTTGATTGAAGGCATTTATCGATTGATGATGAGCACGGCCAACGATCCGGTGAACATCGGAAATCCAAACGAAATGACGATGCTGCAATTCGCGCGGGAAATAATCTGCGCAACGAATTCACGCAGTAAAATCGTCCACAAACCCTTGCCGCAGGATGATCCGAAACAGCGCAAACCGGACATCACTCGAGCGCAGCGAATTTTGAAGTGGGAACCGAAGGTGCAACTCGCGGAAGGCCTGGTGAACACGATAGAATATTTCCGAAAAAAAATTTGAAAGAAAAAATTGCGCGCGGAAAAATATAATTCTTTCAAAAAAATGCTTTTCCGTTTGACCACTAACTTTATTTCCATTACTCAACACGGACTTTTCTGGATGTGCTCGATTTCGAATCGAAATTTGTTGAGGTGATCGGAAAGAGTTAAGTTTGTATTAATGTTAAATTCGAAGTCATTTCTAGCAGTTGACTTTGGGGCAGGCAGTCTGAAGATGGCCGAGTTCGAAGCGAACGAAGCCGGCGGGCTGAGCCTCAAACAATACGGCATTAAGCCGTTAGGTATCGAGGGTGCGCAAGAGGCGACCCGCGAGGCTGCCATCCTTCGTGCATTGCAGGAACTCTTTTCGCAAAAGCATTTCGGTTCGAAGCAAATCAATGTTTGTGCACCTGGCTTTCACGTCTTCTCCAAATTTGTAAAACTTCCGCCCGTCGATACGGCGAAAGTCGGGCAGATCATCGAATACGAGGCTCGGCAAAACGTTCCGTTCCCGCTCGAAGAAGTCGTTTGGGATTACCAAATTTTGGGAACGACGGCGACCGGTGAACTCGAAGTGTTGCTCGTCGCGATCAAAACAGAAGTGGTTGAAGGACTTTTCCGCGTGGCGGAAGGTGCAGGTCTGCACTTGAAGCTGGTCGATGTTTCTCCCGCTGCTCTCTGCAATGCCTTTCGCTATAATTACGGTGACCTCGAAGGTTGCACCATGCTGCTCGATATCGGTGCCAAGACGAGCAATCTGTTGTTCTTCGAAAAAGGCAAGGTTTATTCCCGCAGTATCAACATTGGCGCGAATTCAATTACTCAGGATTTTGCGAACGAATCCAAACTCACCTTCAGCGACGCGGAGCAGACCAAGATCGAGCAAGGTTTTGTCAGTTTGGGTGGCGCTTACGAAGAGCCTGAAAATCCGCAGCAAGCGGCCATTTCAAAAATCGCACGTCAGGTCATGACGCGCCTGCACATCCAGGTAAATCAGACCGTTCAATTTTTCCGTGGTCAACAAGGCGGCTCAGCTCCGCAACGTTTGTTCCTTTCCGGCGGCGCTTCGGTCATGCCATACACCGCGCAGTTTTTCTCGGAAAAACTGAACGTGCCGGTCGAATATTTTAATCCGTTCCGCAACGTCCAGATTGATCCAGCCATCGACTTGGAAGAATTATCCAAGACGGCACATTCGTTCGGCGAAGTGGTTGGACTCGGCTTGCGCGACTTGGCCACTTGCCCGGTGGAGTTGAACCTGATGCCGGAAAGCTCGATTCAGCGCCAGCAATTCGGCCACAAGAAACCTTATATTCTCGCTGCTGTTTTCAGTTTGGTTCTGATCGTATTCGCGATTGGTTGGCTGGAAAACCGGGTTGCGATGATCAAGCAAACTGAGTTGGAGAAAATTAAATCCCTGCTTGATCCGCTCCGTGTGAAAGATGGCACTCTCAAGCAGGCATTGGCGGAAAGGGATCGTCTGAAAAAAGAAGCTGACCAGATGATGGGGTTGGTCGATGCGCGATTCTATTGGGCGGGTGTCTTGACCGAACTTCGCCGCGTTCTCATCCTGACGGAGACGAATGTCAAAGAGAAGTTGAATGTGGACGTGGGTTTGTGGGTGGAGACATTCTCCCCGGAACTACCCAGCGGTTTTCAAGTGGCAAGTGAAACGCCAACGACCGCTTTTTCACCGGGCGGAAAAGATAGTCGTTATGACTCGGCTCGATACGGAATGCGCATGCCAACCGCGCCGACCCCAGATGCGGCAGTTGCCGCTCCAACGGCCACTAATGAGATCAATACCATTACGATGGTTTGCCGCGGAGTGAATTTGGAGAAAATTTCGCCCACGGCGGACAAGGATTTGGCCTACGCTTTGGAAGAAGAAATCAAGAAAAGCACATTTTTCACCGACGGTACCGCCTTGGGTGACATAAAGGTCGATCCAACCAGCCCTCTGACTTTTACCTTCAATCTGACCCTCAAACTGAAACGGCCTTTCAAACTGTAGTATGACTTGGATCAAACGAAATATATTGTTTGTTGCAGTCGGAGTGGCCGCGCTACTGTTGATGGGCTTTGCTGGCTTTTTCCTGTTCAAAAACATGAGCCAGGACACAACCGTGACCGAGGAATTGAATCAACAGATCGCAGAACTGCGCCGCATTTATGAACAACCGGTTCACCCGGGCACAGACACGGTGGACAATCTCGGCGCTGCTAAAAAAGAGCAGAAACGGCTGAATGACTTTTTGGCAGACGCCCGGAAATTGTTCGTTCCCGTGCAGCCTTCTGCGAAGACGAATGATAATAAAGGATTCAATAATCTATTGCTTAACAGCATCTTTGAATTGCAGACCAGCGCGAGCAACTCAGGAGTCGTTTTGCCACCCCAATATGCGTTCACTTTTGCGGCACAGATCGGGAAGTTGACCTTTGTGACAAACAGTATCGAACCATGGACAGCGCAGCTCAGTGAAATTAAAACGCTTTGCCATATTCTATACGCCTCCAAGATATATGCGCTCGAAGGTCTGCGACGCGTGCCGGTTTCCATTGATGATCCTCCAGGAACTCCTGACTATCTCAGCACCACACTCGTGACGAATGATGTTTCGATTGTTACGCCTTATGAAGTCAGGTTCAGATGTTTTAGTCGCGAACTAGGTTCCGTGATGGAGGGAATTCTTCGCTCAACCAATTGCTTAATTGTGAAAACCATCGTGGTTGATCAATCCAAAATGCCGATGTCTGGATTAAATCCAGCGATTGCTGCGCCTGTTCAATATACTCCAGCTTACACGCCGCCTGCGGTTTCCGCGCAGCCCAACTTTGGTTCTCGCTATGGGTTGAGAGGTCGTGGCGAAGGAGCTTATATTCCGCCGCCGACGGCAGTTGCCCCGACGATTGGTGTTCGTCCAGCGGCACCCACGGGTCCGGTTGTTTTCCAGAGTGAAAAACCACTGATCGTAACACTTATGATTGATGTGGTTAAACTTAAACCTCAGCGTTAGTCATGGAGTTTCTTAAAAAACATTACGAAAAGATCTTGCTGAGCTTTGTCTTGGTTTGCCTGGCCATCACAGCGGCGTGGTTTCAAATTAAAATCAACACCGAAAAAGAAAAATCCCAGGAATACATCATTGCTCTTCCAAAACCGAAAGAGCTGAAGCCTTTGGATTTGACCACCAATCAAGCCGCGCTTCAGCGTTTGCAAAATCCTCCGTCGATTGAAATTTCCGGTGCGCATAATCTTTTCAATCCAGTGACTTGGAAAGTGAAACCAGACGGAACTTTTCTGAAAATTGTTCGCGAAGGTGTCGATGCGCTCACGGTCACAAACATTCAACCGCTGTTCATGGAACTTGCTTACGAAAGAGCCAGTGGCGCCGGATATTGGATTGGCGTAAAAAGCAAATCCGTGAAGAAGCCGTCCGTTTACGCCAAACTGAATGAGAAAAAAGATTTATTTAAAATAACGGAAATCAAAGGGCCGGCGGAAGATCCTGATGAACTCGTTTTGGAGCTGACTGAGAATCAACAAGTCATTTCGATCGGAAAAGAAAAGCCGTTTAAACGGGTTGAAGCCTACACGGCAGATCTTCGCTACGAGCCAGACAGTAAGAATTTTCTTCGGCAGCAGGTGAATAATGTTATTTCATTTGCAGGCGAGTCATATAAAATTATTGCCATCAACGAGAAGGACGTTAGAGTCTCGGCAAGCTCGACGGAAAAACGAACGACAATTTTGTTGAAAGGGGCTAAGTAAGCCTTGTTAGTAATCTAAAAACAGCCAAAAAAACCATGATCAAAGCAGTTAAACTTACTCTCGGCTTGGTGTTGTTAGTGGCCGCCTTTTCTGTGCGCGCCCAAACCAATCCATCCCAACTCGCAGAAGAAGAAGCCGTTCGGCGCCAGGAAGCCACCATCATACTTCACAAGAAGTTGCTGGCGGCACAGGACGCCCAGCGAAAAGGTTTTCTGGCCGACGCTGGAAAATTTTATCAGGAAGCGGTGTCGCTTTTCGGAAAAGTAGGGGTTGGCTCGCCGGAAGTTGAAGCGGAGAAAAAACAGGCCGTCACCGGCTTGGTGGACGTACGCCTGCAGTTGGCTCGCGACGCGCAACAACATGGTAATTTAGTGGAGGCTAATGAGCAGGTTTCTAGCGCGCTTAAGGTTGACCCAAGGAATGAGACACTGCTCGCTTTCAAACGCGAGAACGACAAAATGATTCTCGCCAAACGCGGAACAGTGCCCAGTGACGAAGTTCTGGCAACCGTGCCGGATATTCAAAAAGAAAAAATTGCCGCTGCAACGTTGGTTCAAGATGGCAAACTCCTCTGGGAAATGGGCAAGTTCGACGAAGCAGCCGTAAAGCTAAATTTGGCTCTCAAAAAAGATCCAACCAATCCCGCAGCAAATTATTATTTGAGCTTGATCAAGGAAGCCAACTACAAGGTGTTGAGCAGTGCGCGCGAGCAGGTAGCTAAAGCAGCGATCATTGAAGTGACCGATGCCATGGTTCCGCCGGTTAAGCGTGATTCGATTCAACTTCCTGGGCGGACTAATTACGCCCATACGAGCAAAGGTCGCCAATCTATCAAATCCAAACTGGATCGTATTCGGTTGCCGGAAGTTGTCTTTGAAGGATTGCCGTTGGGCGAGGTTTTGAAATCGCTGCGTGACGAATCAAAGCGCCGCGACCCGGATCAGGTTGGAATTAATTTCCTTTTCAATCCACATGTGAACGCTCCTGCGGCCGCTCCGGTCGTTAATCCTAATGACCCGAATGCAGCGGTTTTCGCCCCTGCTCCCGCTGCCGCAGTTGACCTGAATTCTGTCACAGTCCACTTAAATCCGGCTCTCACGGATGTGCGTTTGGCCGACGTGCTGGATGCGATCGTGCAAGTTTCCGATCAGCCGATTCAGTATGAAATCCAGGAATACGCGATTATCTTTTCCCCAAAAGCTCCTGAAGCCGTCTCGCTTTATACGCGCACTTTCAAAGTAAATCCGAATACATTCCAGCAAGGTTTGGAAAGTGTTAGTTCCCTGAGTCTCAGCATATCGACAGGTGGGAGTGGTGGGAGTGGCGGCGGACAAGGTGGTGGGGGTGGCGGACAAGGTGGGCAGGGTGGCGGACAAGGTGGGCAGGGTGGGCAAAATGGTGGCGGCTCAGGGCTCTCTATTCCGCGAGTTAGTGTTTCAGGCGGCTCTGGTGGCCAGGGCGGTGGTGGACAGACTGGTCAAGGCGGTGGGACTGCTGGGAGTGGTGGATTGTCGCACGTCAGCGTAACAAACAACATGGCAAATGTGAACACAATGGTTCGTGACTACTTTACCGCGGCAGGGGTTGATTTTGGTCCAGCCGGACTTCCTAACGGTAAATCAGTTTTCTTCAATGACCGAACTGGCTTGCTGCTGGTAAGGGCTTCACTTCAGGATCTCGAGATTATCCAGTCCGCCATTGAGACGTTGAATGCCGACCCACCACAAGTAACCATCGAGGCTAAATTTACTGAAATCAAACAAAGCGACAGCAAGGCGTTAGGGTTCGATTGGTATTTGGGGAACAGCACGTTGGCTGGAGGTAGAATTGGGGCGCAAGCTGGCACCGCTCCTTCCTTCCAAGGTAATTCCACCGCTAATAACCCGAGTGGAACATTTCCCAACCCGACAATTGCTCAGTCCGCGACGGATACTCTCCTGACCTCCGGATTAACCGGAAACGGCTCGATTCCGGCGCTTGGAACGATTACTGGAATCTTAACAGATCCTCAGTTTCGCTTGGTGATTCGTGCGCTTGAATCCCGAACAGGCACCGACCTGATGGCTGCGCCGAAAGTGACGACGCTCAGCGGTCGTCAGACTCAGATTTCAGTCACCGATGTTCAGACGATTGTTACTGGGGTTGATTTAAATCAACAAAGTAGTGGCGGAAGCGGTAACAATAATAATAACAACAATAACAGCGGTGGGGGAACGTCCGTTGGCTCCACTGTTCAATACATTACACAAGTCCTGCCGTTCGGACCCGTTTTGGATGTGATTCCTTACGTGTCCTCGGACGGTTATTCGATTCAAATGACTATTATTCCGACCGTCACCGAGTTCCTTGGATATGATGACCCCGGTGCCTTCGTCCCAAAGGCTCAATCTGTGGGCGGTGCGAACGTTGGCCTTCCGTTGACCGCTCAACTCCCGCTTCCTCACATGCGGCTGCGTCAAGTGACCACCAGTTGCAATGTTTGGGATGGTCAAACGGTGATGCTGGGTGGTTTGATCGCCGAAAGCACGACCAAGGTGAAGGAAAAAATACCAATGTTGGGTGACCTGCCTTTCTTGGGGCGTTTTTTCCGCAGCGAATCGTCCTCATCAGACAAAAGAAATCTCATGATCTTTGTTACTCCTACGATCATTGATCCAGCGGGTAACCGGGTTCATCCGGATGACTCAATGTCTTTTGCCCGCGCTTCCATTCCCGCTCAGCCTGCGAACGCTTCCGTTCTCGCGCAGCCAGGGACAATTGTGGGTCCAAAATGATTATCGTGGAACCCTGTTTCGGAAAGCAGGGTTCCTTGATTTCGCTGCATCATGGCTCAAGCGCAATGGTCCAAACAGGTGCAAGCTCAACCGCTCGTTTTCTTTTGGTGGATGGGCATGCCTACGCTTACCGGGCATTTTACGCGATCCGCCATCTTAATTCGCCCAGCGGCAAAGCCACCAATGCAATTTACGGCTTCATCAAAATGCTTGCCAAGATGCAAGCGCAACTTCAGCCGTCGCATCTCATGATTATTTGGGATGGAGGACTTGCTGAAGAGCGGATGACGTTGCTGCCGGAGTACAAAGCGCAGCGACCGGAAATGCCTTCCGATTTGGAGCAGCAACTCGATGACATAATGGAATATCTGCGCGCTGCGAGTATTGCGTCGTTTTGCGAGAACGGGGTGGAAGCCGACGATTTTATTGCAACCGTGGCGAAGCGGTCAGTGGAAGCCGGATTGCCGGTGGTGATTGCCAGCGCTGATAAAGATTTCATGCAGTTGGTATCGCTCCAGGTTTCTCTGTTGAATCCAAACGACAAAACAGAATCGCTTTGGACCGCCGCGAACGTTCGGGCCAAGACGGGTGTGCAGCCGGAGCAAATCGTTGACTGGCTCAGCCTGGTCGGAGATAGCGTGGATAACATTTCCGGCGTGACCGGGGTCGGCCCGAAAACCGCGTCCGATCTTTTAAACCAGTTTGGTTCGCTGGAAGGGATTTATTGTCGGTTGCACGAAGTGAAGTCAGACCGGCTCCGGGCAAATCTGGAGGCGGCGAGGGATATTGTTTTGCGCAATCAAAAATTGATTCGCTTGCACGATGAACTGCCTTGCGAATTTGCTCTGGAAAAATTCGCGGCGAAACCGGCCGCCCATGAAGATTTGAAACGTCTTTTTACCGGCTGGGGATTTAAGACATTGCTGCATGATTTGGAACGGGATCAAGTCAAGCAGAGCGACATGTTTGGGGGATAAAAAATATTTTGAAGAAACATGCGGGGAAGAAATTCCTTCCACGCTGAGAAATTTTCTGAAAAAAGGAAAAACGTTTGGAAGAAAGCGTGGACAAAAAATGGCGCGCTTGTTAATAATTTGAACAACATTATGTCATTATCGCTGTGTATCCAAAAACGGCTGCTTTTGCCCGCCATGCTTATGGCTCTTCCGGTCTTTCTAATGGGAGAATCAGTCATAGCCCCGCAAGGGAGTGAATACCTGATTCCCGGGCCGTTGCCGGGTGACCAAGTCGGTTCGAGCATCTCGATCAACCAGAGTGGTGGTTACGTAGTGTGGGAAGAAAATGGAAACTTGAAAACCGGGACGGAAATCAGTGCTGCCCGTCTGGACTCTAATTTCAATAAAATCGCCGTCATCAAAATCAATAAAATTCCCAAGGGAGACCAGCGTAATCCTCAAGTTCAATTGCTCAGTAACGGTGATGCGCTTTTTGTCTGGCAGGGATATGGATTGGGCAACGCCGACATTTACGCGCGACTCTTGAAAAGTAATGGCACGTTTGGAACGAGTGACATTCGCGTCAATTCTTTTATCAAAGATCAACAGAGCCGTCCGGTTATTTCCGCATCAGGCGACGGTGGGGCAATTGTTGCCTGGCAGAGTTTGAATCAAGACGGCAGTCTGTTTGGGATCTATGCGCGTAAACTTTCCGCATCCGGCACCCCGGTGGGTAATGAGTTTTTGGTCAATCAATCTACGGCTTACAATCAGCGTAATCCGGCTGTCGCCACACTCACAAACGGCAACGTGATTTTCGTTTGGGTTTCTGAGCAGGAACGGTTTGCGGACAGCGTTGATATCTATGGCCGTGTGTTTGACGGAGCAGGCGCGGCTGTGACGGATGAAATCTTGCTGAACTCCGGGAATAACCTTTGCGCCAATCCTTCGGTTGCAGCCCTTGCGAGCGGCGGCTTCACCGTGGTTTGGAGTGAAAAGGATGCTCTCAGCAGATCTAATAGTTGGGAAATCTTGGGGCGATCATTTTCAACTGAGGGCTTGGCTGCGGGCGGCGATTTTAAAATCAACTCCACGACTTACGGTGATCAATATCGCCCTAAAATTTCCGCCGTGGGAAATGATTGCGCCGTTGTCTGGACCAGTCTTGCCCAGGATGGCGACCGGGAAGGGGTTTATGGGCGTCTGTTGCAAGGAGGCGCTCAGCCTTCTGGAAATGAGTTTCGGGTAAATAACACAACCGTGAGCCGTCAGATTTTGCCCACGATCGCGTCGGATGGTTCGGGACGCTTCCTTGTCAGTTGGTCGAGTTTCGTGGCCGTTTACGGGTTTGACCTCTTTGGCCGAAAATTTAATTTAAACCAGCAGCCATAATATTTTCTTTTTAAATTCTATGTTGCGACACATTACAAAAACTTGCTGTCTGAGCCTGCTGGTTGCCGGAACTCAGTGCGCATCGGCCTTCTCCCTGATCGGCAATTTCGAAACCTGGCAGCAACCCGTTGTTTCTTTTCGTATCGAAACTCAATTGGGTGGTTCACGAAATTTAGGGGACGAATACCGCATCAACTTACCCGTTATCACCTACGGCTTTGATTCTGCGTTCCTCGACTATTTCGGATCAAATGGTGTTAGTGCGGTGGATCAGGCATTTAAAATATTGAACGACCTTCCTGCTGTCTCAAAGGCCACCACGAACTTGACTGAATTTTTGACCGATGACGCCCAGCGCACCGTTGAATCAGCCGGCGCATTGAATCTGATTGATCTGAAGTCAACGATGCTCAGCCTCATGATGGAGCAAATGGGATTGTATGGCGAAGAGCATGTCTTTGATTTACGCTCGCGCGGTGTGCCTCCCGGCTCGCCGCCGCCCTGCACATTTCTTTATACCGTTATCGAGCGGAATTTTGATCCGGTCAGTTATGAGCCAAGTCATTATGTGAACGGAGTGCTTTATTCCTATCAGATTGTTGATTTTTGTCCGGATGTAGAACGAGGAGATGCATTGGAAACATTGGTTGATCCGACTGATTTTGCTTTTAACGCCGTCGCCACGTTCGGACTGCGCTCTGGTGGGTATTATTTGAATCTCACGCGGGATGATTTCGGGGGATTGCGATACCTTTATCGCAAAAACAATTACAACAACGAGCTTTTGCCTCCAGATACGACAGTGACTACTTCAAGCGTTTGGTCGCCGGTTGATACCTCCACCAATGCGGTTACTTCTACAAATTCGGTAGCGCTTAGAGGTGGCCTCGAGAAAATCCGATTTAAAAAAGTTAAATTTAATTCGCAGTTCGGAACAACCTTCAAACCGTTCGTCCAAAAATATTCACTGTCGTTTGTCACGAATAATTCTGTGAAAAAACAAACCGGTCAACGCGACATCACCAGTCCGGATATTTTGTTCACGGCCGCAGACATCGCGGACAGCAATCCAACCGCCGTGCCATTTCTTAACCCTCTTCTAGTAAGATCAATGAGCTATGCGACTGTTACTACGGTTGATACAGGGCCGGGCACCATCCTGCCCCAAAAAGTCATAACGCTAAACAAAATTGGGCCGTTTTTCCGCAACAGCACCAGCGCATTTATCGAAGACACTGCATCTCAAGGTTTTCTCTGGGGATCGTTTGACGGCTCCACGAACGCCCCAATCGTTTACCCGAACGGTACCAGCGTCGCGGATATTGAAGCACAGGTTTTACACTAATTCTAAAATATGAAGCGCATTTTCGCTATTTCCATCAGCTTGTTGGCCGGTTTCTCGTCTTACGCGGGGACGATCCCTTTGTTCGAAAACAGAGCTGTGATTACCTCTGCCATCCCGATTGATGCCACGTCGTTTATCAATTCGGGAACTTTTGATATTTCGACCCCATTTCCCTACGACACTCAAAACACGCTCAATTTTACGAACAGCGGCACGATGTTGGGTTCAGTTGGATTCCGCTTCGATAACACCACCTCAAGCTTTCGCAGGCCAGCGGCCAACTTCGTTAATTCCGGTACTATCACGGGCGCTGAATCTGGATCCTTTTTCAATAACGGAAATATAAACGGCTTCTTTTCGCAGGCTTCCTACGTTCTCGTCTCTGCGACCAATATCGACAACCGCAACGGAGCACTGGCGGTGGGTCAAGTGGGATTGCTCAGCTTGATCGGACAAAATGTTGACCTGTCTCGCTCGTCTCTGACTGCGGGCAATCCTTTCTCGGGCGGCGGCGGCGTGGGTGGTTTTGTCAGCACCAACCTCTATTTTAATGCGGCCGACGTGTCAGACCTTTATTGGGGTGCTTCAACGCAAACCGTCAACCTTGTAACACAACTGAGAACAACACCTCCAAACGGGGTTCTCTCACCGAACCATGAGGTATTCTCAGTCAACAGCGGGACGAACGGATTCCGCGTATCTGTTCCTCAAAATTTTAACGCACGTTTTAAAGCTTTCGCAAATACTGTTACTAGTGGGACAAACAAACTCGTCCAGGTTGTGTTCGTGAACACGAATTTTGTGAACAACGATATTACGACATCAGTCACTTTCGCCACAGCTCCGCGCATCTCAAATCCAAATGTAGTGGGAAATGCTCCCGCTCCAGCCGGGAGGGTTGCCATCGTCCATTTTAGCGCTCCTACTTTCGATCCCGTTTCCAGTAGGCCAGCCACCAACAACCTTTATTTTATCGATAGCTCGGCGCAGCAAACGAACCTTGTTTTGTTTACGAACCTCACTGCCAGTGGAGCGCGCCCATCGAGCTATGAAATTCAAACCACCTTTACCGGAGCCATCGGCACAAATGGCAATGCGGTCTATAACCCAACGCTCCTCTATAACCCTGCCACCTACCAGTCCAATGTGGTCTTTGGTAATTACGCTGGATACAGCGCCAATGTCGGACCTGTGCTGACCGTTCCCAGTGGTGTAGCCGCATCAAACCAGGTGCCGAGGATTATTATTCAGGCAAAAAACCTGGATATGTCGCTCGCTCGAATTCGTTCCGAAGGGCCGGTCATTCTGACCGCCACTAATTTAACTGGAGCAAGTCCCGTTGCGATTGACGCCGGTCTCTTGAATGCCGATCTTGGAAGCACCAACGGTTCGTTGGTTATTTCCAAGATTTTTCCCTCCAACTTTCAACGTTTGCGCGGCGAACTCTACGCATATAGCTACACTTGGAATAATCTTGAAGTAACTGCCACCGAAACAAATTCGATCAACTTCCAAGTGCTGATTTTAGACCAGAGTTTAATCGCGAATATCAAACCGGTTGTGGAAAACATTGCGTTGCGCTCAACCAATCTTCGAATTGAAGACCCTTTGCTCGTCAGCGACAGCGTTATTTTTGTGGCGTCAAACTTAACCATCAACTCTTCCTTAACTTTGAAGAGCGGTTTCAACCTGACCGCCGCTAATTTGGTGGGTGTTAATAATCTTATCGTCGGCACCAATGGATCGATTTCTGGCCCGAACAACGCCTTCTTCGGATACGACACTCAAAACGGTTATGACACAATCATAAATCGTGGATCGATTAGTGCGGTTGCACCTCTGTTCAAATCACAATCATTTTTGAACAGTGGTTCTATTCAGGCTAACGATGGTGGTTCAATTTTTGTTCAAGCCACCGACTCCGTAATCAGCAATCGGTTTACTTCAGCAAAACTGCGCGCATCGCACGATATTCAGTTAACTTCACACAATTTATTCGTTACCAATTCAACGATTAGTGCTGGTATCAACGTCTTGTTTGCCATAACGAATTTGGTTTTTGACACGAACGTCAACGGTTTCGTGCAGCAAATTCAGGAATTTACCCAGGACGGGGAAGGGCGACTGGTTATCGATGTGGATGGGACACTATCGGACGGCTCGACAAATATCGATTCGACCCTCCACAACAACTGGAGAGTTACGGACGGGTTTTCTCTCATCAGCAAACCGTTTAGCGGCGATCTTTACGGAACGAAACTCGAAACGGTAATTCCTGATTTATCTTTTGCGGCAATCAGGCATTTCTGGTCCGCAGAAGACCGAGGACCTGATGGATCTGGATTCCTCAACAATGCGACCCTTGGAGAATTGGATTTAACCATCTTGAGCGCTTCCGGAGTGTTGCGGTTTTCTGGAACAGGAGCGGGGAATGCGCTCTACGTCAATACGTTGAAAATTACCACCAACAGTACCGCAGCCTATAACACAAACACGATGACCTTTGATACAAACGTGCTGGCTCAATCCATTGTGATCGACCCTGACTTCAAGATTTACTACCGCAATTCCAGCCAGAGCAACATTTTGGAAGCCTTATTCCCGGGACGCTTTGTGCAATACACCGGAGCCGTTCCGCAAGGTCTAGGAAACACGATGGTGGTCATCGTCAATGGTTTGGGCGTTGTTCAACCCAACTTGGACGGCAAGCAGCTTGATATTGGGCGCAAATATTCCATGACGGCAATAGCCGGAGTTGGGCAGACGTTCGAGGGATGGTCCGGAGCCGCCGCTTCCTCAAATTCCAAGTTGGAGTTCGTCATGAAGCCGAACAGCGTGATCAAGGCGAATTTCGCCCCGAACCTGCTTGATTCCGTCAGCGGTGTTTACAACGGCTTGTTCTCAGAAAATCCAACCAACATTCAACACGAGAGTTCCGGCTTGGTTACCTTCAAGACCACCGGTAAAGGATTTTTCACCGGCAAACTATTCATCGGCAAAGGCTATCCATTCCGCGGACGTTTCGACACCAACGGTTACGCCAATATTTCCGTTCATCGTGGAAACGACCCGTCGCTCAACCTGAGCCTCCAACTGGATTTGGTAAATGGCACTGACCAGGTTGTAGGCGTGGTCAGCAATGGTAATTGGACCGCGAGTTTCATTGGCGACCGTGCTCAAGCTCTTGCCTCGTTTGCGCAAGCCGGCAATTACACGTTGGCGATTCCCGGCGACACCAATGCAACAGTTGGTCCTAAAGGAAATGGTTTTGCCACTGTCCGGGTAAATAATAAAGGCGACGTGCGGTTGAAAGGAACTTTGTCCGACGGCACGCAAATCAACCAGAACGTGAACCTTTCGAAGAGTGGTCATTGGCCGCTTTACATCCCGCTTTACCATGGCCAAGGTTCCATTCAGAGTTGGGTGACATTTACGAATCGTGAGACCAGTAGCTTTGAAGGAGATGTGAACTGGATCAAGACCCCTGTTCCGGGTCGCAATTATCAAAGCGGATTTACGAACCACTCCGCTATCCTCGGTTCCAGTTACATTATTCCGACCAACGGAGTTCGCATTCTGGATTTGACCAACGGTGTCGTCACTTTGAATAGTCCCAATTGGCTATCCGGCGTGACGAACAATGTTTTGTTGACGAATGCTAATGTGATTACGGTCACGTCCGGCACCAATCAACTGAAGCTGAAGGTGAGTTTGCCGAGTGGATTGGTGAATGGAACATACGTTCATCCTGAAACCACGGGCAACACACCGATCAAGGGCGTTGTTTTGCAGCAGCAGAAAACCGCGCTGGGTTTCTTCATCAGCGATAAACAGAGCGGCTCGATGGTATTGGAAGGCAACTAGGCTTTTGGCAAATAGGGGCCTTGCAAGGCTCCAAGTCCCAATCGTTGGCGGAGTGTTCGCTTCGGAGTCATGAAACTCTTTGGTTTAACCGGGGGCATCGGCATGGGGAAATCCACCTCTGGCTCTTTGCTTTCCGAACGATCCATACCGTGCGTTGACACTGACCTCCTCGCTCGAAACCTCGTCGAGCCTGGCTGTGCCGCCCTTGATGAAGTAATCAAACTATTCGGCCCTTCCATTGTTTCATCTGACGGCCAACTGCGCCGCGATGAACTTGCCCGCAAAGTCTTCGGCGACCCTGCCGCATTACGCAGCTTGGAAAACATTTTGCATCCACGCATTCGCGAACTCTGGAAAGCGAAGGCGGATAAGTGGCGGGGCGAAGGATGCGCGATTGGCGTTGTGACCATACCGCTTCTGTTTGAAACCGATGCTCAAAGGGAGTTCGACGCTGTGATCTGTTTGGCTTGTTCCGAAAAAACCCAGCAGGAGCGCCTGCGAGAACGTGGGTGGAGTGACGAGCAAATCAAGTTGCGCTGCGCTTCTCAGTGGCCGGTTGATCGTAAAATGGCTGCTGCAAATTACGTGATTTGGACCGACACGACGCTCGAAATTCACGGCGCGCAATTGGATCGAGTCCTCTTCAGCTAAAGCTTGCAGCGCGATATTCCGAACGCATTATTTCCGAATGCGAATCCATTTTCTCGGGGCGGCCCGCACCACCACCGGCTCGATGTATTTGTTTGAACTGAATGGAAAAAGACTGCTGTTGGAGTGTGGTTTGTTTCAAGGTCAACGCGACGAATCCATCGAGCGTAATCGTCATTTTCCGTTTGATCCGCGCACGATTGACGCCGTCGTCTTGAGCCATGCCCACATCGATCATTGCGGAAATTTGCCTAATCTTTGCCGCCAGGGTTTTAATGGAAATATTTTCTGCACCTTCGCCACCCGCGATCTCGCGAGCATCATGCTGGAGGATTCCGCTAATATTCAACAGTCGGACGCCGAATACGTTTCGCGAAAACGCGCCAGAAAAAATCTACCGCCCGTTGAGCCGCTTTACTCCGCCATCGATGCCGAAAAAGCCATCCGCCAATTTGTTTCTTTCGGCTACGATCGACCTATTCCGGTGATCAATGGCGTCACGGTCACATTTCGTGATGCCGGGCATATCCTTGGGTCCGCACAAGTGGTTTTAGATATTGAGGAGGATGGGAAAAAATTCCGCTACTTGTTCAGCGGCGATGTGGGCCGTGGTGGCGATGATATTCTGCGCGATCCGCAAGCGGTGGACGGCGTGGATTATCTCCAGGTCGAAAGCACTTACGGTGGTAGGGAACATGTTTCGCCACACGGCGCAATGGAAGAGGTGGCGCGCCTCGTCCAGGAGACAGTTGCAAAAAACGGCAAAATTATCATTCCGGCCTTTTCCGTCGGGCGAACACAATCCATCGTTTACACCCTGCACCAATTGATCGAGAGCGGGCAGCTCGCGCCGTTGCCGATTTACGTGGATAGCCCGCTGAGCGTGAATGCGACGGAGGTTTTCCGGCTGCACCCGGAATGTTTCAACGAAAGCGTTTATGCATTCCTGCGCGAGAAAGCGAATCCGTTCGGCATGTCGAATTTGACCTACATCCGCGAAGTCACTCAGTCGATGAAGCTCAATGAATTGAAAGCCCCCGCCATCATCATCAGCGCTTCCGGAATGGCCGAAGCGGGACGCATTCGGCATCATTTGAAAAACAACATCGGCAATCCGAACAACTTGATCTTGTTCATCGGCTTTTGTGCGGAACACACCTTGGGCGCCCAGATTGTCTCGGGCAAACCGGTCGTGAATATTTTTGGCGAACCTCATTCGGTTCGAGCAAAAGTCGCTTCGCTGGATTCTTTTTCAGGTCACGCTGGCAAGAGTGAATTGAAGCGCTACGTCGAAGCGATTTCCGGGAATATTAAAAAAGCTTTCGTCATTCATGGCGAAGAATCGCAATCGCTTGCGTTCGCGGAAACGTTGCGCGTTATGAAACCGGACGCCGAAGTTGTGGTGCCGCATTACAAACAGATCGTGGATTTGTGACCGGTGCAAAAAATAAAAATAATTCTGAATCCCGCGCCAAAGATGCCTCTTTCCTTGACGCTTCTTCATGTCCGCGAATAACATTTTAATCAAACAAAAAAGTATGAACCCACTTTCAAATAATCAAACTTCTCGTCGCGACTTTATTAAAAACTCCAGTGCCGCTGTCATCGGCGGTGCCGTTACTTCGTCGCTGCTTTTTCCCGGCAAAACTTTTGGAGAAGAACCCAAAGTTTTGAAGATCGGTTTAATTGGTTGCGGCGGACGTGGGTCGGGCGCAGCCAAGGATGCGCTCATGGCCGAACCCAACGTGCAGCTCGTCGCAATGGGTGATGCGTTTGAAGACCGGCTTCAGGCCGGTCTCAAGAATCTGAAAAAAGATCCCGAGATCGGTGCCAAGGTCCAAGTCGATGACGCAAAATGTTTCGTTGGTCTCGATGCTTACAAAAAAGTAATCGACAGTGGAATTGATGTGGTGTTGCTCGCATCGCCGCCCGGATTCCGTTCTTTTCACCTCAAATATGCAGTTGAGAAGAACAAACACATTTTCTCAGAAAAACCAATTTGCACCGACGCCTTCGGCTATCGGTCTGTCATCGAAACCGTTGCAGAATCAAAGAAGAAAAATCTCGCGCTCACTGCAGGATTTTGCTGGCGTTCGCATTTGGCGCAACGAGCGGTTTACGAAAAAATTCTTGGTGGAGCAGTCGGCGACATCCGCACAATCTATGGGACTTACAATACGGGCGAAGCTCGTGGTGTTCTCTCAAATCCAGCTTGGGGACCGCTTGAGCAGCAGATGCGCAACTGGATGCACTTCACCTGGCTTTCCGGCGATCACATTGTCGAGCAGGCGATTCACAACGTTGACCTGATGAACTGGGCGATGGGAAATAAGATGCCGACAAAATGTATCGCTCACGGCGGGCGTCAGATTCGTCCTGAGAATATGGTGGGCCATATTTTTGATCATTTTTCCGTGGTTTACGAATGGGATAGCGGCGTGAAGGGTTTTCTCTTCTGCCGCCAGCAAGCAGGCTGCGCCAGTGACAACACGGAAACGATTTACGGCACGAAAGGGACGGCGCACGTCCGTTTGTTCCAAGGGAATCCGTACATCCTTGACCAAAAGAATGAGCGGTCGTGGACCTACGACGGGCCGACGCCGAACATGTATCGCGTCGAACACCAGGAATTATTCGCTTCGATTCGCGCGGGCAAACCTCGCAACGACGGCGAGTGGCTGGCGAACAGTTCGATGATGGGTGTGATGGGGCGCATGGCTGGCTACACCGGGCAGGAAATTAGCTGGGATCAAGCGATCCACTCGGAGGAGAAATTGGTTCCAGACGACTTCGATTGGAAAACAGCGCCGCCGGTTCCGCCGCTGGCCATCCCTGGAAAAACTAAATTTATTTAGCCCGATTTAAATTCTAAAGCGGCGAGAAATCGCCGCTTCTTTTTTCCAAAATGAAATCAAACCAGAGTCGCCGGGAATTTTTGAAGGTCAGCAGCAGTGCGCTGGCCTTGGCCACGTTGGCTCCAAGTGGTTTCACCGCAGAAATTATTCCCGCAAAAAAACGGCCGCTGAAAAAAGGGTTCATGATGAGTGCCTTTCCGAAAGGCGGGCGCGACCTGAGTTGGCTGGAGAAATTTCAAATGTTGAAAGCTGCGGGCTTCGACGGAGCAGAGCCGCCGAGTCACCTGAATCCAAAGGAAATTTTGAAGGCGCGCGAGGCTACGGGACTGGCCATTGCCAGTGTCGTGGCTGGGCCGCACACCCGCGCGATGTCCGCCTCTGTGCCATCCGTTCGCAGCAAAGGCGCGGAGGGACTCAAGCAGGCTTTGCGCGACGCAGAGATTTACGGAGCGAGTTCCGTTTTGTGTGTCGCTGGCCACGTGGATGAAAACGCGAGTTATGCAGAGACGTGGGATCGGACGCGCGAGGAAATTGGCAAATGCATTCCGCTGGCCGAAGCGCTGGGCGTGAAAATCGCCGTGGAAAATGTTTGGAACAATTTTTTGCTCAGTCCGCTCGAAGCCGCCCGCTACGTTGATGAATTTAACAGCGCCGCTGTTGGTTGGCATTTCGACGTTGGCAATGTCATCGCCACTGGTTGGCCCGAGCAATGGATTCAGATTCTCGGACAGCGAATTCAAAAAATTCACATCAAAGAATTCAGCCGCAAAAAGATGAACGAAGAAGGTTTGCGCAAGGGATTTGCCGTTGAATACCTCGAAGGCGACAACGATTGGCCAGCGGTGATGAAAGCGTTCGACGCGATCGGCTACAACGGCTGGTGCATTGTCGAGCCAGCTTGTGGGCCGTGTCAGGAAAAACTTTCTCCGGAAGAATTTTTGAAAAAAGTTTCCGCTGATCTTGATAAAATCTTGGCGAGCTGATCATGAATACGCCTCTCTCCAACGTTTTGAAAGTGGCCGCTTCCGCCAGCGTCGCCGCCGCTTTTACACAGACGACTCACGCCGAAGATCAGCCGAAGAAAAATCAGATCAAAAAGGCCATCATGTTCGGAACGGTTGGCGTGAAAGGCTCCATTCTCGAAAAATTTAAAGCGATCAAGGAAGCGGGTTTTGGCGGCGTCGAACCGTCGAGCCACATGGACGTGAATGAAGTCCTCAAGGCACGGGACAAAACCGGCCTGGAAATTCCCAGTGTCTGCTGCGGCACCCATTGGAAAGAAAATCTTGCGTCGCCCAATCCCGCCGAGCGCGCCCGTGGTTTGGATGGTTTGCGACAATCGTTGCAGGACGCGAAAAAATATGGCGCGAGTTCGGTTCTTTTTATTTCCGCAGTCGTGAACAAGGAAGTTTCTTACGCCGATGCTTATACGCGTTCACAACAGGAAGTTCGCAAAGCAATTCCCCTGGCCGAGGAGTTGGGTGTGAAAATCGCCATCGAAAATGTTTGGAATAATTTTTTGCTGAGTCCGATGGAGGCGGCTCGTTACGTGGATGAATTTAATAGCCCGGCAATTGGCTGGCATTTCGACATCGGCAACGTCCTCCGCTACGGCTGGCCGGAGCAATGGATTCCGGTGCTCGGGTCACGCATTCAGAAATTGCACATCAAAGAATATAGCCGCGACAAAATGGAGAGTGGCGGTTTGTGGAAAGGTTTCGACGTGCCGCTGCTCGAAGGCAGTAATAACTGGCCGAAGATCGTGAAGGCGTTGCGCCAGATCAATTACAACGGTTGGGCGATTACCGAGCAGGGTGGAGGCGGAACGATGGAAGGATTGAAGAACCTTTCCGAACGCTTGGATAAAATCCTCGCGAGTTGACGCCTTCCAACTGCAAAATCATTTTCTAAGACGGCACACGGATTTATCGCGAGCTGTCAAGAACCGGGCCATATTCGGGACAATATTGGCCGGTTTAATCTCAAGGCGGGGATAAAATTGCCGTTCGTTGCCATGGCACGGAGGCAAAACAATTCCGAAATTATGAACCACCAAATCTTTGAATGCGTTTCAGAAGCAGTCTGCCAAGACGGATGTCGCGATCGAATCGATCATGAAATAATCTTTGGGAAGCGCTTTCCAGAGCGGGTAACGCGTGATTGCCAACGCAATCGTCATTTGCCGAATGTGGAATTGCCAACGCGATTGTCGAACTCGATGCGAACGAGCGTCGAGTAACCATCGCCCTCCGTCTTGTTGACGTCGCGGAAAATTAGCGTGGAATTATTGGTCTCCGCCAAACTGATACTAGCGGCCTCGTCCTCCATCATTTGAAAGCCCCTGGCTCTGTAGGATCAAACGAATCGTTCGACGCAACTGCGCGTCATCATCAATCAACTAGATGTTGTAGGAATTCTTTTTTCAAAAACGCGACCGGGAACGGCGATCCGGTTTTCACGTTACCCCAACTGCTCCAGCTCGACCAAATGCGCAGTAGAAATCAATGGCGGACGGTGTTTCGGATCTCCATCAGACGCTTCATCACCTCAAATAAATTTCCTGTCCATGCTTCGGTTCCAAAGGCGTCATGGAGTTTGCGATAGATGGAATAGAGGTCGCGATAAACAGCGTGGTTCTTCGCATTCGGTTTGAACACGTGCGGTTTCAAACCGGTCATCGCCTTTTGCGCATCGCCGAAACGAGCGTAGCCACCCTGCGCTTTTCCCGCGACCACCGCACCGGCAATCGCCGCACCTAAGGCGCAGGTCTGGGCCGAGCGCGAAATTCGCATTTCGCGTCCCGTGACGTCGGCATAAATCTGCATGACCAACGGATTTTTTTCGGCGATGCCGCCGCAGTTTACCACCTGCTTGACCTTCACTCCGTATTCTTCCAGTCGATTGATGATGGTCAACGCGCCGAACGCCGTCGCTTCGATCAACGCGCGATAAATCTCTGCTGGGTTCGTATAAAGCGTTTGGCCCAGGAGCAGACCGGTCAACCGTTGGTCCACCAGCACGGTGCGGTTTCCATTATTCCAATCGAGCGCGACCAAACCCGATTCGCCCGGTTTCAATTTCGTGGCCGCCAAACTCAACGCTTCATGCGAGCCAAGTTTTCCGCCGAGTGGCTGGATGTAATTCACGAACCAGTTAAAAATATCGCCGACCGCCGATTGCCCCGCTTCCAATCCATAAAATCCCGGGAGAATACTTCCGTTCACAATGCCGCAGAGACCAGGGATGTCCGCCAACTCTTGACCGAGCGGGACGACCATCATGTCGCAGGTACTCGTGCCGATCGCCTTGACCAAAGTACCTGGAGCGATGCCGCATCCCACTGCGCCAAGGTGCGCATCGAACGCGCCGATGGCCACGGGAAGACCGGTCGGCAAACCGGTTCGCGCCGCCCAATCAATCGTCAAGTTGCCTGCGGTGTGATCAATCGCGTGAACGCGGGAACACAATCGGCGGCGCAAGCTCCCAAGCTTTGGATCGAGGCGCGAAAGAAATTCCGCATCCGGGTAACCGGCCCAATGTTCGTGATGCATCGCTTTGTGGCCGGCAGCGCAGACGCCCACTTTCAACAAGTCAGGCGATTCCGTCCCGGTCAACATGGCTGGAATCCAATCCGCCAATTCGACCCATGACGCCGCGGCATCGAAAACTTCCGGGCTGGTTCGGAGGCAATGAAGAATTTTGCTGAAGAACCATTCCGAGCTGTAAGTGCCGCCGCATTTCGCCAGATATTGCGGACGCAGTTTCCGGGCGAGTTTTGTTATTTCACCGGCTTCAGCAGTGCTGGTGTGATCTTTCCAAAGCCAGGCCATCGCATCCAGATTTTTTGCGAAGCGCCGATTGAGCGCGAGGGGAACTCCGCGCGCATCCACCGGGATCGGCGTGCTGCCTGTGGTATCCACACCGATGCCGATGATTTGTTCGGGCTTGAAGCCGCGCACGTTCCTTTTCGCAAGCGCCAAAGCATCCAGGATCGTGACCTCGGCGCCGCGCACGTAGTCGGCGGGATGTTGCCGCGCGAGATGAGGATCCGCTGCCAGGAGAACGCCGTCCTTGCCGTGTTTATAATTCCAAACGGCGGTGGCCACCTCGCGTCCATCGGCCACATCCACGATCAGAGCGCGAACGGAATTGGTGCCGTAATCCAGCCCGAGCGAATATTTTGGGGATCTTTTTTTCATCTTCAATTGCGTTTAAAAGAGAGTGGCTGATATGAGATTGGGTTAATTCTTTTTTGATAAAGAGTTTCTCCGTAAAAGACGAATCATTTATGCGGGCCGGTAAACAAAATTTGCAATGACGCTGTGGCAATATTAACTTTCAGCTGGATGAAACCTACAGATCAAACGCCGGATAAAGTTCCAGGTGAAACCGACACCGAATACTACTGTCGAACCCTGAAGATGCGTGTGCTTTTGCAGGATGAAAAGACGTTGAAATTTCTGCACATCTCTGACGAATGGTCGGATAAAGCCGAGGGTGCGATGGCGTTCCTGCAGGCCATAGATGCGAAGAAATATGCCGTCAAAATGAAACTCACCGGCGTTCAGGTGGTTCTTCAATTCCCCAATGGCCATTTGGATGTCGTGATTTGATTCACACTTAACCGTTTAGAATTTTTCTTTAGTTGAAGTCGGCGTTGCCAGGACTTTCTCGCCGGTATGTTTTTAAATTGCGATAGACTGTCCGAATCAGTTTCGTAATCTCCTGCCTGTGAATACGCAAATCCAATCAGAGAACCTTCGCGCCTTCCTCCGTGATTTCTTTCCGGTGATCGACTCGTCATCGGACGGCAAAATCATTTCATCAAAGTCTAAAAATCCACGGATGCTCGCCGTGACCCTCTTCTCGGTTCTCGCGCTTTTTCCGTGGACGACTTTGGCCAGGGATTTGTATGTCGCCCCAAACGGAAGCGATAAAAACTCCGGCACGAAAGGAAAACCTTTCGCCACCTTGGAACGGGCTCGCGATGAAATCCGTGAGATGAAAACAAGTGGCGCGCTGGCGAAAAACGGCACGACCGTCTGGTTGCGCGGCGGCGATTATCTTCGCACCAACGCGCTCGAATTGATCGCCGCTGATTCCGGTTCGCCCAAAGCGCGAATCACTTGGCGCGCCTTTCAAGGCGAGACGGTGCGCTTGCTCGGTGGACGTTTGCTGAATGGATTTCAAACGGTGACCGATCCAGCAGTTCTTTCACGACTGGATAAAAATGCTCAAGGCAAAGTGGTGCAACTCAATTTTGGCACGCTTGGCCTCACTGATTTTGGTGAAATGCGTTCACGCGGATTTGCCCGTGGCACGAGCGCGTCGCATTGTGAATTATTCTTCGGCGGCAAACCGATGATACTCGCGCGTTGGCCGAACGAAGGGGCATTCGAACAAATCGCAGGAATTCCAACGGGACGGATCGATGAACATGGCGGAACACTCGGCATTCTCGAAAGTGGTTTCAATTATGCCGGAGAGCGCCCGCGCCATTGGCAAGAAACGACGAATCTTTGGGTGCATGGTTATTGGGCTTGGGACTGGGCCAATTCCTACGAGCACGTTTCTTCACTCGACTTGGAAACTCACCTCGTGAAAACGGCCGCGCCGTATGGACTGTATGGATTTCGCAAAGGCCAACGGTTTTATTTCCTCAACGTGTTGGAGGAATTGGATCAGCCGGGCGAATGGTTTCTCGATCGCGCGAGCAAAACGCTCTACTTCTGGCCGCCCGATTCCGTTGATTCCATTTCAGCAAATAAAAAATCCAACGAAATCATTTTGTCTCTGCTCGACCAGCCGTTTTTAAAACTCAATGGCGCTTCGAACGTCACTTTCCGCAGCCTCACCATGGAAGCCACGCGCGGAAACGCGGTGGAGATTCACGGCGGAGCGACGAATGGCATTGCCGGTTGTGTCATTCGCAATATCGGCAACAGCGGCGTGCGAATTGAAGGCGGGCAAGGTCACAGCGTCGTGGGTTGCGATATTTTCGATACGGGAGATGGCGGGGTCACTCTCAACGGTGGTGATCGCAAAACGCTTTTGCCCGGCGGACATTTCGTCGAGAACTGCCATTTTCAACGTCAGGGACGCTGGTCGAAATGTTACGTCCCTGCCGTGTTGATGGACGGGGTTGGCATGCGCGCCTCGCATAATTTAATTCACGATCATCCGCACTGCGCCATTCTCTTCAACGGCAACGATCATCTGATCGAGTTCAACGAGATTCATCATATCGCTCTGGAAACCGGCGATGTCGGCGCGATCTACGCCGGACGAAATTACACCTATCGCGGCAATCGCATGAGCTACAATTTTATTCATCACACCGGCGGCGTCGGCATGGGTTCGATGGGAATTTACATGGATGATTGCATGAGTGGTGCGGAAATTTTCGGCAACATATTCTATAAAGTGCAACGCGCCGCGTTCATCGGAGGGGGACGCGACCATCAGGTGATCAACAATGTTTTCGTCGATTGCAATCACGCCGTGGAACTCGATGCGCGCGGCATGGATAAAACCCCGGTCTGGCGAGACATGGTGGACAAAACAATGCGCGCACACCTCGTCGATCTGCCGCAGGCGCTTTATCGCTCGCGCTATCCCGACCTCGCCGCGCTCGACAAATATTACGGGCCGCCCGGCGGGCCGAGTATCGAAGGCGCGGCCTTTACCGGCGTTCCAGCAGAGAACAATGTGGTCGCCACCAATATTTCGGTGGGCAAATGGTTGAGAGTCGCCTGGCACGCCACTCCGAAAATGTTGCGGCTGGAAAACAATTTAACGAATGCGAACCCGCAATTCGTCGAACAACCCAACGATCAAAGCCGCGCGAAAGATTTCGCTCTGCAACGCACTTCTCCGGCGTGGAAACTCGGCTTTCAAAAATTGCCAGTCGAGAAAATCGGTTTGTATCGAGACGAATTCCGGAAGCGGTTGCCGTAGTTCAATCCCTCGTCAGAACAAAACATCAGATGCAAAAATTCGAAACTTCATTGCAGGTGCGGCCCGACGACATCGACATGAACCGGCATGTGCATGCCAGTCGCTACATGGATTACGTGCTGGCCGCGCGTTACGACCAGATGGAGCGCTGCTACAAAATGGCGATGGAGGAATTCATCGCGCACGGCTTCGGCTGGTTCATCGCGGTGGCGCATGTCGAATACAAAAGGCCGCTCGGTTTGGGCGAACATTTTATTGTGCGCACCTGGGTCCAGGAAATTTTGAAGCGCAGTGTCAAAGTGCGGTTTGAAATTCTTAAACAGAAAACCGCGAAACTGGCCTGCGATGGCTACTTCGAATACACGATGGTGAATCTGAAAACCGCTCGCGCCGAAAAAATCCCCGGGTGGATCGTGGCGAAATATTCCATTTGAGCTGCGCGTGAATTCAGCTTCCGTTCAACCGAGCTGGAAAAATTCCCGGGCATTTTCGTGCAGGATTCGGCGCGCGAGTCGTTCGGCGGTGGTGCGATTGAAATAGCCGTCGGCCAGTTTTTCGTCCAGCACCTCGGCGATCAACCGTCGCGCCGTCTGCATTGCGCCGTAAGTTTCTTCGACGTGCCAGTTGTCGCCACCGAGCATCATGCGGGTTTCGTTGGGGAGCACTTCAATCGCTTCGTGCAGCGCTAGTTTAAAGTGCGATGGACTCAGCAGGAACGACCACGTCAAATCCAGCCAGATGTTGCGATAGACAAAGGCCATCCCGAGCAAGTCGCGGCTCCACGGATAGGCCAGGTGCATGAGCAGGAAGCGGGTGCGCGGATGCCGTTCAATCAACCCGGCAACACCGAGCGGGTGCGAACTGCGAATGATCCCCGTGCCCAGATGCATCTGCACTGGAATATTTTGCGCCGCAGCGATCCGGCACAGATGATCCACGATGAAATCGCCAAACGCTTTTCGCTCGGCGGGTGGCGGCGAAATCTTACCCCACGCGGCGCGGGCGAGTCGTTTGTCCGGCACATCGAAATTGATGTCGCGGTCGTAGGCGAGTGCGTTCTTGAGCGCGACCTGTCCGCGCGTCGCCATGCCGTTCACAAGTTTGTCGAGGGCGACAAGGTATTCATCGAACGATCCCGCTTGCAGGCCGACGCGCTGCAACAACTCGTGTGCGCTGCTGCCATTGTGATCGCGCGAATCAGGATGCCAGCCGAGCGCGAGCGAGTTCGTGCGCATCACGGACCGGTAGTTCGCGCCGAGCGCTGGGCGCGGGTCGAGCAGCGGATCGTTGTAGGCATCGGTGATGACCGTGGTGATGCGTGCGCGTTGCAGAATTTCCTGCTGCCACTCGGGCCGACGGTGGGCCGCGCGCACGGAGTCGTCGAGCGCCTGCCAGTTGTCGCGCGTGATCTCCGGCTCACCGCTGCCGTGCAACGCGACGATGGCGCGAACGAGATTCCGCACGAAGGAATTTGAACCGCTCTGATCCAAAAACGGGACGAGCGCTTCCCATGTCGTTGGGCCGCTCGCCGCGAGCATCGGGTCGGCCTCGCGCGATTCGGAAGGCAGGCAATAGGGTCGCGCCTGCGCCCAACCCGCGTAGCTCTGCTGGAAAAGTTGCAGCAAGTTCACCTCGCGCTGATGGATGACTTCCGGGAGATGATGCTCATGCACATCCACAATCGGGAGGTGCTCGACGAATTCGCGCATTGAATGGTTCATAACGTGGCGCAAAGATTTGACGTGACCCAACGGTGGGTGTCAACGGCTGGCTTTGGAAAGAGATTCTGCCACGATGAGCGAGCGATGATTTTTGGCGGCAGAATCAGCTTCGTATTTTGTCCACTGCTCTACTGTTTTGTCTATTCGTCCGGCCGTCTGTAAAACCTCCAGCGGCTTTCGTCGGAACACGACGTTTATTGGCCTCCACATTTTTGGGGATACCACTCCTTAATTTTTTCTGTCAGATTTACCGCACTAATCCTATGAAGACGTTGCTGATTTTCTCTTTTTTTGTTGCCTCATCAGTCGGTGCTGACACAATTCAGCCTTCGGCCAGCGCCACCTTGGACAAGGTCGCACCAGTAGAATATTCTGTCTCTGAACGCGGAGCTAAT
>JAYVSV010000156.1:0-40602 GCA_043775015.1 Verrucomicrobiota bacterium
TCCGCTGAAATTTCCAATGCCTCCTCCAATAGCCACGCAGCACACCATTGGCCGAACACTACTGGCGGGGACGCCCGCCGCTACACCGCCTGTTTCCAAATCTGATTTCGGAATTCGGGTTAAAACGAGCAGACGGGGCGCAGGAAACGATTCTTCGGCAAAATATTCAGAAGATGTCCAGTTCGGGCTTGTCGCTCATGCCCGAGGGCTTGGAGACAGCTATTTCACTGCAAGACATGGCCGACCTGACGGCGTTCCTTTTGCAGAAATGAGATTTTAAATAATCTTGGAAATAACAGCACCCTTTGAAAGTTCCTTCCGCAAAACGCTTGCTTCCTTAAACAAGTTTGCCAAGGAAAACCGCGCTGATGCTCAACCGCGCAACGGTCAGCTTGGAATGTTTGACTCCCAGTTTTGTGCCATTCAATTGAAGATATTCGTTTTTTTACCTAGCTTTTTGTGCGACAAATGGCTACAACAACTTCAGAAGATGCACAGAAATGGAACATGTAAGTTTGTTTTTGAGACACTTTCATTGAGTTTTTTACTCCATAATCGAAGTCTCATTCTCGGGTTTACCGATGTTATTCTTTTCAAATTTGCAGAAATTTCACTGATCGCCGACAATAACCCCCGCCTAAACTTTAATACATGAACGCAAAATTCAAGCTAATCAGATTAGTCTTAGCTGCCGCCATTGGGTCATTACTATGGGCTGGTTGTGCCTCGCCGCGAGCCAATCATCAGGATGCCTCTGCTGAACTTGCGCCTGTCGATTTGCTTACGTCGAAGGCAGATACACATTCCAAATGGCAGGCTGGGCTAAACAATTCAATCAGGATAAATCCCGCCGTTGACGAAGCCGCTGGTGCGCAACGCTGATTTGGCGACCTGTCTGAAACCCGGGGAATGCCCGGCTATTTTTTCGTCAGTTTCGCGACCGCTTCCTCCATTTCAGCCAGGTGGACGTCGGCATTGGAATTGTCGGTGATGTGGGCGATTTTTCCATCCTTGCCGATGAGAAAACTGACACGGCGTGCCATATTTTTTCCCGCTTCTCGGCGAACTCCGTAGGCGTCAGCGATCTTACCATCCGTGTCGGCCAGCAGCGGAAAATTCAAATTATATTGCTGGATGAATTTCTGATGACTCTCGGCTGAATCGAAACTGACGCCAATCACTTCCACCCCGTCCTTTTTTAAATCCGCCATGCGATCCCGCAAACCACATGCCTCTTTTGTGCAACCCGGCGTGTTGTCTTTCGGGTAAAAATATAGCAGCACAATTTTTTTCCCCAGGGAATCGTTCAGCTTCCAATTTTTTCCGTCTTGATTTTTTCCTTCAATGAATGGCGCTTTCTCTCCGACCTTTGGCACGGCTGATTGCGCCGCGTTGGTGAAAAGGAAACTCATTACACAAATAGTTGCAGAAAGAATTATTTTTTTCATAAGTGATTTCGCGAACAAGTTACGGCTCTCGTTGAAATCTTGTCAAATATTCGGACGGTCTACGCGACAACAATGTTCACCAGTTTTTTCGGAACGATGACAATTTTCTTAATCTCTTTTCCCTCGATGAACGGCTTGACCTTGTCGCTCGCCAAAGCGGCGTTTTCGAGTTGTTCCTTTGTCGCGCCAGCGGCCATCACGAGGCGGTCGCGCAGTTTTCCGTTCACCTGAATTGGAATCTCGATTTCATTCTCGACCAGCAACGCCGAATCGAACTTTGGCCAGTTCGCATAAGCCAAAGCACTTGGATGTTCACTGCTGGATGATGGATGTTCGATGTTCAATTTCGCCCAAAGTTCTTCCGCCAGATGCGGCGCGAACGGTTGGAGCAAAATCAGAAATTCGCGCAACACCGCCGCTGGTTTTGTCTCCCAGGCAATCGCATCATTCACGAAAACCATCATTGCGGAAATCGCGGTGTTAAAACGCAAACCATCCAAATCCTCCGTCACTTTTTTGATGCACGTGTGAAGCGTTTTGAGTTGGGCGGGAGTCGCGTCCACATTTTTAATCGCGGCGCTCAACTGGATTTTCTCAAGCAGCTCTCTATGACTCTGCGCCTCCGTGGTAGATTCCGCCTGTTCAAATTCCGTTTCGCTTTTTTCATCGACGAACAAGCGCCAGACGCGACCGAGAAATTTGTAAACGCCCGCGACGCCATTCGTATTCCACGGCTTTACCATTTCGAGCGGTCCCATGAACATTTCGTAAAGGCGAAAAGCGTCCGCGCCGTATTCGCCCATGACGTCGTCGGGATTCACGACGTTGCCGCGCGACTTCGACATTTTCTGGCCGTCTTCGCCGAGGATGAGTCCTTGATTGACGAGTTTGAAAAACGGTTCCGGCGTCGAGACGTAGCGGAGGTCGAACAAAACTTTGTGCCAGAAACGAGCGTAAAGCAGATGCAGAACGGCGTGCTCCGTTCCGCCGACGTAAAGATCAACGCCGGGTGTAGTGTCGGCGCTGTGCCCCGATTTTTTCACCGACTTTTCGGGCCGCAGGCCCGACGCTACACCCATCCAATAATTCTCCGCCTCTTTGCCAACGAAACTTTGCGGATTCTGCGCGTCGAGATAACGAAGATAATACCAGCAACTGCCCGCCCATTGCGGCATCGTGTTGGTTTCGCGAATCGAGTCGTCGGGCAGATTCACCCAATCTTTGGCGCGAGCGAGCGGCGGTTCGCCTCCGGGCGCGGGTTTGTAATCGGTGAGTTCGGGCGGCATCAAGGGCAACGCGGATTCCGGCAACGCTTCGTGAAAAAGATTTCCGTTCGCGTCGCGCTTCCAAATGATCGGGAACGGCTCGCCCCAATAACGCTGTCGGCTGAAAAGCCAGTCGCGAAGTTTGAAGTTGATGGTTTTTTTGCCGAGACCTTTGGATTCGAGCCAGTCGGTGATTTTCTTTTTGGCCTCAGAAGTTAGCAGACCATCAATTAGGGGGGAATTGACGGTGATGCCTTCACCCACAAAACACCAATCGTTCCAGTAGTAGCCCACAACATCGCCCTCTTTCAAAACATGTTTAGGAACATGCTTTGTATAGCTTCCCTCAAAGTCGAAAGCTTTAGGATTAGGAGAGGCAACGACAGGTTTGATAAGCAGGTTGAATTTTTTGGCAAACTCAAAATCGCGTTCATCATGAGCAGGCACAGCCATGATTGCTCCAGTTCCGTAACTAGCGAGGATGTATTCCGAAAAGAAAACAGGAATTTCTTGTCCGTTTGCAGGATTGATTGCGAATATTCCAGTAAAAACTCCGGTCTTTCCCATCTGCCGTTGAAGATCGCTGAGAGATGCGATGAAATCTCTGTATGCTCTAATATCAATTGAGGGAGGAATTTCAGGAGACTTCAAAGCGAACTTCCACTCATCCGGTGTTTTACTCGGCCATTTGTCGGGTATTAAGTCATCGAATTGTTTGTTGTCTGGTGCGATGGCCATAAAGGTTGCACCAAACAAAGTGTCGGGGCGTGTTGTGAAAACTTTAATCGTCCTGTTGCTGTCCTTGATTTGGAATTCAACTTCCGCACCTTCACTGCGCCCAAGCCAGTTGCGCTGCATTTCCTTGAGCGAATGGCTCCAATCAATTCCTTCCAAATCGTTGAGCAAACGTTCGGCGTAGGCGGTGATGCGGAGCATCCATTGGCGCATCGGTTTGCGAACGACTGGAAATCCGCCGACTTCGCTTTTGCCGTCGATGACTTCTTCGTTGGCCAAAACGGTGCCGAGTTCTTCGCACCAATTCACCGGTGCTTCCGCGACGTAGGCGAGACGGTGACTGTCTCGGTATTCGCGGCGTTTGTCTTCAAGGTGTTGGTGGGGCGAGGCTGCTGACGAGCCGCTTCCAGAGTCGGCTCGCGGGGACGCTCGCCCCACCAACTCTTTTGGATATTCCAACGCTTCAATCGGCTCGGCTTTGTTCGTCTTCGGATTAAACCACGAATTGTAAAGTTTTAGAAAAATCCATTGCGTCCATTTGAAATATTTCGGGTCGGTGGTATCGACTTCACGCGACCAATCGTAACTGAAGCCGAGCGATTTTATTTGGCGTTTGAAATTCGCGATATTTTCTTCGGTCGTTTTGCGCGGATGCTGGCCGGTCTTGATCGCGTATTGTTCGGCGGGCAAACCGAACGCGTCCCAGCCCATCGGATGCAAAACATTGAAACCCTGGGCGCGTCGGTAGCGTGAGAGAATATCCGTCGCCGTGTAACCTTCGGGATGGCCAACGTGCAAACCCGCGCCGGACGGGTAGGGGAACATATCGAGAATGTAAAACTTCGGCGGAAGTTTTTCAGCGGAGACTTTGCCTGACAAGTTGTGTCGTTTCGCAAAAGGATGCCCGTCCGGCATGGACTCGCCGGGATTCCATGCGCGGAACATTTGCTGTTTATCCCAAAACTGCTGCCACTTCGGTTCGATCAAATGAAACGGATATTGTCTGCGCATAAAATAAGGGCGTGAATATTGTTCAAACCCGGAGCGCAGGCAATTTAAGAATTTGCGGTTGCGGCAGAGTTGGGAACCGAGAGATTACGGCGTTTTGACGCGGAAAAACTGGTTGCTTGAAGTGAGCGCATGGGTCACGACCTGGACGGTTGCAGTTGGCGCGGACGAAAAATTGGTGAACTGCGCACCGATTGAACCAAGCCAGCTCGGTGGTGACTTGTGGAATCGTCCGTCGTCCAGTCGCTTGGCTCATTGGGTTCTGACGCTGATCAGGAAACCGATGCGACTCGAGGTTTCAAAATGGAAAACATCCGAGTGGAGCAGCCCAATTATTCATCCGCAAAATCGCGTTTGAACTCGAACCTGTTTGGACTTCGCATTGAGAGATCTTCGGTCTTTCACGAACGAATTGCGCTTGAAAAGATGTTTAGGAGCCGACAGCTTCGGCGGGTGCCTTCAATGACTTGGATTCAAAAGAAACTCATGGCTTGCCGTCCATTTCTCCCGCTGCGCCTTGGAAGAATCAGCATCAGCCAGCTTTTGTTAGTTTTTTTTCTGACCGCGTTGCCGGTTTTTGTTTTCATTCTTAGCTCGTGTTCCACCTCCCGCACGGTTGTGGTTCCGCTTGAAATACCCGGTGCCACTTTGGTCGGTAATAAAGTTTGCGTAGATTGCCATGCGCCTATCACGCGGAAGTTTCCTGGAAGTATTCATGCGCGAGTTCATTTGAACCGCGACAAATCTCTCGGCGAAACCAGTTGCGAATCATGCCACGGTCCGGCGAGCAAACATGTCGCTTCGCCCGGTCGGCAATTCATTATTAATCCCGGCAAGGAATCGGGCGCTTGTCTTCAATGCCATACAGAAACCCAGGTTGAATTCTCCTTGCCGCATCGTCATCCTGTCATGGAAAAGAAAATGAACTGCGTGCAATGCCACGATCCACATGGCTCGGATATTTTCAAAAAAGCAGGTGGTTTGGCCATGGCGCGACAGAACGAAAATTGCGCTGGATGTCACCGCGAACAAACGAAGCCATTTGTTTTTGAACACGAAGCGATGCGCGAAGGATGCACGGTTTGTCACAGTCCGCATGGTTCGATCAATCGCAAGCTGCTCACCGAGAACGATCCGAACCTCTGCCTAAAATGTCACGCCCAAGTCCCTACCGTCACGCGAGGAGAACTTTTCATTGGAAAAGTCCAGCACAGCGACTATTTGCGACAGGGAACCTGTTGGACATCGGGTTGCCACAGTTCAATCCATGGCTCGAACATTGATCCTAAAATGCGTTACTGATGAAGGCTGAACATCGAACATCGAACATCGAACGTAGAACATTGTGTGAACGGCTGTTCGGAAGCTTCATTCGATGTTCGAGGTTGTTAGTTATTTTTGTTCTTGGTGCAATTTTACCGGCGGCGGCTGAAATAAACATTTCAAAACTTCCTCCGCCCGCGACCACTCAGGTCGATTTCGCCCGCGACATCCAGCCGATTTTTGAAAAATCCTGCCTTCGTTGCCACGGACCCGAGAAGCCAAAGAGCCGGTTTCGTTTGGACAACCGAGACGCTGCGCTGAAGGGTGGAGCAAACGGGATCGATATTATTTCTGGCGACAGCGCGAAAAGTCCATTGATTCATTATGTTGCTGGTCTGGTTGAAGACATGGAGATGCCGCCACCTGAAAAGGGCGATCCGCTGACGTCGCAACAAATCAGCCTGCTCCGAGCGTGGATTGATCAAGGCGCGAATTGGTCGGGCACGAACGCCGTGGCGCAGTTTGATTTCTCGGTGATGCCGACTCTTCGTTACATTCATGTCAGTGGCAATAAGGATAGTTTTCGCGAAATCGAAGGGCAACGAGAAGGCAGCGCCGGGGGCTTGGAAAATTTCTCGATTCGCGAACGAATTTCCGCTGACACATCGGTCTCTGCTGAAGGGCACGCGCTTTTTGGTGCTGATGATTTCGCGGTGAAACTGTCGCTCGACAAAGCCGAAACTGGTTTCGTCCGCGGCGGCGTGGAGCAAGCGCGCACGTATTACGACGACAGCGGAGCTTATTACAAGCCGTTCACTCCTCCGCAGTTCAGCCTGAATCGCGATCTGCATTTGGATTTAGGGCGAGCGTGGATTGATTTCGGAATGACGTTGCCCAATTGGCCGGAAATGGTTTTGGGTTACGAATATCAATGGAAAGAGGGCACGAAATCCACTTTGCAATATGGAACTGTGAACGGAATAAATATTTATCCCGCTACGAAAGAAATTGACGAACACACGCACATATTAAAATTCGATCTGGTTCATGAACTTTACGATTGGCGAATCGAAGACAGCGCGCGTGTCGAATTTTATAGTCTGAACACGAAGCGCGAAGATGTGAACCAATTCACCGTTGGCCCGCAGCCCAACAGCATTTACCAAATCAAGGAAGGTGCTCAACACACGATGGGTTTGAACACCGTTCGTGCTGAACGGCAGTTTGGCGAATGGCTTTTTCTTAGTGGTGGTTATCTTTATTCACGTTTCGATGGCGACGCCTCTTATGATTTGCAGACACTGGACAATACGGGCGTTCCCATCACGGGATTTTATTGGTACGGCAATAATATTTCATTGAGTCGAGACACGCATCTATTCAGCGTCAGCAGCATGTTGACGGGAGTGGAAGGATTGAGTGTTTCATCAAGTTTCCAAAACGAATGGAACCGTCAGGAAGGCTTTGGGAAAATTCATCTCGACGAAGGCGATCCAAGCGACCCCGCCTCGTTTCTGCTGAAACCGGCGACCATTGATTCAAATTTGGATATGCAAAAATTCTCCGACAATTTTGCGGTGCGTTTTACGAAAATTCCCTGGAGCGTGCTCTTTGCGGAAATGCGCTGGGAAAAAGAGACCGTCGGGCAATTTGAAGAACAGGTGGGCGGCGGCAGCCACGCTTTTCTGCGGGACACCGATGCGGACAGCAGTCGCCAGGAATATCGAGCGGGCTTTAACACCTCGCCTTGGAGACCGGTTTCATTTACGGCCGAGTATAAAAAGCGAATCAGCGACAGCGACTACAATCACCTTCGAGATTTTTCGAAAGACCCTGATCATGGCCCTATCGTGATTGAAGGAGACGGTTACTCGGCGTTCATTCTCGCGCGGGAAATCAACACTGACGAACTGGTGACAAAAATTGTGATCAAACCGGTCCATTGGCTCAAGACAACGCTCTCCTATCGGTTGATTACCACAGATTATTCAACCAAGACGGAGTCAGCTTCAGATGGTCAGGGGAATCAGGTTACGCCGGGGGAAAGTATTTATTCCGGTAACACCGATGGTCATGTGTTCAGTTGCAATATGTCGATGACACCCTTCAGCCGACTCCATTTCTCAACCATTTTTTCCTACAACAACACGCGCACAAAAACTGCGGACAATGGAAATGCTTCGGTCGTCCCGTATCGGGGAGATATTTACAGCATCATCACGAGCGCGAATTATGTGCTGAATAAAACGACTGACTTGCAGGCATCCTACGTTTTTTCAGAAGCAAATTATCAACAGCACAATGTCGCCAACGGAGTTCCATTGGGAATTGATTACACGCGGCATGTGGTTAGTTTTGGCATTGGGAAAAAATGGACCGATTACATCAGCACGAATTTACGTTACAGTTTTTATGATTACGCCGAGCCGAGTTCTGGAAACAAAAACAACTACGTGGCCAACGGGGTTTTTGCCACGCTGACTCTGAGGTGGCCGTAGGATTTGCCTGTGATTGTAAGAACCCTTATTGTTTCACTGTGAACTGTTTTCTAAAATGGATATTGATCGGCTGCGTTGGTTTCACTGCTTCAACGCGCGGTGCCAATATTACGGTCAACATGAGCGGCTTCCAATTTGTTCCCAAGAATCTGACGGTGAATATTGGGGATACCGTGACATGGGTGAACCGTGACAGCTCAGCCCATGATACGGTGAGCGGCGTGAACCTTGTGCCAAGCGGTGTCTGGCGCAGTCCGTTATATGGCAGGGGTGGCTCGTATTCTTTCACCTTCAATGTTCCTGCAGGAGCATATCCTTATTACTGCACCCCGCATATTTTCTCCTTCAACATGGTGGGCACGATCACCGTGGTTACGCCGAACGCACCACCCACAGTCACCATCACGAACCCGCCAAACAATTCCAGCTTCACGGCGGGGGCAGACGTCGTCATCCAAGCTGATGCTGCGGATGACAACAGTGTTGCGCGTGTGGAATTTTACGCAGACGGCAGTCTGATCGGAACGGATTTTTCCGCCCCGTATTCGGCAACGTTGACCAACCTCAGCGCAGGAAGTCATTCCCTGACTGCCAAAGCATTTGATGGCGCGGGTCTATCCACCACATCGACTGCGGTAAATATTTCGGTTCGCTCAGCGCCGACATTGCCGATTGTTTTATTCCAGCCGCAAAGCCAGGATGTTTTTCTGGGCAGCAATGTGACTTTTGCGGTTTCGGCCAGCGGAACGCCTCCGTTGAGTTATCAATGGCAATTCAATGGAACCAACATCTCGGGTGCGACCACGAATTCTTTTTTTCTCGGCAACGTGCAAACAAACGATGCTGGAAGCTATTCCGTCCTAGTGAGCAACGAAGCGGGTTCGACCCCGAGTGATTCAGCCCTACTCAACGTGACCAAGCTTCCGAATATTCCTCCAACCGTAACGTTGGTTGAGCCGGTGGACGGAGCGCGGTTGCGCGTTGGGTCCAATATCGCACTCCGGGCTGAGGCTTCGGACAACGATGGACAAATCGTGCAGGTGGAGTTCCTCTTGAATGGCTTGTCGTTCGCGACTCTGACAAATGCGCCTTACGAAATTGTCCTGACGAATCTGCCGCCGGACCTTTATTTCATTGTGGCCCGCGCAACCGACAACGACGGTGGTTTTACCAGCTCCAAGACGGTTAGTTTTTCCGTTCTAGCGTCGCCAACCATTGTCCTGACGGAACCTGCCGACGAATCAAGAGTCGCTTTGGGATCAAATGTTTTGATCGCCGCCACGGTGAGCGCGCCGGGGTTGATGGCGGATCATGTTCAATTTTTTGAGGGCTTCGGTAATAGTTTTGTTGCGATCAGCCCTGTATTGACGAACTCGCCTTACAGTTTCAATTGGACTCCAAGCGCAGCAGGAATTCACACGCTAATGGCGGTCGTGACCGACGAGCTTGGCGGAACGGCCAGCTCCCAGGTGGTATCAATCGACGTTTTTGTGCCGGGCACACAAAATCCGACGATTGCGATTACTAATTCTCCGGCGAATTTTTCGCGCCTGACGAATTCGCCCTTTCTCATCAGCGGCATCGCAGGTGATGACATTCTCTTGGAGCGAGTTCAATTCCAGGTGAACGGCGGCGAGTTCCTTGACGCAATGGGAACGACGAATTGGATTGCGCAAGTCGGTTTGGCCGCTGGAACAAACGTGGTCAATTTTCACAGCGTTGATTATGCCGGAAATTTTTCCACTAATGACACGCGTTCATTTACTTACGTCGTGAACAGTCTTCTTAAGGTGCAGGTTCGCGGAGTGGGCAAAGTGCAGCCGAATCTCGACGGTAAATTTTTAGAGATCGGAAAATTTTACCAAATGATTGCCCAAGCTGGAGCAGGGCAGATTTTTGGCGGCTGGGAGGGATCGGCCATTTCCAACAAAGCGGTTTTAAATTTCACCATGCGATCGAATCTGGTGCTGACGGCGAACTTTATTTCGAACCCATTCCCCAACGTGCAAGGAAATTACTCCGGCTTGATTTCTGATCTCCATGGAGTGACCCCGCAAAGCTCAGGGATGATCAAGTTGAAGGTGACATCGAATGGGAAATTTTCCGGGAAATTAACCATCGCCGGAAGAACTTTTTCGTTGGCCGGTCAATTTGATTACACCGGGCGCATAAAATTTCCAATCCTGCGTCGCCCGATCCAGCCGGTTGTTCTGACAATGAATCTCCACTTGGAAGGTCTGAGCGGAATCGACGGCGAACTCACTGACGGTTACTGGACTTCCGTCGTCAACGCCGAACGCGCTGCGGCAACCTTAAGCTCAAAAACCCCCTCTCAAGAATCGTTCACTTTCAATCTGGTGAACGGAACTCAGTCGATCGGAAGCGGGATCGCTCAACCGGATCAGTTCGTCAAGATCAGCGCGCAATTTCCGGTTGGACCACCTGTTGTGAAAAATTTTCTTCCGACCGGGAACGGTTTTATTCCGGTTTACCTGCCATCGCGCAATGGCAGCGAAGTTCTGATGGGCTGGCTCAAATTCACCAATTCGCCGACGGCACCGCTCGCTGGCGATTTAATCTTGGGAACAACCAATCTCCCAGCCTCAGTCATTGGGCTTGTTCCCTCGAAGTGATCTGTTGGAAAACGAAGCTTCGTCGCCGGGCTTATTTCATTGACGGCAAATTCGAGTTGCCCATGCTGGTTTTATGGAAAAAAAATTTCTGAAACATGGGATGGTGGTAGTTTGTTTTTTTGTTTCAATGAGTCGTCTCTGTGCCGTTGAACATTTTGTAACTGTGGACAATTCGTTTTCACCGTCCAGCCGGACGATTGATTTAGGGGACACGGTCACATGGATTAGCCAGGATCAGCTTTTTACACATACTGTTGCGAGTGACACCGGTGCTTGGGCAACGGGGTTTTTGTTTGAAGAGGGCGACACCTTTTCCGTGGTATTTGATTTCGCCACGGGTTTTTTTCCTTATCACGACATCCTCGGGCCAACTGGATCCATTACTGTGGTTGGTATTGCCGATCCAATCGCCCTCAGTTCCACAAAGCGCGTGGGCGGCCAGTTTCAATTTGATATTTCAGGATTGGTGGTTGGGCGGACGAATATCATTGAGGCATCGACCAATTTGACGGCGTGGCTGCCGCTGATGACCAACGTGGCGACGAGCACGACATCGAGCTACACGAACACGCAAGTCACCAGCTTTGGAACGCGTTTTTTCCGGGTCGTGCAGTTGCCATGATCTGCGCATGACGACTCTGATTCTGTCCACGCGCAACGCGCATAAAGCTGCAGAAATCCGTGCGATTCTTTCCGGCAATTTTCGTGTTCTTACCCTGAACGATTTTCCCGCAGCCCCGAAAGTCATTGAAGACGCCGATTCATTTGCGGGAAACGCGGCAAAGAAATCTGTTGAACTGGCCAAATGGTTTTCGACAATTTCTGATTCTAATTTGGACGGCGAAAATACTTTTGTGTTGGCGGACGATTCTGGATTGGAAGTCGATGCGTTAAATGGCGCGCCGGGAGTTTACTCGGCACGATTCGCGGGAGGAAGTGGCGATGGCAATTCACCGGACGCAGCGAATAATGAAAAATTGTTGCGATTGCTCGAAGATGTTTTGCCCGAAAAACGCACGGCGCGTTTTCGTTGCGTCATCGCGTTGACCCCTCTTGTTTTTTCAATGAGCAAATCCCAATCCACGGCGTGTTTTGCTGATGAAGCGGAATTGCTCACGGAAATTTTCGACGGCGCCTGTGAAGGGCGAATTGCTTTTGTGGCAGGCGGGCAGGGCGGGTTCGGCTATGACCCGCTTTTTATTCCAAATGGATTCGACAAATCTTTTGCAGAATTGGGCGAAGTTGAGAAAAACAAAATTAGTCACCGCGCAACGGCTCTGGAGAAATTGCGCGCACGATTTGCCAGATAGTACGCGCTTTCAACCAGTGTTATCGGAGTTTCGCCAACTCAGTTTCCAACAATTTCACCAGTGGCTTCACCGTTTCCGTGCTGAAATCAAATCGGCATCCAGCAGTGGAAAATAATTCCGGCAGCGGACGCGAGCCACCCAAAGCCAGAGCGTTTTGATAATCGCGCAGCGCCTTCGACTTTTCTTTTTTTGAATTCGCCCAAACTTGCAACGCGCCAAGTTGGGCGATGCCGTATTCAACGTAATAAAACGGGTGGAGAAAAATGTGCAGTTGCCGATGCCAGAGCTTCGCGCGCGCCTCTTCGTGGCCGCTCCAGTCAACGTCGCCACCAAAACGATTCATCAAATCCAACCATGCTCCGCGACGTTGCTGGCGCGTGTGGCCGACGTGCGAATAAATCCAATGTTGAAAAGCATCAACGGTGGCTATCCACGGAAAAATTTCGACAATGCCTTCGAGATGCTCGCGTCTCGCGCGTTTGGCGTCGGGTGCAGCGTAAAACGTTTCGATGAATTCATTACCGAGCAACTCCATGCTCATCGAAGCGACTTCGCAAAACTCAATCGGCGCGCTGCGATACGAATACAAATCTTCGTTGCGCGTGGCGAGTGCGTGGAAGGCGTGTCCGGCTTCGTGCAACATTGTTTCCACGTCGCGCTGTTGGCCGACTGCGTTCATGAAAATAAATGGAAGCCGCGATTCCGACAGCGTCGATTGATAGCCGCCGGGCGCCTTGCCTTTGCGATTGGCGAGATCCAGCAGCCGCAGGTCTTGCATTTCCTGGAAACCACCGGCGAGACCTTGATCGAGTTGATCAAAAATTTGCTGCGTGCCGGAAACCATTTTATCCACCTGCTCGAATGGTCGGAGCGGCGGCTGGTTCGAAGGATCAACCGCAAGATCCCACGGTTGGATCGACGCCAGGCCAAGTTGCTGTTTGCGTTCGGCCTGCAATTGCTTCAGCACCGGCATGATTTCATTTTCGATGGCGGTATGAAATTTTACGCAATCATCAGGTGTGTAATCGAAACGTCCGCGTGCGCGAAAAGCGTATTGCAGGTAATTCGGAAAGCCCGCGTTGCGTGCCATTTGCTCACGCAATTTCAGCAGTTGATCAAAATTATCTTCAAACTTTTCCGCCTCTTGTAAACGTCGATTTGCCACCAGTTCCCACGCATCCTGTCGCAGGGTGCGATCGGTCTCTTCCAGATAACGCCCCATCTGCACCAGTGTTTTTTCCTCGCCGCGAAATTGCACGGTGAGCGATCCGCTCAACTTTTGATACTGCTGGCCAAGTTTGGCTTCTTCGGTTTCCAGTGGAACATTTTCCTCGCGATAAAGCTCCACATGAAGAGCGGCGTTGCGATCAAAAACTTCATAACGCGATTTCTTTTCGGCCAATAATTTTTGTCGCAGCGGATGCGCGAGATAAATTTGCGCGAGCTTGAATTGCCGAGGCTTGAGTTGAGGTTCGATGTTTTCCACGAAATACAAAAACGCCTTTTCCGCATCGGCATTGTCGGTGTGACAGGTCATGGCGATGTAACGCTTTGACGACTCCTCATCAATCGAAGCGCTCAATTCGCCGCCGTCGAGCATCCATTTTTCCAGATCGGAAACCACCTGGCAGTCGGCGGCGCGAATTTCCAATTTGTCGAACAGCGGTGCGATCTGATTCCAATCGCCTAAATCAATTTTTATCGGAATAAATTGGCGCGGCGCATGAACGGGTAAATTTTCAAACGGTAATAAATTCATGGGCAAAAGGTAAAAGTAAAAAGCCAAAACGCAATCCCCTGCGGCTTGGTTATGGGCGGGATGGTCGAGTTCGGCAGCAGATCGTTGCCCGAGTCACGCGCCTAAATTTCTGCGTAACATCGCGGCTAATTGGGCGGGCGAGAGGACCGTAATGATTTTGCCTTCAACTTTGATCAGCTTTTGCTTGCGAAATTTCGCGAGGGTGCGGGAGAACGTTTCGCTCACGGTGCCGAGTTCAGCCGCCAACATGCGCTTGGTGATGCTGAGTTGGATTTTCGCCGGTAGAATGCTGTTGGGATCGGGACAATGTTTCACCAGCCAGTTGGCCAGACGCGTTTCAATATCTTTCAGAGTGAGATCGTCGAGTTGCCCGACCAGCACGCGGAGATGCGCGCTCATGGAACCCAACATGCGCAACGCCAGATCAGGACGACGACGCAACAAGCCTAGAATACCGACCTTCTGCACGAGCAAAACCTGTGAGACAACCACCGCGCGGGCGTCGCCGGGATAACCTTTGTCGGAGGCCAGTGTGGCTTCGGCGAAAGAATCGCCGGCGCGAAATACATGGATGACTTGTTCTTTGCCGGAAGCGCTGACGCGATGGACGTTGATGGCTCCTTTTTGAACGATGTAAAATCCGCGTGAGAGGTCGCCTTCGCGGAATAGATATTCGTCTTTGGCCAGGGACTTCATGGCCACAAAATTCGCGATGCTTTGAAAATCTTCCTGGGAAAGCCCCGTGAAAAGCTGACAACTGCGCAGGGCCGTGGCGATGGCGAATTTTTTAAATGGGCTGGGTTCTTCAGTCACGCCCGATGTTCTACGGTGATTCGCGCCAAAAATAAACAATCCATTCCGCGCCGGTTCCGTGCTCGATCTTGGAACAGAACCCTTCGCTCTTCAGTTTTTCAATGAGCGGCGAAGGGAGGAATGGAGCGACAATAATCAGTCCTTCATTTGTTTTTAGCGCATCGACTCGTTTGCGGATTTCGGGAAAAGGTTCAATTCCTTGTTGCAGAATGTCGCGCACATCCAACCGTTTGAATTGATTCAGCGGAAGCATATTATTTTGCAGGCAATTGTTGAATGGACTCCCGGGATTTTTCGATGTCCTGATTCAATCCGATTTGTTGATAAACAATCTCGCCTTGCGCATTGAGAATTGTGATGACGTTGGAGTGCGCGAATTGTCCGTTCGCATCCGCTTTATATTTCACGCCAAGCAATGCAGCCAACTCCAACAGGTCATCCGGGTTGCCGCGCAACAAGGTCCATCTTTTTCCTGCGAGCGCGTGGGCCTTGCGATACTCAGCCAGAACTGCCGGTGTGTCGCGCTCGCTGTCGATCGAAACGAGCGTGAAGCCGACGCGAGCAGCCAGTTCTGGAGGCAACGAAGCTTCGATTCGTTTCATGTCATTGACGATGATCGGGCACGCAAATTGGCAGGAGGTAAAAAACATCGCGACCACTTGTGGGCGTCCGCGCAATTCCCCGAGCTTGAGTTGTTTTGTTTCGTCAGTCGTCCAGATCGACTCGACTTGGTAAATCGATTTGTCGGCGAAAGCGGTCGGCGCTTCTGCTTTGGCGCAACAGGATGGCTTGTTCGATTGTTTGCCGGAATCTGAAGTGCAACTCATCTGCACCAGGCTGGCGAAGACGAAAAAATAGATTGGTTCAATCGATTTCATAAATCTTTTGCGCAACGAAAACCTAGATTATGGACGCAATAATCCGCTTTCAAACTGCTGCGAAAGCCGTAACGCATGAAAGCCGGGTAGTTCTCAACATTTTTTGCATTTTGCGAACCAGCACCGCAGAAAAGTTGACGGTCGAGTCCGGTGTCGCCGCGAGCATCGCCGGTGACCATCGCAGTGCTGAAATCGGCCACCCACTCCCAAACCAGCCCGTGCAAATCGTGAACGCCCCAAAGGTTTGCGCGGTTGCCGCCCACCGAGGAAATTTTCGTCGGCGACGGGGTGGAATACCAGTCAGCAATCTGACGTTTGAACGCGTTGTCGTTTTCTCCATCGACTCGGGTTGGGCTGGCTGCAGCGGCATATTCCCACTCGGCCACAGTCGGCAACCGTTTACCTTTCCATTGCGCAAAGGTTTTGGCGGCGAACCAGGAGACCGAAGTCACCGGCGCATTGGCGGGTGCGTTCGTGCCGGGAACGAGATCGCCCGACCAGTGTTTAAGATAGGATTTGTCGGCGAGAATCGGTTTTACTTTTGAACGCTGCCAGCGTGGATTGGCGCGAACGAACTGGAGGAAGTCGTCATTGGTCACTGGAAATACATCGAGGCAAAATGTTTTGACCGGAATTTCTTTCAAATCTGTTTCGGAACGAAACAGCGGGCGGTACACGCCAGCGGGAATGACAGCCATGCCCGCTGGCGGAAATTGTCCGAAACCTGGGAGCACCGCAGTGACCATGATGATCAGTGCGGCGATTGATTTTGTTCTCCAGGGTTTCATGTCAGACAATTATTTTGCGCGTGTGGCAAGAGTTTATTCGAACGAGGTGGTCGCAGGCACGACTACTTCTTTGCGAACTTTACCAACCTCTTCCAAGGTCACGCTGTCGCCGGAATTTCCAAAGCTGTTGCGCACATAGGTCAACACATTCGCAATCTGGTCGTCGCTCAAGTAATTCAACGGAATCATTACGCCGATGTATTTTTTGCCGTTCACCTCCATCTCACCCGATTGCCCCATCAATACCCCGCGAATAGCCCGCTCTTTGTTGGCCATCAAATAATCGGACTTGGCCAGCGGCGGAATTTGATCCGGAATACCCTTGCCATCCGGTTGGTGGCAGACGAAGCAGGTTTGTAAGAAAACTTGTTTTCCTTTTTCAACCTGAATCTCTTTTTTCAAATCCGCGATCTTCGGATTGCTTTTAATTTCTTGAGCGACCGCCGCTTTCAACGTCGCCACTCTCTTTTCCGCATCTGATCCGGCGGTCACGGCTTTGCCGAGATAATTGGCGTCCACTTCTTTCCCGGAATAAACAATCAGATCGGGCGGGCCGTCCACTTTCAACATGCCGAGCGCGCCTTTGTTGAACGCACGAAACAGCGAATGATCGACGAGAATGTAAGTGCCGGGAACATCCACTTTGAAATCAACCATGGCCGAGCCGCCTGCCGGAATCACAGTCGTCTGCACATGTTGTTGCGTGGGAAGTATTCCGCCTTCCTGGTAAACATGATCAAAAATTTCTCCGATCACGTGAAAGGACGAAATAAGATTCGGCCCGCCGTTGCCGATGAATAGCCGTACGCGCTCGCCCACTTTGGCGGTGAGCGCCTTGTCACCGACCAGCGAACCAACCGCACCGTTGAAAACGACATAGCTCGGCCGTTCATCAATCGCTTTGTCCATGTCGAACGGTTGCAATCCTTCCTCGCCATATTTGCCTGCGGTGTAGAACTCGCTTTGCATGATGTAATATTCGCGGTCCACAGGCGGCAGTCCGTCCTTCGGTTCGACGAGAATCAAGCCATACATCCCGTTACCGACGTGCATTCCCACCGGCGCGGTGGCGCAGTGATAAACGTAAAGACCGGGGTTGAGCGCTTTAAAAGAAAACTGTGAAGAATGTCCCGGCGCAGTGAACGACGATGCCGCTCCGCCGCCCGGACCGGTCACCGCGTGCAGATCAATGTTGTGCGGCATCTTGCTGCTTTGATGATTGTTCAAATGGAACTCCACGTGATCACCTTCGCGAATCCGAATAAAACTTCCCGGCACGTCGCCTCCAAACGTCCAGAAATTATACTCCACACCATCCGCCAGACGTTTGGTCACCTCCTGAACTTCCAGATTGACGACTACTTTCGTCGCGTGTTTGCGCGTGATCGGCGGTGGAACTTTCGGTGCTTGCGTCAACACCGCGACTTCTTCGCCCTGAACATCAGGAGTCACCGGCTTGGTTCCGCTGGCCGTTTCTGCGGCGCGCGTCACGCCCAAAGCCATTGCGGCACAAGCCAACGCGGTGATAATTTGTTTTACGCTAGATGTTTTCATAATCATTTATTTTCAGTTTTTTTCAGTCGATCGAATGCTTATGAGCCTTCGATCTGGGTTAACACTATCCGATCGCGCGCCGGAATTCTTTGACTGAAGTCATGGTTTGGTTCGTTTGTCTCAATCTCTGGCAGCTCAGTCTGCTTCAGTTTCGTGATCTTCACGCGGAATTCTTCCGGCCCTTTGACGGTGTGTTCCCAAGTGAACGCGGACGGCCATTGGGCGAAAAACTGGTAATAAAGTGGAACCGGATCGTGGTCGTTCAGCAAAATAAAATGTTCGCCAACCGCCAGCTCCAGCCAGGTGCGGATGATTAATTTATGTTTGATCAAGCAAGGGATCGGGCGCACGTCCATGACTCTGTCCGGGCCAATGAGTATTTCGTTTTGGATGTTTGTATTCATAATTCTATTTCTGTTTTTCTAAATGCTGACACCGGTTGTGGCGCGACCAGATGCGCTCATCATTGAAGGTTCCCACGCTGGCTCCCAAACGAGTTCGACTTCCGCGTCGTCCACGGCGTCGAGATTAAGCAGGGCGTTTTTCACACCCTGACAAATACTTTCGTGCATAGGGCAACCCGGGGTGGTGAGGGTCATGACCACGCGCACTTTTCCGTTCGCGATTGCGACGCTGTAAACTAATCCGAGGTCAACGATGTTGCAGCCCAATTCGGGATCAAACACCTGGCGTAAAGTTTCAAGAATAGCTTCTTCGCTAATTGGCTCACTGTTCATTATTCCATTTGGTTGACGCAGACTGGGCGGCAAGTGGTTTTAGTCTTGGATGAACCAGATGAGTGAGCATCGTGACCACGTTCACAGCGAACGCGAGTAAACTCACACCGAGAAGTCCACAACCAAACTGCACGCCATTTTCGTTTGAAAATAGAATCGCAACACCAGTGACGAGAAGACCGCCGAGAAAACTCCAGTATCCCGCCGCCTGCAAATTTGTTGAATACATCTCAGCCATGGCCGGAACTTTCATTAGCCCGATTTTGCGGCTGTAGCTGTTGAACCAAACCAGGAACGGAATAATTTTGTAGAGCATCCCGATGATGGCGAAGGTGACGATTCCAATCAGGCCGAGGAATCCATAAACATTTTCAAGCTGTCCCGTCAACGTCGTCATCGGCAAACCCGGCCACGACAATACAATGGCCAACCCGGACAAGAGCACCAGGAGCGCGATGGCCGTTAGAAAATATTTAATGCTCCAATCCAGTTTACGGCGACTCCGTGCGCGCAAGATGGCAGCCAATTCCCAAGCGTAAATGGCCAGTGCCGCGACGATGATGGCCGTGAACGCCAGCTTCCAAGGGCTGCCGAGAAGAATGGTGATGAATGTTCCAGCCAAGCCGAAGTTCAGCAGCACAATTGAACAGATGGCGCGACGTTGGTTTTGCCATTCGCTCAACGTAAACATTGGAACCAATTTGTAGGAAACCCCCACGATGAGCATGATGAAAAATCCCACGCTGCCGAGGTGGGCGTGGGCGTGCATCGCACTCATGGCATCGAAGCGCGCGACAAACCCGGCAATCGAGCGGAGTCCATGCACCAGCGCTCCAACAGGAGTGGTGGGTGACAATACGGTGGCTGTTTCATAAGTGCATTTCCCGGCGGCGATGAATAGTCCGGTGAGGATTGCAAATGAAATCCAAGAGAGCGAGGCGGTGATTGCGGTGGCGGTGACGTTCCACTTCGGCACCCGCAACAGCGTGCGAAGGAGGTTGTAAACGAACAAACCAACGCCAACGGTCAGGACAGTGGCAAAGTGTCCAACCTGTTTCAAATCCCAAATGCTGAACGCCCAAACCATTCCGACAAAGCCAACGACATGAAACAGAAATTGCCAGCGTGCGAGCCGTTCGCTGTAAAGTTTTGTTTCCAACGCGACCGGCACAAGTTGATACATGGCGCCCATGATGACGGAGCAAATCCAGCCCAAGACAACCAAGTGTGTCACCGCGATGACATATTGGTTGTAGTGGTAGGTGGCGAGAAGGTCAGGTCGCACCATGAGGCAGCCCATTCCTGCAAAAAGTGCGAGCAGACCGGTCATGATGAATTGCAACGGCAATATCACCGAGGGCGTGTTTGCCGCCTTGGGTGAAACTGCGGAAGCTGTTTTCGCAGGCGCAGGTTTAACAGTGGTGGATATGGATAATAAAGCTTCCATCAGATTGTTCCTCGGTTTCGCTGGTGAAGCCGCGTTCTTCGAGTTGCGGGTAAAGAAACATGGGACGCCGGTCAGTATGCGCGGTGAGAGTCATTCCTTCCGGCAAAGTTGTCACTGCTTCCAAAATTCGGACCAATGGTTCTGGTGGTTCAAGTCCGCGCGCATCTATTTCCAAAAGTTTCGCGTTCATAAAATCCGAATTCAGAAATTGAAAGCGAGTTGCGCATAGATCCAGTCTGCGTCCTGTGAGCCGGTGGCGGTGAGCGATTGCTTCACGTAATCGCCGATAAAAAAGTGACCGTAGCCAAGCTGCGCCACGATGAAACTTTTCACCTGATAGCTCGCAACGATGTCGAGTTCCGAGCCGACGAAACTGTCGTTGGCGGGTTTGATGCCGTAGCCGCCGGTTTTGCGCGGGGAACCGCTGACCGTGTAAAAATAATCGCTGGTGTCGGCGAGCCAGAAAAGATGGTAGTCCGTGGTTAGAGTGAGACTTTTGACGGGCTTGGCCGATGCGGTGAAGCGCACGTTGTGGATATTCTGCCACGAGACAAAATCCATGAATCCATAAAACTTGTGGTTCGTCGGGAAAAGATTTTCAAACGTGCCGTGATTGCCGTCGGTGGAATCGCTGTCGCCACTGGCAAAGTTATATTCGAGGCCGAGACGAGGCGTGCAACGGGCGTCCTTCCATGTGTAGCCGCCACCCACATGTGCGGCATAGGCTTGCTGGTCCAGATACTTTCCTTGTGTTGTATCGTAGAAATCTCCCAGTTGGCCGGCTAATTCACCATCGTAATCCCAGCCATCGAACTGGCCGGGCAAGGATTTGAAGCGCAAGCCGAGCGTGTAGATGTCGCGCGCGGCCGGACCGCCGGGTTGCGGGCTGCCAGTGGTGGCGGTGGGTGATTGGGCGCCGGTGTTGCGCGCCAGGAAATAAAGTTGCGTCTCCTGTTTCGGAATGATCGTCTTGGTGGAGGCATAGACGCCGGAGAACCAGTCGTAGTCGTTGGCGACGTTGAATTCATCGTCGTTGATGAGCACGACACGACCAGAAAAAGCGTCCACCCAGAATGTGTCGTTCTCGAAGCGAATTTTGGCGGCGTCGAACACACGTCCCACGTTGTTCCAATCGAAAGCGCCCACGAGCCGTTCGTCGCCGTAGATCAATTCCTGCCGGCCAATCTTCGTGGTGACGGGAAATTGTTTCGCATCGCCCAACGCGAGCCAGGCCTGTTGCAGATCCAGTGAATCTGATTCAGGCTGAGGTGAGCGCTCGTCACTCGGTGAAGAACTGTCGCGGGCTTCGACGAAGACGTTGACCCACGAGGTGGGTTTCCATCCGGCATGGAATTTCTCACGCAGCAGCCAGTAATCGTTGTCGGGCGTGAGCTTGTTAAAGTCCACAGCGTTCGCACCCGCGCCGGACACGGCAAAACCGCTCTTGGCCTCGTAGCGCCCACGCACCTGGCCACCGAAGTCCCAGTTGGTGAAGGTGGGATTTTGCTCGCGGAGATAGTCATTTACCAGTCCGGCACTGCTGGCTGGTTGTGACGGCTGTGCGACGGCATTCGTCGTTCCTTGAGCCGACGTAGTCAGGGTTGACATGGCCAGCGCCAACGCGCTGGAAACAAATGAGGTTATTTTTAATTTCATAAAGTCAATGCGGGTGTTTTCAACTTGCTCAATGATGGAGGGGTTGCCGGTTTTTCGTCAGGCTTAAACAAAGTCAGAAGCATGGAAAATTTTGAGCGGGCCTCGACGGCATGCGGGAGGTTTGGCGGCATATAAAGAACGTCGCCCGTTTTCAATGGGTGCGATTTGCCGTCCAAGAAAAATTCGCATTCACCAGACAGAATCTGAATCAGCGCATGTTGCGTGGAGGTGTGTTCTGTCAGTTCCTGTCCTTCTGCAAAACCAAAAAGCACCACGCGCGAATTCGCCGTTCGCAAGAGCGTGCGACTGACAATTCCATTTGGGGCAAATCGTGTTTCATCAGGCAAAGAAAGAATTTTTTCGTGTTCGGCATCAATGAGAGGTTGTTCGCTCATGGCTGTAAGCTGCCACGGAATGGCCGGGAAACATTGACTCCGATCAAGATCTTGAACGATTTATGGCCGAACAATAATTTCCTTTTGAGCAAAATTGTGCTGCAAATGAATCGAGGCTTTCATCGCGGCGCGAAGACTGTTAACAAATTGTCCATGCACAAATTATTTCGATTGTTCGCTGCCGGCTTGATTGCCTGCGCGTTGAATTTAAATCCTGCTCATGCCGCTGACGTGAAGCCGCTCCGCGTGTTGTTGATTACCGGAGGTTGTTGTCACGATTACGGAAAACAAAAGGACATTCTCAAACAAGGTCTTGAAAAACGCGCGAACGTTGTGGTGACCCAAATTCACACCGACGACCGTAGCACCAAGCCGCCGTTGGCCATTCTCGGTAACGCCGATTATGCGAAAGGATACGATGTCGTCATCCATGACGAATGCGCAGCCGACGTGAATGATCCGGCGACGATCAAGGCGGTACTCGCGCCGCATCATGCGGGCATTCCCGGCGTGAATTTGCATTGCGCGATGCACTGCTATCGCATCGGCAATCCGAACGAGATGGCCGCAACTGGTTCTGAGCGCGCGATGTGGTTTGAATATCTTGGTCTGCAATCCAGCGGGCACGGTCCGCAGTTGCCGATCGCGATTAGTTTTGCGCAAAAAGATCATGCGATTACTCACGGCCTCAGCGACTGGACCACGATTAATGAGGAGCTTTACAACAACATCCAAATTTTGCCGACGGCCACGCCGCTCGCGTCTGGTGTTCAGAACGTGAAAAATAAGGAAGGGGTCGAGAAGGCAAATCAATCGGTTGTCGTTTGGGCCAATGAATATAAAGGCACTCGCGTTTTCAGCACGACCATCGGCCACAACAACGCCACGGTGGAAGATGCTCGTTACCTTGACCTTGTCACGCGCGGCCTGCTCTGGGCTTGCGGCAAACTTGATAACAAAGGTCGAATCAAACGCGGCTACGGTCCGAAGAAATAATTTTCAGGCCGGCGGCGGTGGTTATTGCTTATTCCACCAACTCTTCCGGTTTGATCGGCTGGCCTTCCCACAACCAAACACTGCCCTCTTGAACGAGAATCCGGTGAGCACTTCCGGGTGCTGGGGGCTGATTTACTTTGGGCAACGATTTCGCGAGATCGTGGATAATTTTTTTGCTCTTCGGCTCAGTTGCGATGTTGGTCCATTCGTTGGGATCAGTTTGCATATCATACAATTCCTCGGTGCCATTCGCGTATCGAATGTAACGCCAACGATCGGTGCGAATCGTGTGGTTGCCGATATTGTGAGTGGTGATCGCCGGCCAGCGGCGTTTGGTGTCGGCGTTTTTCAATTGCGGTAAAAGACTGTGGCCTTCGATGCCGGATTTTTGGGGCAGGCCGCAGAGTTCAACCAGTGTTGGATAAATGTCGAGTAACTCAACGGGCTGCTTGCATTTTTCACCGCGAACAATTTTCGGCCCGGCAAAAATCAAAGGCACCCGGGTCGAGCGTTCCCACAAACTGTTTTTTCCTGTGATGCCTTTTTCGCCGAGATGCCAACCGTGGTCGGACCACAACACGATGACCGTGTTCGTTGCGGCTTCGCTGGCGTCCACGGCATCGAGCACGCGCCCGATTTGGCCATCCATGAATGTGGTGCTGGCGAGGTAGGAGCGGATCAACGGTCGCCATTGTTTGGCTTCGTTCAGCCAGGAGAGTCGCGGCTCGGGTAATTTCCAGTGAAGATGCCAGGCGAAAAACGGCACGTCGTCACGATCTTTGGCGCGATACGGCGGGAGTGCGATCTGGTCTTCGGGCGGAAATAAATTAAACCATTTCTGCGAAGCAAAGCAGGGGACATGCGGAAGACGAAAACCGACCGCGAGAAAAAATGGCTTCTCTTTGGGGCGCGATTGCAACTGTTCAATAGCGTGGTCAGCCGTTTTCCAATCGGCTTGATCGCGATCGTCTTCGGGAAAAATTCCCCAATCCATCGCGCGAATTGGATCCGGCGTGTTCACAAATTTTTCTCTCGGCAGCGGCATTGCTGGAGCATCGCCCCAAACATCAAACTCGTTCGTTCGAAGCCTTGGAGGAATTGAGCCGTCGTGAAACACCTTGCCAAAGCTCGCGGTGAAATAACCGTGCTGGGCAAAATATTGTGGCAGCGTGGTGCAATGTCGCGTGGCAGCCACATCGCGGATGCCCGGCGCAAGCCCGTAAATTTCCGTGGTGGACGGACGCAATCCGGTGAGAAGGCTGGAGCGTGAAGGATTGCACAACGGCGCCTGACAATGCGCATTGCTGAAGACGACACCTCGCGCGGCAAGGCGATCCATGTTCGGCGTTTGCGCCTGCGGATGTCCACCGAGGCAGCCGACCCAATCGTTTAAATCATCGATGGCGATGAACAACACGTTCGGCTTCGGGCGAGAGGATGTGGCGCCGGTCGCGGTGACTGTCGTGACAAGGCAAAACAGGATTCCGATTCCTGTGATTGAAATAGAGCAAAACAATTTCATGATTGGGTAGAACCAAAGCGTTGGCCAAAGCTTGCCGATGAAACCGAATTGCAGCAACGCCAGGGAACGGCAATGGTCGGCTCTGTTTCGCTTTCAATCCAATCTTGCAAATAGGATGGGCCGCACATAGTATCCGAGTCCCCGAGTCCAAACTTCGGGGATTTTATTTTAATCACAGGATTCTGAAATCAATCTGACCCGTTTAAGCTATGGCGAACACAATTTTAGTCGGTGCCCAGTGGGGCGATGAGGGAAAAGGCAAAATCATCGATGTCTTGACCGAACAAGCAGACATCGTGGTGCGCACGCAAGGCGGTAACAACGCCGGGCACACGGTTTTCCTTGGCGAAAAAAAATATGTGTTGCACCTGATTCCTTCCGGGATTTTGCGCCCGAAGAAAACCTGCGTCATCGGCAATGGCGTCGTGATTGATCCCGTGAATCTCGTGGTCGAAATTGATGGACTGCTCAAGCAAGGCATCCCGGTAAGCGACAATCTTTTCATCAGCGAAACGGCTCATCTCGTTCTGCCGTATCATCGCGAGCTGGATGAACAGCGTGAAATTTTAAAGGGCAAAAATAAAATAGGCACGACCAAACGCGGCATCGGGCCGGCGTATGGCGACAAAGCGGCTCGCACCGGTTTGCGCATGATTGATCTGATTAACCCGGATCGTTTTGAAGCCCTTCTCCGCATTCGCATCAAAGAGAACAACGAGGTGTTGAAGGCGTTTGGCGCGAAACCGCTGTCCTTCGCGAAAGTTCACGCAGTGTATCGCAAAGCGGGCGATCGCTTGAAACCGTTTGTGACAAACACCGTGGTCTATCTTCACAAAGCCACCCGTCGCAAAGCGGACATTCTTTTCGAAGGCGCTCAAGGAACTTTTCTCGACATCGATCACGGCACCTATCCGTTCGTGACTTCTTCCAACACAACTTCCGGCGGCGCATGCACGGGATCGGGCGTTGCGCCGAACCGGATGGATCGCGTGGTGGGAGTTATGAAAGCTTACACCACTCGTGTTGGTGAGGGACCTTTGCCAACAGAGAACCAGGAAATCGCTGACATGCTGCACAACATGGGACGCGAGTTCGGCGCGACCACCGGACGCGCACGCCGTTGCGGTTGGTTTGATTCTGTCGCGACTCGCCACGCTTCGATGGTCAACGGCATCGACGAAATCGCCGTCACGAACCTCGATGGCCTCGACACGTTGGAAACGATCAAGGCCTGCATCGGCTATCGTGTTGGTTCGGAACGGTTGGATTATATTCCGAACGACATTGAAGTGCTCGCAAAGTGCGAACCAATTTATGCGGAATTTCCCGGCTGGAAAACGCCCACCGATAAAGTGCGTGAATGGAAAAAGCTTCCGGCCAATGCGCGGTCGTATCTCAAAGCCATTGCTGAACTTTCCGGCGCAAAACTGATGATCGCTTCGGTCGGTCCGGCTCGCGCGCAGACGATTTTCCTATAGTTCAATTTTCGAGACAAAAATCTTGTGAGCGCAATAGCGCAGCAACTCAGTACGGAGGCCAAGGCTAGTTTGCCGGCGCACGTGGCCATCATCATGGATGGAAACGGCCGATGGGCAAAGGAGCGCCACTTACCACGCGTTGAAGGACATCGCAACGGTGTTGAATCCGTTCGCGCCGTCGTCCGCGCTGCGGGTGAAGCCGGTGTAAAATATTTAACACTCTACGCCTTCTCCGTCGAAAATTGGAATCGTCCCAAAGACGAAGTGGACACGTTGATGAAATATCTTGCGCGATTTCTAAAGAACGAAATCGGCGAATTAAATCGCAGCAACGTGCGGCTCGAAGCCATCGGGCAAATCTATCGATTGCCGGAATTCGTCCAGGAGCAATTGGAAAAAACCAAAGCTGCTCTCGCCAAAAATAATGGGCTGACTCTGATTCTCGCCTTGAGCTATGGCGGGCGGACTGAACTTGTGGAAGCCGTCCGGGAAATTGCCGGCAAGGTGAAATGCGGCGCATTGGAACCAGCGGAAATAACGGAGCAGATTGTCGCGCAACACCTTTACACCCGCCATTGGCCCGACCCGGATTTATTGATTCGCACCAGTGGCGAAATGCGGATCAGTAATTTTTTACTCTGGCAGATTTCCTACGCCGAACTGGTCGTCACTCCGACGTTCTGGCCTGATTTTCGCAAAGCGCAATTCAACGAAGCTCTCGAAGAATATGCGCGACGCCATCGCAGATTCGGTGCGGTGTGATGGCGATATGCTGAGAACACCTCCCTCACTACCTGAAATTCTGGAAAACTTCAGAAGGAAAAACAAACGGATTAGTTTTCGCACCGACTCACGCATTTGTTAAACGGCATCTTTTCATGCTGCCTTTGGCTTCGCCTCCAACTGCTCAATGCCTGCGAGAAACTCCAAGCGCATCCGAGTCAGGACAGAAGCCGCTGTGACGACTAGCGTGGCCATGAGAAAACCCAAAACAGGTCGTTGCCAGCCGCCAGTGAACTCTGGGCCAAAAACCCAAAGTCCCGCTGTGGAGGCAGTCAGCATCACATACAACGTGGGAAACCAAATTTTGGCGAATCGCCGCGCACCGCGTGCTCCATATTTTTGGACGAGTGATGTCTCCGATAGGTCTGGTGTTTTCATAGTTCGCGCTGTGTATGCCCATCTAACTATAATTATGGCGACGGCCAATGTCGGCCAAATTTTTAGGAGACATTATTATTTTACGCTTTCTGGTTTTCCAAATCTTCGATGCGTGTGATGTGGATGATGGCGCAGCGGGTGAAGTATTCAGCGAAGCCGTCGGTATCGATATTTCTTCCAACTTCGACAGAATTTTTCCCAACGAGCGCCATGTCGTGGTTGGTAATATCGAACGCCTTTCCGTCCGACATCCAGATGCGAAACGGTTTGAACGGTTGACCATCCATCAGTTCTTTCAATTGCAATGCGGTGAACATATTTTCTGAAATGTAGCAGGATTTCTTAATATTGGAATGTGCTTATCGAACGGGATTCGCCTGTCGAAGGAAAGAGAAAACGGAGGCTAGACACGACAGGGTTGTCCGCTAACTTTTCCGTCATGTCCGAGCCAACGCCACCATTGCCGCCGTCGAAAGCAAAAATATTCTTACGGCGGCTGATCAGTTCCATCGTGCTCTGGACGGTGGTAATCTCGGCGCTCTTTTCCGGCAACCATCTCATCGCCGACTACGTTTTCCTTTTGATCATGGTCTTGCTCGCCGGATTTGGTCTGGCGGAATTTTACGGCCTAGTCGAGAAACGAGACGTTTACTGCTTCCCAAAATGGGGAATCCCCGCCGGTTTGCTCCTGATGATTTTTACCTTTCTGCACCTGTCCGGCAGATTGGGGATTCACGATACTCCGGCGCGCGTCAATGATTTTGAAACGAGCTTCCTGATTCTCTTCGTCCTGGGACTCTGTGTGCGCCAATTCGTTTCCAAGACGAGCACTTCGGGCATTCTCGCGATTTCCACGACGCTATTCGGTTTGATGTACGTGCCGTGGTTGCTGAATTTCATTCAGAAAATCAATTTTTTCCACGGCGTTCAGGGCAATTATTACGTTCTTTATTTTATTCTCGTCACAAAATTCAGCGATCTCGGCGCGTATTGTGTCGGCTCGCTCATCGGCAAACACAAAATGATCCCGCGCATTAGTCCGGGGAAAACCTGGGAGGGTTTCGGCGGCGCGATCGTGGTGTCAACTTTGGTGAGCCTGACCTTTGCCCATTTCGCCCAAGACAAGCTTGCCGGCATGACTCTGGTTCACGCGGTGATTTTAGGAATTGTGCTCAGTTCCGGCGCTGTGATCGGCGACTTGATCGAATCCATCTTCAAACGCGAAGCGGGTGTAAAGGATTCGGGTAAATTTTTTCCTGGGATTGGCGGAATTCTCGACTTACTCGACAGTCTGTTGTTCAATGCGCCGCTGATGTATTTGTATTTACGGCACGTTTTAACACGTTGAGGAAATTGCAAAATGAGAATTGAAAATTGCAAATTGCAAATTTGCCCACGTCCACGCGTCGCACGATCAAATTTTCATTTCTCAATTTTCATTCCTCAATTTTCAATTTGCCTTCGATGAAAAACGTTGTTCTTCTCGGGTCCACTGGTTCCATCGGCACGAGCACTGTTAAAGTCGCGGAAGATTTGCCGGACAATATCAAACTGATCGGGTTGGGTGCCGGGAACAATGTCCAACTGCTCGCTGAGCAAACGCGAAAACATCAGCCGAAGGCGATTTCCATCTTCGATCCCCAAAAAGTCAGCGAACTACAAAGCGGAATCACGACCACTACTACCGACATTTATTCCGGCGACGAAGGGTTGTTGAAGCTCGCGACGATGCCCGAAGCCGATATTGTTTTAATTGCGATTGTCGGCACGGCGGGATTGCAACCGGCGCTGGCAGCGATTCGTGCTGGAAAAGACATCGCCGTTGCCTCGAAAGAAATTTTGGTCATGGCCGGTGAAATCGTCATGAGCGAAGCCAAGAAACATGGCGTGCGCGTTTTGGCCGTCGATAGCGAGCATTCTGCGATTTTTCAATGTCTCGACGACAAGCCAGCCAGTTCAGTGCGAAATCTTTGGCTGACTGCGTCGGGTGGGCCGTTTCGCACGACACCAAAAGCAGATTTTCCAAACATCACGGTCGAGCGCGCTCTCAAGCATCCGTCGTGGGTGATGGGGCGGAAAATCACGATTGATTCTGCGACCCTTTTCAACAAGGGCTTGGAAATGATCGAGGCGCGCTGGCTGTTTGATATTGAAATGGCTCGCGTCAAAGTCGTGGTTCATCCTCAAAGCATCGTTCATTCGATGGTGGAATTTATTGATGGTTCAATTATCGCGCAGCTTTCGTCACCGGACATGTGTTTACCGATTCAATACGCGCTCACTTATCCTGAACGCGTGGGAAGCGATCGGGTTCAGACCAATTTTGCCAAACTCGGAACGCTCACGTTTGAAGAGCCGGATACCGAGCGTTTTCCGGCAGTGAATCTGGCGCGCAGGGCAGGAGAAGTCGGTGGAACTTTGCCCGCCGTATTGAACGCCGCGAACGAAATTGCGGTCGAAGCTTTTGTGAATCGCAAAATAAATTTTCCGCAAATCAGCGAAATTGTCGGTGGGGTCATGGAGCGCCATCAACTTATTGAACATCCCACGCTCGCACAAATTCTCGAAGCAGATTCCTGGGCGCGAAAGAAAGCGGTTTCCTAAGTTGCAAATCGAGGCTCACTCGGTAAATTAGCCATCCGTTCCTGAGAACGGAAAAATTCATGGTGCAAATTTTAAATTATCTCTACGTCGCAGCGGCTGTCGTGTTCCTTTTTGGCGCGGCTATTTTTATTCACGAGTTCGGCCATTTCTGGGTCGCGCGTCGTCGCGGATTAAAAGTCGAAGCGTTCGCCATTGGTTTCGGCCCCAAAATTTTTGGATGGAAGCGCGATGGAATTGAATATGCGTGGCGGCTGATTCCTGCGGGCGGTTACGTGAAATTGCCGCAAATGGTGACCTCTCAACAATTGGAAGGCGTGGTCGATGAGTCGGCGGAAAAAATTCCACCCGCTTCGCCTTTCTCAAAAATTCTCGTTGCACTCGCTGGCCCGGCGATGAATGTATTGTTCGGAATTGCGATTGCCTGCGTGATTTATTTTGTTGGTCTGCCGGTGGCGGTGAATCCCTCCATCATCGGTTACGTTGATCCCAAATCTCCCGAATACAAAATGGGCATTCGCGAAGGCGACCGGGTTGTCGCGGTCAATGGCAAGGTCGTAAAATCCTGGCAGGATATGCAGATCGCAACCGTGCTGGCGCGAACCAATGTTATTCCCGTGGTCGTCGAGCGCAACGGAGTCAAAACCAGTTACAACCTCACGACGGAAACCAACGAACTGGTCGGCCTGAAAGTTTTAAATCTCGATCCAAAAGATCATCCGGCCATCGCGGAAGTCATTTCGGGCAGCGTGGCGGAAAAAGCCGGACTGGAAGTGAACGACGCATTTATTTCGTTTGCCGGCGTCCCGGTGGTTGGACAGGAACAATTGATCGCGTTGATTAAAAAACGTCCGTCTCTACCCAGTGAACTTGAAATCCAGCGCGGCAAAGAAAAAATAAAACTGACCGTGACACCTGGCATTGATCCGGCCACCGGCGCAGGACTGCTGGGTGTTAAAATCAGTCCAAGCACCACGACAATTTATCAGGTGCAAAAACCGGGGCCGACACCGAAGGAACAAATCACCGGGGTTTTGGTAATGATGAAAAATACTTTCAGCGCATTGTTTCATCACAAAGAAACCGGCATCGGCGCAAAAGATTTGAGCGGGCCGGTCGGAATTCTTTCCAACCTCGCCATCCAGGTGAAAACCGATTATCGCCTCGCGCTCAGCTTTATGGTGTTGCTCAACATCAATCTTGCGATTTTAAATTTGCTGCCGATACCTGTTCTGGATGGCGGACACATCATCATGTCGCTTTACGAAGCGGCGACGCGCCGAAAAATCAGCGTCCGTTTTGTCGAATATACGACGACCGCTTTTGCCGTGTTACTGATTTCGTTCATGCTTTACGTGACGTTTTTTGACATCCGCCGATTCTCGTTGTTCCGAATGATGTTCAAACGTCAGACGCAAGTTGAGCAAGCCGAGCCGAAGTCTGAACCGGCGGGGACCAATTCCGCGCAGTAATTCCCATGCAATATTGTTCTTCTCCTTACGTTTATCAGCGACGTAAAACCCGTGAAGTCATCGTCGGCGACCCAGCGCGCGGCGGCGTGATCATCGGCGGCGAACATCCTGTCGTGAAGCAATCCATGCTTACCTGCGACACGATGGACACTGCGGAATCCGTGAAGCAAACGTTGGAACTGGTCGCGGTCGGTTGCCAGATCGTTCGCATCACCGCGCCAACCGTGAAAGACGCGGCGAACCTAAAAATTATTGCTGCGGAACTTCACGCAAAAAATTGTTTCGTCCCGATTGTTGCCGACATTCATTTCAAACCCGATGCCGCGATGGAAGCTGCAAAATGGGTCGAGATGGTTCGCGTCAATCCCGGCAATTACGCCGACTCAAAAAAATTTGCCGTCAAAGAATACAGCGACGAGCAATACGCTTTGGAGATTTGTCGCATCGAGGAGAAATTCACGCCGCTCGTTTTGCTCTGCAAACAACTTGGCCGCGCCATGCGCATCGGCACGAATCACGGTTCGCTCAGCGACCGCATCATGAACCGTTTCGGCGATTCACCGCTGGGCATGGTGGAGAGTGCGTTGGAGTTTGCTCGCATCGCACGGAAAAACGATTTCCACAATTTCAAATTCTCGATGAAGTCGAGCAATCCAAAGGTGATGATTGAATGTTATCGCCTGCTCGTCGCTCGCCTCGATGAACTCGGCCCCGATTGGAATTATCCGATTCACCTCGGCGTCACCGAAGCCGGCGAAGGCGAAGATGGCCGCATCAAAAGCGCGATTGGAATCGGCTCGCTTCTTTGCGATGGCTTGGGTGACACGATTCGTGTTTCGCTTACCGAAGATTCGCCGAATGAAATTGCCGTCTGCAACGATTTGCTCGCGCAGATTCCGTCACTCACATTTTCGGAGGGACGCGCTCCGCAAGTCCCTGCTCAAAATTCTGGAAATAATTGGAGACTTGCGGAGCGCGTCTCTCCGGAAGGTTGGTCTTTCGATCCTTTTCACTTCGAGCGTCGCGTCACCCCGGAAATTGAACTGAGCGAGAACACCAAATGCGGTGGCGAACAACTCATTCGCGTCGTTGTGCCTCGCGCAACCTGGGAAAAAGTCGCTCCGAAAATCCGCCCGAAAGACGATGTCAAACCCGAAGCCGTTTACGAAGACCTGAACATTTTTGAAATCGATCCGACGGAAGATTTCTCCGTCAACTGCGCAACGCAACTCGTCACGGTCAAAGATGGCGTGAATCTTCCGACGATCACCGCGTTCCGTTTGCTCTCCGCAAAACTGAAACGCCTCGGTTTAAATAATCCAATTCTACTGAAAGACACTCTTTTCAGTAGTGGCACGGGCGTCCCGCCCGTGAGTTCCGAAGCGCATCAACGCACGGGCGAGACGCCCGTGCCACTAGAACCGAAAATCGCTTTGCTCCGTGCTTCCGTCGTCATCGGTTCACTGCTCGCGGATGGAATCGGCGACGCCATTTTAGTTCGTGGCGAATCTGGCGGCGGACAATCACTGCGCCTCGCCTACAATATTTTGCAAGCGGCGGGATGTCGTTCGTTCAAGACCGATTACGTCGCGTGCCCGAGTTGCGGTCGTACGCTGTTCAATTTGCAAACCGTCACGGCGCGAATCAAAGCGCGCACCGAACATCTCAAAGGCGTGAAGATTGCGATCATGGGTTGCATCGTGAACGGCCCCGGCGAAATGGCCGACGCCGATTTCGGTTACGTCGGCGGTGCGCCCAACAAAATCAATCTCTACGTCGGAAAAACGCCGATTAAGTTCAACATCCCCGAAGCCGAAGCCGTGGATCGTCTGGTTGATCTCATCAAGGAACACAACAAATGGGTTGAACCGGAATCAAAAGAGATGGCTTCAGTTGCGAGCTAACTTTCGACTCTGCCTTTCGGAATTTTTCCCATATTGAAAATCAGGAAGCCGTGGAGGAATTGGCGGATTTCGGTTTCCTGCGCTTTGCTTAATTTCAGGCGCAACAAATTTCCCCAGTCGAGTTCCACGAATTTGTGAAGAATCTGTTTTGATCCCGCGCTTAGTTTTGCTTCAGCTAAATCGGGGTTCAATCCGAGTTCGTTCAGTAATTTCATTTCAAACGCAAAAATGGTCAGCGGTTGTGGCGGTCGCGATGGCAAGTGCGTGAGCAAATCTGACATTAGTTGGAAAATATTTCCCAAAGGCGTTGCGGTTTCGGTCGTTTGCTCGATAAGCGCAGAGCAATAGCTGGCTTGCTGCAAGTAGCCGAGTTCGTGGCGAAGCGCGCTGTGTGTTTCGCGCAATGCGACTTCGCGCAAGTTGTGCAGTTCGCTGCGGCGACTGCGTTGAAAACTGAAATCAGCACGGAAAAATAAATCGAGCTTTCCGCGAAAAGGAGATTTAGGACGGCGCGCGCCTTTGGCAACGGTTGCCACTCGACCCAAGTCCGGCGTCAGCCATTGCACAATCAAACTCGTCTCGGTGAGCGGACGAATTCGCAAAATCAAACCGGTGGTGCGTTCGTCCATTTTATTTTTTTGCTGGGCGCTGTAATTTGCTCAAGAGAAACCGGCGGGTGAGTTCGACCACGACACGATTTTCTTCGCGCTTCATTTTTTTGCGGGCAACCGCATTCAAATCATCAAAGCCGCGCAGATGAAGAATTCCATGGACAATGTAGCGAACCAATTCGGATTGCCAGGTGGTGCGGAATTCTTTTGCCTGCGAAACAGCATCGTCAATCGAGATTAAAATTTCCCCGTAAAGGACAGTTTCGCTTGCCGAGTAATCGAAAGTAATCACGTCGGTTGAACCGCTGTGTTGCAGAAAGTTTTGATTTACGGTCGCCATTTCTTCTGCGGCAACGAGATGAATGCCTAATTCAAATTGCGGTTGGGCGAAAATTTCCTTCAGACACGCAACTGCAATTTTGCGCAGCAAACGCAGATCAACTCGCCGAGTACGTTGGCGATTGCGAAAACTCAGGAGCGTCATGGTTTTCCGCGTTTGCCGCGATGTTCCTCGTAAGCGCCGATGATGCGTTGCACAAGCGGATGCCGCACGACGTCGCGGCGGGTGAATTCAGCGATGGCTATCCCTTCAATTTTTTTCAACGCATGAACCGCTTCGATTAGTCCGGACTGTTTATGTCCGGGCAAATCAATTTGCGTCGGGTCGCCGGTGATGACGGCTTTGGAACTGAATCCAAGTCGCGTCAGAAACATGAACATTTGTTCGGCAGTGGTATTTTGCGCTTCATCCAAAACAATGAAGGCGTGATTCAAAGTGCGTCCGCGCATGTAGGCGAGCGGTGCGATTTCAATGACACCGCGTTCCACGTTTTTTTGGATTTCATCGACGGGCATCATGTCGTGCAGTGCATCGTAAAGCGGACGGAGATAGGGCGTGATTTTTTCCAGCAAATCGCCGGGAAGAAATCCGAGCGCTTCGCCGGCTTCGACTGCGGGACGGGTCAAAATGATTCGCGAAACTTTTTCCTGGTTCAACGCCTCCACCGCCATCGCCATGGCCAGATACGTTTTGCCAGTGCCTGCCGGTCCGACGCCAAATGTCACATCATGGTTGCGAATGGCTTCAACATATTTTTTTTGCCCAAGCGTTTTCGGAACAACAGCAGCTTTTTTGGAGGAGGTCTGGATTTTTTCGGAATATAGATTTTTCAGTGCATCCACGCCTTCGTTTTTAACAACGTTCAAGGCCTGAGCGAATTCGCGATTGCGGATGGGCGTGCCTGATTTGACCGAACCTTCGAGCAGTTGAAAAAGTTGTTTGGCGCGTTGGATATTTTCAATCGCGCCGTCGAGCTTGATCCAGTCTTCGCGCGACGTGGCCTTGACGTCGAGTTCGGTTTCGAGCGCGTGAAGGTTTTTTGGATCGTTATTGAAAAGTTGTTGCGCCAGACGTGCGTTTTCGAAATGGAGTGTTTCTGATGCCATGCGATTAATTAATTACAAGTTCCACGCGCAATTTCGTCGCGAGATCTTTCAAAGCTTCCGGCAACACAGTCGTATTCGCCAGCACCGGCATGAAATTAGTGTCTCCGTTCCAGCGCGGCACGATGTGGATGTGCAAATGTTCCGCAATTCCAGCGCCCGCAACTTTTCCGAGATTCACGCCGATATTGAAACCGTCCGGCTTCATGATTTTTGTGAGTGCGTTTTGACAACGGCGCGTCAGCTTCATCAAGTCGCTCATTTCCTCATCGGTCAAACCGTTGAAATCGGGCGTCTCTTTGTAAGGCACCACCAGCAAATGGCCGCCGGTGTAAGGAAAGCGATTGAGCAACGCGTAACAAGTCCGGTCGCGCGCGACGACGTAGTTTTCAACGTCGTCGTTTGATTGCGCAATCCGCGCGAACAACGATTCGTCCTGCGGGTTTTTTGGCGCAAGAATATATTGAATGCGCCATGGGGCGTGCAGTGATTCCATTGGCCAACGCTAATTGCGCCGGAAAAAATTGTCAAAGCTACCAATGCTGGAGCGCGGACAGCTTTGTCCGCGAGTTTCGAGAAATCCAATCGCAAGACCACCCACTTTTTGATGAACAATCGCGGACAAGACTGTCCGCGCTCCGCTCTGAAACCGCTTTCCGTTTCTGCTATTGCTACTTTCACGATTTGAAATATTTTTTGTTATGCCGAAAGTTACAGTGCTGCCAGCCAATAAGTCCGCCGAAGTTCCGGCGGGCGAACTGTTGCTGGATGCAGGCGAGAAAGCGGGCGTCGAGATGGAAGCGGGCTGTTTTAATTGCTCCTGCGGAACTTGCGTGGTGGAAGTGGTCAGCGGCATGGAAAATCTTGAACCGCCTTCAGATGAAGAACTGGATGTGCTCGATGCCTGGAACAAAGACCCGGAAAAATATCGGCTCACCTGTGTGGTGAAAGTAAAAGATGGCGATGTGACAATTCGTGCTGGCCATTGAAACAAATATTTACACTAACTCGGCAAATCCGTTTAAATCTTCTCATGCCTCAAACTCTCGTTAGCCAGGAAGCGACCGCTCCAGTTTCTTCTCCATCCGAGCAGTTTACCAAAGCGTTTCGCTGGATGTTATTCGGTCGGCTTCTTGACGAGAAATTCGCAACCCTTTATCGCGGCGGCAAAATTCATGGCGGCGTTTTCCTTGGACGCGGTCAGGAAGCGGTCAGTGTCTCGGTGGGAATGTCCCTGCAAAAAGGAGACGTTTTTGCTCCGTTGATTCGCGATTTGTCCGGTCGTTTGGCATTCGGCGAACCAATTCTTGACGCCGTGCGAACCTATTTTGGTTCCGCGCTCGGACCCATGCGCGGACGCGACGGCAACGTTCACCGTGGCAGACCCAAAGAAGGTTTGCTGCCGATGATCAGCCATTTGGGCGCGATGATTCCGGTCGTTAACGGGATGCTGATGGCGCGACGATTTCAAAAACGGGACGGCGTCGGTGCGACTTGCATTGGCGAAGGCGGAACTTCCACCGGCGCATTTCACGAAGCGCTGAATCAGGCCGCCGTGGAAAAACTTCCCCTCATTCTGGTCGTGGCCAATAATCAATACGCCTACTCAACGCCGAGTTCGCGCCAATTTGCCTGCACTGATTTGATTGATAAAGCCATCGGCTACGGAGTTGATGGCCACGAGGTGGACGGCACAGATTTAGCCGCCTGTTTGAAGGTGATCGGTGGCGCAGTGGAACGAGCCAGAAGTGGTGCCGGACCTCAATTAATCATCGCAAAACTTTTGCGGTTGTGCGGCCACGGCGAACACGATGACGCGCATTACATTGATGCAAAGTTGAAAAAATCTGACCTGGGTCGCGATTGTTTGAAAGTCGCTGAAGAGCATTTACTCAACCAGAGCTGGGCGGACCCGGTTTTGGTTGATCGCTGGAGAGACGAATTCCACCAGAAGATCGAGGAAGCAGTCGCTCTCGTGCAACGCGAACCGGGACCTGATCCATTCAAAGAAAATTGGCAGGCGATTTCGTCGTCGCACTTGGTTGAAAAGCATCACGAGATCTGACTATGAGTATTACCTACCTGGAGGCCATTCGAGAAGCGCAGGCGAAAGCGCTGGCGGATGATCCACGAGTTTTTATTTACGGACAGGACGTTGGCGCATTTGGGGGCGCGTTCAAGGCGACCAAGAATCTTGCGCAGGAATTTCCGGGACGCGTGATCGACGCGCCCATTAGCGAAGACGCAATGATCGGTTCAGCGGTGGGCGCGGCCATTGAAGGAATGCGTCCGATCATCGAAATTCAATTCGCCGATTTTTCCACCGTTGGCCTGAATCAAATCATCAACAACGCCGCCTCTTTATTCTGGCGAACTAATGTGTCGTGCCCCATCACCATTCGATTGCCCTCGGGCGGCACTTCTGGAAGCGGACCGTTTCACAGTCAAAACATGGAAGCGCTTTACGCCCATTATCCGGGGCTGATTGTGATGACGCCTGGCACGGTGGAAGACGCTTACAGCATGTTGCTCGAAGCGGTGGCGATAGATGACCCCGTTATTTTTTGTGAGCACAAATATCTTTATTACCATCTCAAAGCCGAGAAGTTACCGAGCGAAGCGATGCCCGTCGGCAAAGCGCGAATCGCTCGCCCAGGCCGCGACTTAACCATCGTCACCTACAGCGCCATGTTGCACGAAGCATTGGCCGTCGCCGAAGAATTGGCGACCGAAGGCACGGAAATCGAAGTGGTCGATTTGCGTTCCGTTAAACCGCTCGACACGGACACCGTGATCGCTTCCGTCGCGCGCACGGGAAAATTGCTTTGTGTTGGCGAGACGTTTCCTTTTGGCGGAGTGACGGCAGAAGTCATTGCGCGCGTCGCGACCGAAGCATTCGATTTGCTCGACGTCGCGCCGCAACGATTAAACGCCAAGGACACGCCCGTTCCATTTCACCCGAATCTTTGGGCGGCTCATCGGCCAACGGCGCGCAGTATCATGACTGCCGTTCGCAATCTACTGCAGAGCTAAAATTTATGCCGCAAATTCCAATCATCATGCCGCAGCTCGGAGAGTCCATCGCCGAGGCAACCATTATTAATTTCCTGGTGAAAGTCGGAGACACGGTCGCCGCCGATCAGGATGTCATCGAAGTGGAAACCAACAAAGCGACAATGAACGTCACGGCTCCTTGCCCGGGAATTGTTCAAGCGATGAGCGCCAAGCTGAATGAAAGTTACGCCGTCGGAGCAACGTTGGGATTTATCAAACTTAGTAAAGAAGATGTGCTCCGGCTTGGACTGAATAATGATTCCGGCCCAATCGAAGGGTCGGAAAAAGGCGAACCGGCGAATGGTGATTCCGGTGCGGCTCCGCTTGCTGCCCGACAATATCAAGTTGAGCCAACCGTGCGTGGTTTGCCGGTTCCGGCCTCGGTCGGTGGTGCGAGTTACATGTCACCACGAATGAAAGCGCGGATGCACGAGCTGGGACTGCACGCCGGGGATTTGGCGGGCGTGGCGGGTAGCGGTCACGCCGGACGCGTGACGATCGAGGATTTTGAGAAGTTCATTTCCAATCTTGAGAAACACAAACTCAGTTCTGCTTCCACCATGCGGATTGCCGTCGCTGATGCGATGCGCCGGAGCTGGACCCGTCCACTGGCGACCGTCGCGTTGCCCTGTTGTTTGGACCCGTTGCTCAACCATCGTAAAGCCGCCTCGGTCAAAACGGGACCAGCCCTCTATGCTTTACGCGCGCTGGCCATCGCATTGTCGGAAAACAGCGCCCCCGCCGGGAGACTGGTTGGGAGCAAAATTGTTCACCCACCGTCCATCGACATTGGATTTGCCGTGGAGGCAGAAGACGGCGTGCTGGTTCCCGTTTTGCGCAACGCCGACAAACGTCCGCTCGCCGAACTTTCAGGTCGTTACAACGAATTGGTCGAACTGGCGCGCGAACGTAAACTGCCGCTCGACGCAACGAGCGGCTCCATCGCCACCGTGACGAATTTTGGAACGTTTGGTTTGACCTGGGCCACGCCGATTCCGTTGCCTGAACAAACGCTGGTCTTGGGGATGGGTGCGGGAAAGCGCATGCCGAGTTGGGACGAAACCAAACAACAATTTGTGCCAGTGATGGAATGCAATTTGACCTTGAGTTTCGATCATCGCGTCCTCGACGGCGGCGGTGCGGGAAGATTGTTGGCGCGGGTGACCGCGTTGTTGCAAGCGCCGGAAAAATTGTGAACAGGATCACGGTAAAAATTTCCCGGTTAATTCAACAGGGCAAAAAACAATTTTTAAAAGCTTTTTAAATTTTGTCTCGAGGGAGGAGTTTTAAACCAAAGCAACGGGCGGGCTGCTGGCCTGTTGAAGATTTGATATGTTCAATGATATGGATAGGCCAGCAGCCCGCCCGTCGCTTTGGTTTTGATCTCGCCCCCCCAAGGGCAATTTGGTATCAAGGTGGTTTCGGAAAATGCGTTGCAAGGATGTTTTGATCTCGCCCCCCCAAGGGCAATTTGGTATCATCCCAATCGAGCAACGTCCCATTCTTTGGATGTTTTGATCTCGCCCCCCCAAGGGCAATTTGGTATCCCAGAGAATCCAATGATCTGTTTTAAACCGTCGTTTTGATCTCGCCCCCCCAAGGGCAATTTGGTATCAGATGAGTCTGGAACGGGTGAAGGATCTGCAAGTTTTGATCTCGCCCCCCCAAGGGCAATTTGGTATCTGTGGTGCAGAACCCGCTCAAATCAGGCGGGTTCTGCTTACCACACCTTCACGAATTCCTTTAATTCAGCCACTCGACGGGTATTTTCGGTACACTCAGTTATGATGATTTGTGCGGCCCAAGTGGAATCTTCCATCGGCAGCAGTCGAATATCTCCCGGAACGCCTTTGGCGACCCGTTGCATATAACGGATGACACGCTCACATTCATGCGGCTCTCCCGAGTATAAATATATGCTGTATTGCACCCGTACGCCGCCCATGCGTTCGAACTCCTTGCGTAGGAAGTTTTGATTCTTCTGCTCCGGCGTATCATAAGCAAGCATCACGAGCATGAGATTGGGGCGCGGACTTTAGGCCGCTTCCGGTTGGCGAAAACCAAAGGCGTCGCACGTTGAAGCAACGGTGTTAAGCGGCAAGGGAAAAATCTGGATATTTGAGGAGGCGGTTCATGAGGATGATGAGTTTGCGCATGACGGCGGTCATGGCGA
>JAYVSV010000157.1:0-27036 GCA_043775015.1 Verrucomicrobiota bacterium
GTCGGTGTAAATTTCTTTCTGTAATTTGCTTTTCTTCCATCCGTCCTTCCCCTTCCGGGGTTCGACGGAGCGAAGGCGAGCGCAGCGAGCCGAGCGGAGTCGAACCCCGGAAGGGGAAGGACGTTCCGCGCACGAAAAACTGGTCGAGGGCGGGCCATATTGGTTTCCTGTTGGGGTGTCGACAAACACATCCAACCACCAAACCACATGGCCCACCACACCGATCCTGAACTCTTGAACAACGTCCTGCAACTTTTGACTGAGCAAGGTCATGACGGCTTCGCCGAAGGCCTCCGCCTCCTCGTCAACGAAGCCATGCGCGTCGAACGCCATCAAGTCCTCCAAGCCCAGCCCTACGAGCGCACCGACTCCCGCCAAGGTTACGCCAACGGTTACAAACCCAAAACCCTCGCCAGCCGCGTCGGCCCCATCACCTTCAGCGTGCCCCAAGTCCGGGGGGAAACCCCCTTCTATCCCAGCGCCCTGGAGAAAGGCCTCCGCTCCGAGCAGGCCCTCAAACTCGCCATGGCCGAAATGTATGTCCAGGGCGTCTCCACCCGCAAAGTCTCCGCCATTGTCGAAGAACTCTGCGGCACCGCCGTCAGCTCCACCCAGGTCAGCGACTGCGCCCAACGCCTCGACGCCGAACTCCAGAAATGGCGCGAGCGACCGCTGGGCACTTGCCCCTATCTGGTGTTCGACGCCCGTTACGAAAAAGTCCGCCACGACGGCCAACTCCGCGACTGCGCCGTCCTCATCGCCCTGGGCATTACGCCCGAGGGCCAGCGCGTCATCCTCGGTGTGAGCGTCGCCCTCAGCGAAGCCGAAGTGCATTGGCGTGCCTTCTTCCAAAGCCTCGTCCAGCGCGGCCTCGGTGGCGTCACCTACATCGTCAGCGACGATCATCCCGGCCTGGCCGCCGCCCGCAAAGCCGTCTTTGGTGCCGTGCCTTGGCAACGTTGCCAGTTCCACCTCCAGCAAAATGCTCAAGCCTACGTCCTGCGGCTGGACCAACGGGCCGAAGTCGCCCGCGCCATCCGCAGCGTCTTCGAGTGCGCCAGCCGTTGCGCCGCAGAACAGCGGCTCAAGGAAATCGTCGCGCACTACGCCCAGAGCTCGCCCAAACTCGCGGCCTGGATGGAGGACAATTTGCCCCAGGGCTTCACGGTGTTTACCCTGCCCGCCGCCCACCAGAAACGGCTGCGCACCTCCAATGCGCTGGAACGCGTCAATCAAGAACTCAAACGCCGCACCCGCGTCGCCCGCGTCTTCCCCAATGAAAAATCCCTGCTCCGCCTGATCACCGCGCTCTTAAACGAAACCAGCGACGATTGGGAAACCGGAAAAATTTACCTCAACATGGAAAACCAAAACCCACCCTCAGTTTGATGCTCAAAGAATTTACAGAAAAAGATTTGCGCCGCCAAATTGCCCATGTGCTTCAATAACAATATCCAATCGTGATTCCATTCCAACAAGCTCACGAATCACGCTATAGTTTGTAGTGGCATATTCTTCTGGCAAATTTAGCTCCTTCAAAAATAAGCTGAAACCGAGGCTGCCTTGACAATGAGTTCCATAGCCATCAATTCGGTGATCAAGAATCCATGCCAATACATCTGAATGGCAGAGTTCCTTTCTGGTAACACCTAGTGTCTGCAAGATATTAAAACAATCAGCGGTTGTTTTCTGATTCTCCTTCCATGCGGTATGGACGTGATCAAAGCCCCTCAACAATTTCTTAAATTCAGGTTCAGAATCTGGAACTGAGTTAACTGTTTCAAAATCGCGGAGCAGTGTTTCCCATTGCTCAATTTTATTTATTATTTCTGTGCTCACAAATTCACTTGTCTGATTGCTTGTGAGAGAGCATCGCCAAAAACTCCATCTCATCCAAAATTTTCACGCCAAGCTGCTGCGCCTTCTCCAGTTTTGAACCGGCTTCTTCACCAGCTAAGACGAAATCCGTTTTCTTGCTCACGCTTCCGGTCACTTTGCCACCCGCCGTTTCAATCTTCGCCGTCGCTTCCTCGCGCGTCAGCGTCGGCAGCGTGCCAGTGAGGACAAACGTCTTGCCGGCGAACGGAGCGCGGACAGCTTGTACGCCAGTTGCATTGCTGGCGCTCAACACGCGGACAAGCTGTCCGCGCTCCGGCGTGATGCCCACCTCGTGAATGCGCGCCAAAACTTTTTCCCCAGCCTTGGATGCAAAAAAATTCAACACGCTTGCCGCCGCCACCGGGCCGACTTCCACCAACTTCGACTTCAATCCACCCGCATCCAGTCGCGCTTCAATTTCCGCAATCTCGGTTTTAAGTTCCGCATCACGCATTTCACGTTTCGCTTTTTCGTTTTCATCCTTCGGCGGATTTTTGCGCGAGCGCGGACTGATTTCGGCCCGTTCGCTTTCCTTCGCGCCAAGGCCACGAATATCGCGTAGCACGGCGGAGTCGGCCAGCGCTTCCAGCGATTCGTGCGTGGCGGCAAGCTGCTTGGCGGTGGCTTCGCCGACATCGGCAATCGCCAGCGCGTGAATCCAGCGATGCAGCGGGGCGGTCTTGGCGCGCTGGAGCGCGTCGAGAATTTTCGTCGCGTTCTTCTCGCCGAACGTGCGCGGTTCGTCGTCCGTGCCGAGATTCAGTTTGCCGAGCACTTCCAGTTTCAAGTCAAACAAGTCGAGCGGTTCTTTCACCAGTCCGCGTTCGACGAGTTTTTCCGCCACGATGCCACCGAGCGATTCAATATCGAGCGCCTTGCGCGCGGCGAAATACTCGACGCGCCGTGTGAGTTGCGCCGGGCAACTCGCGATGTTCTGGCAACGCCAGGCGACTTCCTCGTCGGTAGTGGCACGGGCGTCTCGCCCGTGTGTTTCGGTTTCGTTGCGCAAAGTTTTTTCTGAAGCCAAGGAACTCACGGGCGAGACGCCCGTGCCACTAAGCTTATCCTTCGCAATCGGCGCGCCGCACGCGGGGCATTTACCGCCGACGTGCGCGAACAAATCAAACTCCTTCGCGTCGGCGAGCCTTTTATTTTTTACCACTTCGACGATTTCGGGAATAACCATGCCCGCTTTCCGAATGATGACGGTGTCGCCGATGCGAATATCTTTCCGCGCGATTTCATCCTCGTTATGCAGCGTCGCGCGAGAGACCGTAGAACCTTGAACAAAAACTGGATCCAGTTCGGCCACCGGAGTAAGAACGCCGGTGCGTCCGACTTGCACGGTGATTCCGCGCAGGCGCGTTTCCGCAGGTGTGATCCAGGGAATCGGTTTGTGAACAATCGCATATCCGGGTGCCCGGGCTTTGGTGGGAATTTTTTCCCAATCGGCAATGCTATTCACCTTGAGAACGATCCCGTCCACCTCGTACGGAAGCTGGGTGCGCAGGTCTTTCTTTTCGTCATAACCAGCGACAACGTGTTTTTTGTAGCAATCGAAAACTTCGTCGAGTCCGTCGCAGCGCCACCACAATGATTGTGTCGGAAGGCCAAATTCCTTTAAAGACTCCAACGCTTCCGAGTGCGTTGCGAAGCTGATTCCATCGCAAGCCCCCACTGCGTAAAACACGGCGCGAATGGGACGTTTTGCCGTTAAGCGGGGATCCAGTTGCTTTAAAGTCCCGGCCGTTGCGTTGCGTGCATTTGGAAATGCTTCTTCACCGGCTGCTTCCAATTTGTGGTTCAATTTTTCGAAGTCGCTAATGGAGATGTAGGCTTCGCCGCGCACTTCGAGCAGCGCAGGCGGATTTTTGATTTTAAGTTCGAGGGGAATGGACCGAATCGTTTTGATGTTCGTCGTGATGTCGTCGCCCGTTTGTCCATCGCCGCGCGTTACTCCTCGCACCAGCTTGCCGTAACGATAATGAACGCTGATCGAAACTCCGTCCACCTTCGGTTCCAAAACGTATTCGACGCGATCAGCGCCGAGATGTTTGCGAATTGTGGCATCAAAATTCTTCAGTTCTGCGAGCGTGTTTTCGTCGAGCAACTGCTTTCGCCGATCCTCGTTTGGCTCTTCGTCCTTGGTCGGATGGGTTGCGGATTTTATTTTATCCAACGACAGCATTGGCCTGAGGTGCTCGACGCGTTCAAACCAGCCGACTGGTTTTCCTCCTACGCGCTGCGTCGGCGAATCGGTGGTGGCCAGTTCGGGAAAGTGCGCCTCTAAATCCTGCAATTCGCGGTAGAGCTTATCGTATTCAAAGTCGCTGATGGCGGGTTTTGCGTTGACGTAATAAGCTTCGTCATGCTGGCGAATTTGCGCGGCGAGTTCCGCGTGGCGTGCTTTGGATTCCGTACTGGTCATCGGAGAAAAGCTAACAACTCAGGCGCGAAGAAACAACGGCGAGCATTTTTGCTGAACGCAAAGCCTTTGTGAAAATCAGCCTTTGATACGCTGCAAAACTTCTTCGGTGGACAGGGAATCGAGAAGTTGTTTCACGGTCCTTACCTCGCCCGGCAGAATCAAGTCGGGCGCAATTTCGCTCAAGGGCTGCAAAACAAAACGCCGCTCATGGGCGCGCGGGTGAGGAAGAATCAACTTTTCTGAATGGCGGGTTTTATTTCCGAACGCGATCAAGTCCAGATCGAGCGGGCGTGCTTCGTTTTGTATTTTTTTTGGTTGCCGACCGGATTCCTTTTCGAGCTGCTGCAGTTTTTCGAGCAAACTTTCGGGAGTTTCGTCCGGAAATGGGACTAGGCCAGCGATTGCATTGACGAAGGGCGGCGAACCGGGCGGGCAATCCACCGGCGTCGTTTGCCAGAGTGAGGATTTTAAAAGCGGTCGCGAAGAAAATTTCTGCAACCGGGTGAACGCCTGTTGAATGAGATCAGCGGAACTTCCGAGGTTTGAACCGAGGGCGATAAAGACGGTTGGGTATTCATGATCCTGAATTCCGGATTCTGAATTCATCGCAACCCAAGCACATCCTGCATGTCGTAGAGGCCAGCGGGTTGGTTCACGACCCATTGCGCGGCGCGGAGTGCGCCGTTGGCAAAGGTGTCGCGGTTTGACGCTTTGTGGGTCAGTTCAACTCGCTCGCCGTTCGTCGCAAAAATAACAGTGTGATCTCCCACGACATCGCCGCCGCGAATGGAATGCATTCCAATTTCGGTGGAGGTGCGTTCTCCGACGATTCCTTCACGGCCGTGGCGGATGACCTTTTCGAGTTGTTGCTGGCGAACATCCGCCAAAATTTCCGCAAGCGTTTTCGCCGTGCCGCTTGGCGCATCTTTTTTCAAACGATGATGCATTTCCACCACTTCCAAATCGAAATCGGGGCCAAGAATCTCGGCGGCCTTGCGCGTCAGCCAGAAAAGTGTGTTCACTCCGGTGGAATAATTGGAACTCCACACAACCGGGATCTGCAATTTGCACGGGACGATCGCCGATTTTTCAGATTCAGAGTGGCCGGTTGTCCCAATGACCAGCGCTTTTTTATTCGCGGCACACAGTGCGGCGACTTCTGCGGTCACCGAATGGAAGCTGAAATCTATCACGACATCCGCTTGCGCAATGACCTGCGATAAATCATCGCCTTGATCAATCGCGCCCACGATTTGCAATTCTGAGTGGCCAGCGGCGCACGCGAGGAGCGCCTGGCCCATGCGGCCTTTCGCGCCAGTGATGATGATTTTGGTCATGTGCTATTGCCGTTATTTTAAAACTCCGCACGCTTTCAACGTCGCTTTCAAAACCTCGCGATTTTTTGCATTCATGGCGACGAGCGGCAGCCGATATTCTTCTTCGATGTGTCCCATCATGGCCAAAGCGGCTTTTACGGGAACAGGATTTGTCTCGATGAACAAATCTTTGAAAATGGGATAAAACTTTTGGTGCGACTTCAACGCAACCGATGGTTTGCCGGCAGCGAAGGCTTTGACCATTTGCGAAACCTCCCGCGGAATGATGTTCGATGCGACACTGATGACTCCTTGCGCGCCGACCGACATAAACGGCAGGGTGAGTGAATCGTCGCCGCTCAGGATGGTAAATTTATTTCCGAGCGCCGCGCGGAGTTGGCTGACACGATCCGAATTTCCGCCCGCCTCTTTGATGCCGATAATATTTTTGCAATCGCGTGCGAGCCGTTGAACCGCCTCAATTCCGATCTCCACGCCGCAACGTCCCGGAATACTGTAGAGAATGATCGGCAATTTCGTCGCCCGGGCAATCGCGCGAAAATGTTGGAATAGCCCTTCCTGCGTCGGCTTGTTGTAGTAAGGCGCAACTTGCAACGAACCATCCGCACCAGCTTGCTCTGCGGCTTTCGTGAGAAAAATGGCTTCGTTCGTGGAGTTGCCGCCCGTTCCTGCGAGAACCTTGATTTTTCCGGCTACGGCTTTGACGGTGAATTCGATGAGGCGAATATGTTCCTCGAAGCTGACGGTCGGCGATTCACCGGTGGTGCCGACAGGAACGACGCCATCGACGCCTCCCTTGATCTGCATTTTAATCAAGCGCTCCAGCGCAGGTTCATCAATTTTCCCGTTGCGAAATGGGGTGACAATGGCGGTGTAGGTTCCTGTAAACATGTTTTTTGATTCCAACTTCAGGCTCAAAAATAGGCAACCTGCCGATTTTGGCCAGCCCATTTACAGCGGCTTGCGACGCCGGATTCAGAGATTGATTCGTCCCTCGAAAACAAAATCGGCGGGTCCGCTTAAGCGTACATCGCTAAATTCATTTCCGTTGCGCGCAAAGCTGACTTCAAGAAGATCGCCACCGGCGACTTGCACTTTCACTGGCGAGCTAAAGTTTTTCAGCGTGGCCGAGATCAAGGCTGACGCCGTGACGCCGGTTCCGCAGGCGAGCGTTTCATTTTCCACACCGCGTTCGTAAGTCCGGACGCGAATGCAATTCCCGGCAAGCGGTTGCACAAAATTCACGTTCGTCCCGCGCGGTGCAAAATGGCTGTGGAAACGCACTTCTGCGCCGATGGGCTGCACCATCGCTTGATCCGCATCGTCCACGAAAATGACTGCATGCGGCACGCCGGTGTTGAGGGAATGGATCGTGGTTAAGCCGGTTTTCAGCGAAACCGATTCGTTCAATCGCAATTCTTTTGGCGTGGTCAAATTAACAGTGACGCGTTCGCCTTGAAAAGTCGCGGAAATGACTCCGGCCACGGTCTCGAACCTGATTTGGTCTTTTGCACCGGTCAGCTTTTGGATAAACCGCGCAAAACAGCGCGCGCCATTGCCGCACATTTCAGCGCGGCTTCCATCGCTGTTAAAGAATTCCCAGGACCAATCGGCTTTTCCGGAAGCGCAAGGAATCAGCAGCATGACGCCATCCGCACCGACTCCGCGATGCCGATCGCAAATTTTGGCGGCTTGCTCGGGTGTGAGCCGGATTTTCTGGTCGCGATTATCGACGACCACGAAGTCGTTGCCCGCGCCATTCATTTTTGTGAATTCCAAAACCATTGCAAAAAATTTAGCGGGTGCTGTTTAAAGCGCAATAAAGTTATCTGAGCCAGCCGATTTGGCGGGGTGGAGGTCAGAAAATTTCTGTGATCGAGGCGGCAAAAATCAACCACGAGCAAGACTAAAAGAGCTTTACAGACTTTTGCCGCGTTCGCAAACTTGGCGACGTGTCAGTTACTGTTTTTCAAGCTGGCCAGGTCGGGTACGTCGCCCGCGATACGACCCCTGGTTTACATCCGCAAAATAATTTGGAAGCTGCAATCAAGCGGTCGCAGGATTACCTTCTTTCCGAACAAAAGCCCGAGGGTTATTGGATCGGCGAATTGATGGTCGATTCAAAAGTCGTTTCCGACACCATCGCGTATCATCACTGGGACGGAAAAGTGGACAAGGAGTGGGAACGTAAAGCGGTTAACCACCTTCTTTCAATGCAACTGCCGGACGGCGGCTGGAACATTTATTACGGTGGCCCTTCCGAAGTGAATACGACGATTAAAGCGTATCTCGCTTTGAAGTTGGCGGGGGTTCCACCCACGGACTCACGGATGTTGCGCGCACGGGAAATGGCGCGAAACCTCGGCGGCGTTTCGCGGATGAACACGTTTTCCAAACTATATCTCGCGCTGATGGGACTTTTCCCGTGGGACTGCGTGCCGACGATACCGTGCGAAATCATTCTGCTTGGAAAATGGTTTCACGTTAATTTCCACGACATGAGCAATTGGAGCCGCACCATGCTCGTACCGCTATCCATCATCAACCACTACAAGCCGACTCGCGATGCGGGCGTTACGCTCGACGAGCTTTATCAGGAAGGATTTCAAAAGCGCGATTTGATGCTGCCGTTTGACCCTGACCGGGTCACGATGCGAAATTTTTTCCTGTGGCTGGACTGCTTCCTCAAACTCATTGAGAACTGCCATCTTCGACCGTTCCGAAAATGGGCCTTGCGGAAATCCGAGAATTGGATGCTGGAACGCTTTGAAGATTCTGACGGACTGGCCGCGATTTTCCCGAGCATTGTCTATTCTCTTATCGCGATGAAAACCCTCGGCTATGCGGATGACAATCCTCATGTCCTCAGCGCCGAACGTGAATTAAAAAAACTTCAGCACGAGACGGAAAACACCGTGTGGATCGAGCCGTGTCTTTCGCCGGTCTGGGACACGGCGATCGCGGCGATTTGCCTGCATGAATCGGGCGTTTCGGCTGACCATCCCGCCTTGAAAAAATGTTGCGATTGGCTGGTCAATAAGGAAATCCGTTTCCGAGGCGACTGGCATTACAAAAATCCCGTTGCGATCGAGCCGAGCGGCTGGGCTTTTGAATACGAAAACAAATGGAATCCTGACATCGACGACACGGCGATGGTGTTGATGGCCTTGCGGAAAATCCCAACGGACAATCCGAAACGGCGCGACGAATCTTTCCAGCGCGGTTTGAAGTGGATGCTGACTTTCCAATGCAAGGACGGCGGTTGGGCGGCTTTCGACAAAGACTGCACCAAAAGCATTTTGGAAAAAGTGCCCTTTGCCGATCACAACGCGATGCTGGATCCCGAATGCGCCGACATCACCGCGCGCATTTTGGAAGTACTCGGTTACGAAAAGTTCAGCCTCGAAAATCCGCAGGTGCAAAAGGCGATCCAATTTCTGCGCGCGCATCAGGAACAAGATGGTTCATGGTATGGCCGTTGGGGTGTTAATTATATTTATGGGACCTGGCAGGTGCTGCGCGGGATGCGCGCTCTTAATTACAACATGAACAAGCCGTGGTTGCTCAAGGGACGCGCTTGGCTGGAAAGCGTGCAGCACGACGATGGCGGTTGGGGTGAGCGCTGCAACACTTACGACGATCCGGTTTACAAAGGGCAGGGGCCGAGCACCGCTTCACAAACCGCGTGGGCTGTGATGGGACTGCTCGCCTTCGACGATCCGCACAGTGAAAGCGTCAAACGCGGCATCGAATATTTGATCCGCACCCAAAACGCTGACGGTACTTGGACGGAACTCGAAACGACAGGCACCGGTTTTCCGCAAGTTTATTACCTCAAATACGACATGTATCGAAATTGTTGGCCACTCCTCGCGCTGGCGACTTACAAAAATCTTCTTCGGAAAGCGGATGCGCCTGAATTAAACGGGAAACCTCACAAACGGGAACCTGAAGAAGCGGTGCTGGTAAAATGATCCGCCCGGCATCACCCATCAATCTCCAGTGAGTTGGTTTTACCGGAACTGCCTTCGCCCCATCCTCTTCACCCAGGATTCGGAGCGGATTCATAATCGCACCTTGGCGGCATTAGGTTGGGCCAGTCAGCACAAACCGCTTTGTGATTTGGCGGGGAAGTTATTGGGTGCGCCAGAACTTCCGGTTGAACTTTTTGGGGTACAGTTTTCCAATCCAATCGGTCTTGCCGCAGGAATGGATAAGCAGGCCGCCGCAGTTCCAATTTGGGAAAAGCTCGGCTTCGGTTTTTGCGAACTTGGCGGCGTCACCTGGCATCCTCAACCGGGAAATCCAAAACCGCGAATGTTCCGCGCCGTCGAAGATGAAGCGCTCATCAATCGAATGGGTTTTAACAATCTGGGCGCGGAGGCGTTGGCGGCAAAATTGGCTGGGTGGAAAAAAATTGGCCGTTGGCCGAGCCATCCAGTTGGCATCAATCTTGGAAAATCGAAAATCACGCCGTTGGAAAATGCGGCGGACGATTACGCGAGTTCATTTCGTGCTTTGCGCGGACTTGCCGATTTTTTTGTCATCAATGTCAGCTCACCGAACACGCCAAACCTGCGCCAGCTTCAGGACAAAGCTGCGCTCGATGAAATCTTTGCGGCGGTTCAACAGGTCAACATAGCGGCGCTCTGCCGAGTCGCCGCTACGCCCATTTTAGTAAAGGTCGCGCCGGATCTTTCCATCGAAGCATTGGACGAAATTTTAGAACTGGTCAGCTTGCGGAAAATTTCAGGCATCATTGCGACAAATACAACCATCGCACGACCGCGTTCGACGGATCCGAAACTGGTAAAAATTTATTCAGAAACCGGCGGCTTGAGCGGCCGTCCTTTGCGTAATCGGAGCAATGAAATCATCCGCCACATTTATCAACAAACCTGCGGCGCGCTGCCGATTATCGGTGTCGGTGGGATTTTCGATGCGGATGACGCGTTGGCAAAAATTATGTCTGGTGCATCGTTGGTGCAAATCTATACCGGGTTGGTTTATGAAGGGCCTTCCATTGCCAAAAATATTGTGACGGATTTGAAAAAACTTTTAGCGCATGAAGGTTTTTCAAATCTCCAGCAAGCAGTTGGTGCGGCTTTTCGTTGAGTCGTGGAATAGCCACGCTCAATTTGCACTACAAATATTTCCGCAGCAACGAAGCGTCTCCCATGCCCGCCAACAGATAGGTTTTATTTTCTTGGCTCCAGGAAGCCGTGGTCCACACACCGTCTTGCGCAAAGTTTGGCCGGCCTTCCGGCACGGATGGAAATGTGCTGCGATCCACGATAAACAAATGCACTTCCTTTGGCCCATCGGTCTTGAAACAAACCAGCGTCACTTTTTGTCCGTGCCAATCCAGCACGCGACAACCGAGGCTGGACAAATCTTTCAATCCATCCGGCAAAACAAAATCGCCGTGGGCGTTGCGTTGGCCAAGCCAGTTTTTAATTTTCGCGACGTCGGACGTGCTGACATCGAGGTGATCAAGCTTGGCGAGAAATCCCGCCATGTCGTGACGATAAGCCGCGAATTGATCGTTGGTTTTGTGTTGAATCCAAAAACCAAAACCGCCGAGGAGAATTAAAAATGAAGCGGCGGCAGCGAGCCACGTTTTGGTTTTCCACCATGGTTGCGGATGGACAATTTTGCGTCCCGCCAAAATATTCGCCTTCAAATCGACGGGCACCGACGACTGTTTGACTTTTGCACTAATAGCCGCGTCCCATGCCATTTCTTCCGCGAACCAGTTTGATAAAGCCGGATCATTTTTGACGCGCGTCAGCGCTTCTTGAAATTGCGGATCGTCCGCGTCCTGACCGCCGGAGCGATAGGCGCGCAAGATAAATTGGGCTTCCTGATTGTTCATGGTGAAAACTTTCTTTGCGCCGCGTCGTCGGAGAGCGGAACAATTTTTCGGGTGGGATGACTGGCTGGGTCGGCCAACTTTTCGCGCAACAACATTTTGCCGCGCGAAATCCGGGACATGACAGTGCCGATGGGAATTTCCAAAATTTCGGCAATGTCGCGATACGAATGGTCTTCGAGATAGAGCAGCATAAGCGGCGCGCGATAAATTTCATCCACTTGCATGAGCGCGGAAATCACCACGCCTGCGTCCATTTCATAAACGCTGGCGGGAGAAATGGTGGGTAATTGATATTCCGCCGCGCCGACTTCGTAATGCGGAAATCGCGTGTCGTGGCGGCGTGCGCCAAGAAATTTCCGACGCAACGTGGTGAATAGCCACGATTTGGTTTTTGATTTGTCGCGTAACTGCCCGCCTTTGGTTGCCCAGACGAAAAATGTATCTTGCGTCAGATCGCAGGCATCGGCTTCGTTTTGCGCGAGCGTCAGGGCGAAGCGATAGAGCGATTCGTAATACGCTCCGACGATTTGCTCAAATTCCGTTTCATCCACAAGCATAGGAACGTTCGGCGGTGATTTTATTCCCTTAAAAATAAATTTTCTCGCTGGGAATAAACTGCGGCGCCAATGCTCTTAATCTTTGAACCAGCGCAACAGCGCAAAACAAAAGTTAAAATATGAAAAACATCATCCGTTACGTTTGTGCCACCGCAATCGCAGCAACTCTTCTTCTCTCGACCAGCGCATGGGCTGGCGAATGTTGCAAAAAAGCGGCCGCAGCCGCCAAAAACGGCAAAACCTGCTCGCATTGCGAAACCAAACAATGCTGCAAAGACACCGTCGCCAAGATGGAAAAGGACGGCAAAGTCAAAGCGTGCGAAAAATGCGCGAAGGCCAAGGAAGATAAAAAGTCGTAAGTCGATTCTCGCAACAACGCCGTGCGAACCACGGCGTTGTCAGCCGCTTCTAATCTTCTTGCGGTTGCAGCTTTCCGATTTCCTCCATGATTTCGTCCGCGACTTGTTGATAAATTTCTTTCAGCCGAATTTTAGAACACGTTTTTGCTTCGGAGCGAAGTTCATCGAACATCATCGGCTTTCCATATTTTACAGCGACACGGTACGGCTTCGGAAATTTCACATGCTTGCCATACGCGGCAAAAGTTCCAAAGACACGCGCTGGCACAACAGGCGCGTCAGACTTGATCACGGTCAAACCGATTCCTGAACGCGCGGGTTGCAAATTTCCGTCGAGCGTTCGCGTCCCTTCAGGAAATAAAATAATTCCGCCACCTTTATGCAATCGGTCGAGAATGGTTTTCAATCCACGCGCGCCGCCGCCTTCGCGATCCACCGGAACCGCATTCCAGGAATGCAGCAGTGCGCCAATCACTGGAAATCGGAACAACGATTCGCGGGCGAGAAAATTAATGTCGCGCTTCAAACCGCAACCGACCAGTGGTGGATCGAGAAAACTGGCATGATTTGAAGCGAGAATCACAGGCCCAGCCAGCGGAACTCGTTCTGGATTGTAAACGCGCCAACGGAAATAAGTGGCATACATCAACCGGAAGAATGCCCAACCAAGGAAGTAACTTGGGTTCATGCAGGGCGGAGGAGAAAAAGGATGGAGGATGAAAGATGGCGAATAGAAAAATTGCCGCCGGATGTTTGTTGGCGCTCTTCCATTTTCTATCCTCTGTGCGCTTGTTGTTCCTTCCGGCTTTGCACTTCTTTGATGATGAGGGTGCTCGTCTCCTCGATGGTTTGGCCCGAGTTGTTGATCACCATCGCCCCGAGTGCCACCATCAAGGGCGCAGAAGCGCGCTGGCTGTCGCGCTGGTCGCGAACGGCAAGATTTTCCTGCAATCCGTCCGCCGCGCGACGCTTGGAACGCTCGTGAATACAGGCATCGAGGTAAAATTTGAAATCTGTTTCTGGAAAAACATTGGTGCCGATGTCGCGGCCTTCCATCACCAGATTGCCGAATTGAATGCACTCACGCTGCTTGTTCTTCATCCACTCGCGCACTTTCGGATACGCCGCGATGTGCGACGTGGCGGAAGTCACCTCCTCGGTGCGAATTTCTTTGTCTGGAAAATATCCATCGACCAACAAATGAACTTTGCCATCGACGCATTCAAGCGCGGTTTTCCATTTCCGACAGAGCGCGCTCACCGCTTTTGGATCGTCGATATCCACTTTCTTTTGCAAACAATGCCAGGCCAGCGTGCGATACATCGCGCCAGTATCGACGTAAATATAGCCGAGCACCTTGGCCACCTTTCTGGCATTGGTGCTTTTGCCGCTGGCGCTCGTGCCGTCGATGGCAATGACGATGGGTTGATTCATTCTTTTTTTACTCTTGCTCGCAATCCTAATCTTAATTCTCAGCGCGAACACTGATTAAGATTTAGAGTAGGATTATGATTAAGAACCGGTTTCAATCCGCAAATAATTCCTCATGCGTCAAAGTCCGGCCAGTTTTTCCGTCGAGAATTTTAGCGCCAAGTCCGTGCGGTGGCGTTGCCGCAAGTTTCTGGAAAAAATTCGGGAATGTTTTTTTAACGCACGCTGAATTCTTAATTTTTATCCCCGGAACTTTCAATCCCAGAATGGCAAAACACATCGCCAAACGATGATCGTTGCAGGTTTCGATTTCCGCGCCGTGAAGGTTGGACGGATAAACTGTGAGCGTGTTGCCTTCCTCAATGACTTTCGCGCCGCATTTGGTGAGTTCAGCTCGCAACGCAACGACGCGTTCACATTCTTGAACACGAAGGCGGGCGAGGTCGGTGAAGCGAATAAATCGATCTGAGAACGGCCCTAAAACTATCGCCGTCATAATACTGTCGCCCAAATGTCTGACGCGGGAGATTTCAGCAGGCAAAGGCAAGTGTCGTGGAAACTGTGAATCGATTTGCATGAACGATGTAGGCCAGCTTTGAACAATTATCGAAAATGACTGCTGCTGGTTCGTTACAGTCGGAAAAAAGTCCGTGTTGAAACGATAAATGCCTGTATCGCAATCTTCCTCAACCATCTCTTTTTGGGTTCTTAACAAAAATTCTGCTCCCCAAAAATAACTTCCGCTCGAAGCGTCCGGCTCGATTTGAAAACTTCCACCTTGATGCGGAAACACTTTGATCAGTTCCATCGTCATGCCGACGTAGGGTGATTCCTCGGCATTCTCTCCCGTGATTTTAATTTCCCAATTTCCTGTTTTCGCGCAGAGCAAAAGAGCGGAAGCAAATTGCGAACTTTCTTCGATGCTTACCGTAGCCGACGACATGAGGAGGCGGTTTTCGCTGCGAGAAACATTTTCGGTCTCGTCACCTCGACGGCCACCATAAATTTTTACCGGCAACCTGTCGTTCCCATTTTCCGCTTCGACTCGATACCCCAACTCGCGCAACGCCCTGAACAACGCGACCTGCGGGCGCTCGTGCATTCGCGGCACGCCGTGCAATCGATAAACTCCTTTTCCCAGACAGACAAACGCCGATAAAAATCGCGCAGCCGTTCCCGCATTTCCAACGAATAAATCCAACGGCTGCTGCTCAGTCCCTCCAGCCGGAACGACGCCACCTTTTCCGTAAACGGTGATCGTCCGATTGCAGTTCTCAGCCGGATCAACCTCCACGTTCACCATGAAGCCGATTTCCTGCAAACATTCGACCATGAGTTGCGTGTCTTCACTCCAGAGCGCGCCTTGCAAAACGGTTTCACCCTCCGCCAGCGCCGCGAGAATCAACGCGCGGTTCGTAATGCTTTTCGAACCGGGCACCGTGACCTCGGCGTGGATCGGTTTTTCCAGCGGAACGATTTCAATTAAATCAGGCAAAGACATGGTTGAAAAATTTACCGCGGAATGGACGCGCATAAACGCGCCCAACCCGCCATTTCTAATTCGTGTTTATTCGTGTCCATTCGTGGCAAAAAATCTAATCGGCAGAAGTTTCAGCACGCCACTTATCGCGTCGCTGCTTGGCTTTTTCGAAAAATTCTTCGATGGCATTGTTGTCGCCACTGTCGAGCGCGTGCCGAAATTCTTCCAAACCTTCGATGAAAATACCGAGGACGCGCGAAAGATTTTTTTGATTGGAAGTTGCGACGTCGCGCCACATTTCCGGCGAGCCGGACGCGATTCGCGTGGTGTCGCGAAAACCGTTGGCACAGAGCAACGCCTGCTCTTTGGCGTGGGTCGGGCTTAAAACATAATTCGCCAATTCCGCTGCGATGACATGAGGCAAATGACTGGAACGGCTGACCAGTTCATCGTGAACTTCGGGACTGAGTTTGACGACGCGACCACCGACATTGCTCCACAATTGTTCCACGGCGTTTACTGCGGCGACATTCGACTTCGCAGTCGGCGTAACGACGCAAATGGCTTTTTCGAACAGATCGGATTTCGCTGCTGCGACGCCCATTTTTTCACCGCCAGCCATGGGATGACTGCCAATGAAACGGACGTTTGCTTTGGAAAAAAGCGGTTCGAGTTCCTGAACGATGGAAGCCTTCACGCTGCCGACGTCGGTGACGATTGCCTCCGGTTTCAGCGCGGGAATCATTTCTTCAGAAAGCTCGCGCATGCGTGAAAGCGGCGTGCAGAGAATCACGAGATCGGCGTTTTCGACAGCGCGTTTGATGTCGCGCGTGGCATGATCGACCACTGCGAATTTCTCGCATTCAGAAATGCTCGCGCTGCGACGGACGTACCCAACCACCGACGCGGCCAGACGCCGCTGTTTGATCGCCAGCCCAAGCGAGCCACCGAGCAAACCGACACCGATGATTGCGATTTTTTGAAACACGATGGCGAACAGTAAAGGATGAAAGAGCGGAGATGGAAGATTGAAATCACCCGCCCTTTTTAACGGCGAAAAGGAATGGCTGTTACAACTCATCCTGTCGCTCGGCGTAAAATAATTGGTAGGCACGGTCATAATCGGCCTCAGGAACCAGAACCCGCGCCAAACGATTCAGGTCTTCATCGTCAGCGGGCAAACCGCGATCTTCCCATTCCTGCGTCGCGATGATGCCGTGTTTTTCCAGCATCATCACGAGCATCTCGACGTTGATGATTGGCCCGGTGTAAAAAAGTTTCACGAGTATTGATATTACAGATAATGGAGCGCCGGTTTGCAACCGGCTTTCGACTCTTGAATAGCACGTTAAGCCGGTTGCAAACCGGCGCTCCGTCACGAGGAACACGCCTCCTGAACGCGTTCCAGAATCACCTCCGCGATGAGCGGTTCGTTGCCGATGCTGGCGGAATACCAGAGGCGCTTGCCCTGTTTCTCGGTGGGATTGCGCCAGGTTGGCTGGCCGAGTTTGAAACGCTCTTGAACTGTCTTTTCCGGTTCGCCCAGCATCACGGGGATGTCCTCGCACGAATGCAATCCGTCGCTGATAAAAAATGGAACCATCACGATGTTTTTCGTTTGCGCGAGCTGATAACAATCAGCGATGCGCGGATCTTCTTCCATGAAGACGGCGTGTACGGCCGTGTAAACATTTCTGGCGCGAATCAATTCGACCTGACGTTCGATGGCTTTGCGGGAATTTTCATTTTGGTGCGTGCCGTGGCCGGCGATAAAGAGCGTCGTTTCAGCCGGTTTGGGTTCGCGCGGGAATGGGAACTGTTGCGCAACCTCGCGGGCGCGAGCAAGCAACACGTTCGTCATGCTCTCGTGCGTGCCGACGGGCCCGCAGTAGTAAAATGTTTGCGCGCCGCGCGATTCAACCAGCGGAAAGTTTTGAATTTTAGGTTTTGAATTTTGAGTTGGAGAATCCGCCGCGACTGCGTTCCCACTTTGAACTTTGAACCCCAGTTCTCGCGGAATCACTTCCTCGGTGAAATAACCTTCGCTGATAAACAGTGGGACAATGAAAACACGCTTCGCAAAAACGCCGCGCAGAACTTGCGCGAGATACGGCTCCTGCTTCCAAAACGTTTCCTGCACTTGCGTGAAAATTTTGCGGCGACGTAATTCGTCGGCGTGCTGATAGGTCGGCTTGGCGGAGTCGGCGTTTAAGGTCGAGCCGTGTCCGACCAAAACCAGGGCCGCGTCTGAAAAATCTTCTGTCACAATGAAATCAAACCACCAAGCCTCAGCGGCACAAAGGGAATTATGGCTGCGTTGGAGAGAGCGGGGCTGTTTGGTTCACGAATTCGGCAGAATCAAGCCACGCTTGGAACGAAGATACGATTTTGCGATTGCCGCGAGCCGTCGCGCTGTTTACCAATAAACCCGCATGTTCAGAATCTCTCATTTCATTTTCTCGCTGGCATTTTTTACCATCGCTGTTCAAGCGCAGGTTCCCGAATGGATCTGGCACGCGAATAACGGCGCGAACCCAGGGGACAATGAGGTCCGATTCTTCCGTAAAACGTTCACTCTGAACGCCGTCCCGAAAAAGGCCGTTCTCATGGCAGCGGGCGATGATGAGCTGGAAATTTGGATCAACGGCGAGAAGGCATTCAGTGTCAAAGGTTGGAATGAGGCAAAATATTCCGAAGTAACCAAGAGGCTCAAAACGGGAGAAAACGTGATCGCCATTCGCGGACGCACTGAAGGCGGCGACGCAGCTATTCTCGCTCGTATTGAAATGGATTTTCCAAGAAATAAAAGAATGCTGGTGAACACCGATGCCAGTTGGCAGGCCGCCGTTCGCGAGGAAAAAGATTGGGAGAAACAGGATTTCAAGCCGGGCAACGAATGGACCCCGGCAAAGAGTCGCGGCAAACTCGGAGTGGCGCCGTGGGGAGACATAATAAAACGGGTCACGGCCACACCGGTTGACACCTTGACCGTCCCGCCCGGGTTCAAAGTCGAGCTCCTCCACTCCGCCCAATCAGGCGAAGGCTCGTGGATTTGTATGACCATCGATAACAAAGGGCGCCTGATCGTTTCACCGCAGCAAGACGATTTGCCCCTGTTGCGCCTCACCCTCAATCGCTCTGGGAAGGTCGATAAAATCGAATCGATTCCGGCCCCGTTGCACCAGGCAATGGGCTTGCTGTATGCGCACGACAGCCTCTACGTCAACGGTCACGGACCAAATGGGACGGGTCTTTATCGCCTCGTGGACAAGAACAAGAACGACCGGTTCGATACCAATGAATTCCAGCTTCTCAAGAACATGAAGGGCGAAGGCGAGCACGGCTATCACGCCGTGGTCGAAGGACCGGATGGAATGATCTACGTCATGAATGGCAATCACACGAAATTGCCGGACGGACTCTCCACCAACTCGCCGCACAAAAATTATCAGGAAGATCTGCTGCTCCCGCGCCAGTGGGATGCAAACGGCCACGCCGTTGGAATTCTTTCTCCGGGCGGCCACGTGTTGCGCACCGACCCCGAGGGGAAAGAGTGGGAGCTGATCCTGGCTGGTTTCCGCAACGCCTATGACTTTGCCTTCAGCCCAAGCGGCGAAATGTTCACTTTTGACAGCGACATGGAATGGGATTGGGGTCTGCCCTGGTACCGGCCGACACGGGTCAGTCACAATGTCTCTGGTGGTGAATATGGCTGGCGTTCCGGTGCGGGAAAATGGCCCGATTACTACGCGGACAGTTTGCCTGCCGCAGTTGACATTGGCATCGGCTGTCCAACCGGCGTTAAGTTCGGCGCGAAAAGCAATTTTCCAAAGAAGTATCAACAGGCGCTTTATGTGATGGACTGGTCCTATGGCCGACTCTTCGCTGTGCATCTTCTTGAGCAGGGCGCGAGTTACACCGGCGACTACGAAGTGTTCGTCAAAGGCAAACCGCTCAATGTCACCGATCTTGAGTTTGGCAAGGATGGCGCGATGTATTTCATCACGGGGGGTCGCGGCACGCAGTCCGGTTTGTATCGAGTCAGTTTCAACGGCAATAAATCCCTGCGCCGCGAGCTGAGCATTGTTCCCAAACCTGATAAAGCTGCCGGCGCAGCCCGCGAGCTGCGTCACAAGCTCGAAGTTTTCCATGGCAAAACCGATCCACGCGCGGTGGATTTCGCCTGGCCATATCTGCAAAGCCCTGACCGATTCATCCGCAATGCCGCTCGCGTTGCCATCGAGAGCCAGCCCGTGGCTTCCTGGAAAGATCGGGCAGTGGGAGAATCAAATACTCAAGGCGGCTTGACCGCGCTGCTCGCGCTCGCCCGCTGCGGCGGCAAAGAAACGCAAAGAGATTTATTGATGGCTCTTCGGAAATTTCCGCTTCAATCGCTCCCCGAAAGCCAGCAATTGGAGAAATTGCGCGTGCTCCAGTTGAGTTACGCCCGTCAAGGCCGACCAGACGAAGATATCGTGAAGCTCACCATCGAAAAAATTGGCGCGCAGTTCCCGACGAGCAGCCCCCGGGTTAATTACGAGATGGCCCAAGTGCTGATTTATCTTGAAGCGCCGGACATCGCGGGCAAGTGCCTCGCTTTGGTCGCCAAAGCGCCAACCCTGGAAGAACAGACGTATTACATTTATCACCTGCGCAATCTGAAGACCGGCTGGACGCTTGAGCAGCGGCGTAAATATTTTGCCTGGTTCACTCAACTGCGGAAACAAGACAGCGCTGGAACAAAGCACAGCGCGCAACTCTTGCAATGGTTCAAAGAAGCGGACCGGGACTACTCAGACGGCGCGAGCTACAACAAATATCTCGTCAACATTCGCAATGAAGCTATCGCCACCTTGACGGCTCAGGAAAAAGCTGCTCTGAAAGTTCTCATCGAAGAAAATATCGGCACACCCCCGTGGAAAGCGGTCAAGGAACATAAGTTCGTCAAGGAATGGACCGTCGCAGATTTAGAAGCTCGCCTTGGAGAGGTGAAGTCTGGACGCGATTTCGACAACGGGAAGGCTTCATTCAACGACGCTCAATGCATTGTCTGCCATCGCATGGGAAGCACTGGCGGTTCGGTCGGCCCAGAACTCGCCTCCGCATCAAGCAAATATACTCTCCACGACATTCTTGAATCCATGGTCGAACCCTCGAAGGTCGTTTCAGATCAATTCCTCACATTCACCATCGTCAAAAAAGATGGCGAATCGGTTTCCGGCCGGATCGTGGACGAGAACGCAGATCGAATTGTCGTGATGCCAAATCCGATGTCGGCAGAAACGCTGGAGGAAGTTCGCATTGCGGACATTGCCAGCCGCACACCATCAAAACTCTCGCCGATGCCGACTGGGCTTCTCAACAACCTGACGGAGGAGGAGATTCTTAATTTGCTGGCCTACATACAATCCGCCGCCAAATCAGACGCAGCAAACTTCAAGCGGTGAGTCTTGCAACCCAAATGCCTGTTTGTTTCAATTCAACCCACAAACTATGAATACGATTTCACAACTAAAACTGATCAAGGGCCACACGCAGTCTAAAGTCGAAGCCGAACTCTCCCGCACGGGTGGCTTGCTGCGACTCGCTCCTGCCTGGGTGCCGCGCTCATTCCTCCAACCCGGCCTGCGCATCAAACTGCACCCGGACGACACCTACGCCTACGGCTTGAATCGCGGCGGTATCGACGAACGTTGGTTCGCCTCCACCACCGTGACCGCCAACGACGGACGCGCCGCAGACGAAGGTTTGAGCTATTGCGTCGTCGGCAAGGAACGTTTCACCTTGCAACAAGCCGTGGCCGAATGCGGCAGCACGTTGATCGGCAATTCCATTTGGAAGAAATATAAAAAATGGCCGGTCTATTCCAAATTCTTCGACAACATGGGGCCGATTCCCCATCACATGCACCAGAGCGCGGCGCAGGCCAAGCTCGTTGGCCAGGAAGGCAAGCCGGAGTCGTATTATTTTCCGCCGCAACATAACAACGTCGGCAACAATTTTCCCTACACGTTCATGGGCTTTGAGCCTGGCACCACTAAAGCGCAGGTTCGAAAATGTCTGGAAAATTGGAACAAAGGCGACAACGGAATTCTCGATCTCTCCAAGGCGTATCGTTTGAAACCCGGTTCCGGCTGGCTGATTGATCCGTGCATCCTCCACGCGCCTGGTTCGCTTTGCACCTACGAGCCGCAATGGGGCAGCGACGTTTTCGGCATGTATCAAAACTTGGTCGAAGGCCGCGAAGTTCCCTGGGCGCTCCTCGTCAAGGACATGCCCAAGAGCAAGCATAAGGATTTGGATTTCATCGTGGAACAACTCGATTGGGAAAAAAACGTTGATCCGAATTTCAAAGAGAACCATTACCTTGAACCCGTCCCCGTCGCCGACACGCGCAGCGAAGGGTTTGTCGATCGCTGGATCGTCTATGGCAAAGTGGACGGCGAACAACTCTTTACCGCGAAAGAATTAACGGTTGATCCCGGCCAGGTCGCCACGATCAAAGACAACGGGGCTTACGGACTGATTTGCGTGCAAGGCGTCGGGAAAATCAACGGCCAACCGTTGAACTCACCGAAACTCATCCGTTTCACCGAACTAACCGAGGATGAATATTTTTGCACTGAAGATGGTGCCAGGCGCGGCGTGACCTTCGAGAACCACAGCGAAACCGAACCGCTGGTCGTCCTCCGCTACTTCGGCCCCGAGGTGAATCCGGATGCGCCAAAGATGGGCGCATATCGGAAGAATAAGTTTTGAAATGCCAAATTGGCATCTTAAACATGGCAAACAGCAAACAAGCCGTGGTGAAAATTGAGCCGGTCGTGCCGTTGATTCACGCGTTGCGCGGCGAGCGTGTGATGCTCGACTTGGATTTGGCCCGTATCTACGGCGTCACCACGGGCGCGTTGAACCGCGCGGTGAAGCGGAACCGCGAACGGTTCCCTGACGACTTCATGTTCCAGGTGACCTTCGAGGAGCTTGGCGACTTGAAATGCCAATCTGGCATTTCAAGTTCACGCCACGGTGGACGGCGCCGCTCCCGGCCTTACGCCTTCACCGAACAAGGGGTTGCCATGCTTTCGAGTGTGCTGCGCAGCCGTCGCGCGGTCTTGGTGAACGTGGAGATCATGCGCGCCTTCGTGACCTTGCGCCGCGAGGCCGGCCGCTTCGAGGCTTTGCGCAAACAACTCGCCGAGTTGGAACGCTCCCAGAAACTCCAGGGCGAAGACATCCAGTTGATTTTCGCCGCCCTGCGCCAGCTCGATGACTCCACCAGTTGGGCCTACCCGGAAGGCCGCAGGTTGATTGGCTTCCGCTCGAAGGAACCTCCCGAATCGGGCAAGTCAGGGAATGCCAAACGATGAACAACGTCCCCCGCAACTTCTCCGCAGGAAACCGTCAGCATAAATGACCCTCGCCGCCGCCATCGCCACGTTTGGAGACAGCGCCAAAGCCAAGCTCTGGCTGTGCTCCGTCCGCATTTGCTCATGAGCCTCGTAAAGTCCAAACAACGCGTTGCTGACCACGGGGAGGTTTTCACCCCGGCGTGGATGGTCGAGACCATGCTCGATCTGGTGAAGGGCGAAACCGAGCGGATTGACTCGCGCTTCCTGGAGCCGGCGTGTGGGGACGGCAACTTCCTTGTGCCGGTCCTGCGGCGCAAGCTCGCCGCCGCGGAACTCAAATACGGGAAGTCCGACTTCGAGCGGGGGAACTACGCGCTGCTCGCGCTCATGTGCGTTTACGGAATCGAGTTGCTGCAGGACAATATTCGCGAGTGCCGCGCGAACTTGCTGGGAGTATTTGCCGAGTATCTGCACCTCGATCCAGCGGACGACCTGTTTCGCGCAGCGTCCTACGTGCTCTCGCAAAACCTCGTCCACGGCGACGCCATGAAAATGCTCGCTTGGGATGGCTCTCCGATCACCTTCGCCGAGTGGGGCTATCTTTGGAAAGGCCGGTTCCAGCGCCGCGACTTCAGCTTGAAAAGCCTCACGCAATCTTCGGCCTTCAGCACCGAGGGGGAGCTTTTCGCCAGCCTCGGAAAGGCCGACATCTTCACGCCTAGCAAGACCTACCCGCCGATGACCATCAGTGATCTCGCCGCAATCGTGGAGCAGACAACCCTATGAGCGCCCAAGTCCCTTTCACCTTGCGCGGGCGCAACCCGGACGTGCTGACCTGCATCGCGAACCTCTCCAACGACGAGGTGTTCACGCCGCCGGAGTTTGCGAACCGGATGCTGGACACGCTGGCCGAGGCGTGGGCGGCGAATAACAAGGGCGCGAACCTCTGGGCGGACAAGACGGTGAAGTTCCTCGACCCTTGCACGAAATCTGGCGTGTTCCTGCGCGAGATCACCAGCCGCCTCAACCAAGGATTGGAGCAGGAGATTCCCAATCTGAAAAAGCGCGTGAACCATATCCTGACGCAGCAGGTGTTCGGCATCGGCATCACGCAGATCACCAGCCTGCTCGCGCGGCGCAGCGTGTATTGCTCCAAGCACGCCACGGGCAAGCACTCCATCGCCAAGTCCTTCACCAGCGATGATGGCAACATCTGGTTCAAGCGCCTCAAACACACTTGGGAGGGCGACAAGTGCAAGTATTGCGGCGCGGGCAAATCCGTTTTCGACCGGGCGGCGGGACTGGAAACTCACGCCTACGCGTTCATTCACACCGACAACATCAAGACTCGGCTCACCGAGATATTTGGAGGCAACATGCAATTCGACGTCATCATTGGAAATCCACCGTATCAATTGGCGAGTGACGGCGGCACACGCGACATTCCAATCTACAACAACTTCGTGGAGCAGGCCAAGAAGCTCGAGCCGCGTTACCTCACAATGATTATTCCTTCACGCTGGATGGCGTCCGGTCTTGGGCTGAGCGATTTCCGCAAGTCCATGCTCGGAGACAAACACATCAGAAAGCTGATGGACTACGAGCGAATGGATTTGGTGTTCCCAGGCGTAGATTTCGAGGGCGGTATCTGCTATTTCCTTTGGGATCGAGACAACGCGGGCAAGTGCGAAGTCACCACGGTTACCGGCGAAGAAACCATCGGGCCGATGCCGCGCGACCTGGACGAATACGATATTCTCGTGCGCGATAGCCGAGGTCTAAACATCCTCAAGAAGGTGCTGGCAGCAGGCGAGCCGTCCATCATCGATATTCTCTCGGCTGACAAGGAGTTTGGCTGGACGTCCAACTTCGATGGATTTCGGGAGGACAAAAAGCCTAGTGATGTCGCGCTGTATTACGGGCGCGCTGGCAAGCGGCTTATCGGTGGCATAGCCCGCAAGGATGTTACGAAGAGTCCACAACTAATAGACAAGTGGAAGGTGATGGTCTCTGCGGCCTACGGCGAACGTGGTGCGCGGCCTGCGATGGTGCTTGGCCCTAGCTTCATTGCTGAATCACCTTCGGTTTGCACGCAGACCTACTTGTTCTTTTCCTTGGCTTCAAAGAAGCAGGCGGAAAGCCTGCAAAGCTACCTCAACACTCGCTTCTTTCGTTTTCTGGTATCGCTACGAAAGATCACCCAGCACGCAACTCGCGCGACATATACATGGATTCCGCAACAGACTTGGGATCGCGTCTGGACGGACGAAGCGCTTTACAAGAAATACGGATTAAGCAAGGCCGACATTGTTCACATTGAAGCCAGCATCCGTCCGAGGGCTACCGCCGATGAGTAAAACCATCGAAGAAATCCTTTCGCCCAACCCGGAGGCGCGTCCGCGCATCTACGCCTACTCGATTGCCGACAAGGCGCACGCGGGTCTGCTCAAGGTGGGCCAGACCACGCGCGACGTGAAGCAGCGCGTCGCCGAACAACTCAAGACTGGAGGCAAACGATGACCAAACCGAAACGGAAAATTGCCGTGAAGAAGCCGGATGCCCTCTTTGAGCGCGTCGCTTCTATTCTGGAGCAAGCGCGGGGCAATGTCGTGCGGGCGGTGAACACGCAGATGGTGCTGGCCTACTGGCTGATCGGGCGGGAGATTGTCGAGGCATTGCAGGGTGGTGATGAGCGGGCCGTGTATGGAAAGAAGGTCGTCAAGGAGCTGTCTGCCCGGCTGACGGAGCGATATGGGAACGGGTTTTCAGAGCGAAGCATTAAGTCATTCAGGCAGTTTTATCTGGCTTACCGCGAGCGGTTTGAAATTGGGCACCCACTGGGCGCCCAATTTGAAATACCAATTGGGCGCCCAGTGGGGGCCCAATCTTTTGGTGAAGCAATTCTCGCGACAGCGGGGAGAAAATCATCAAAACTGGTAATTCCACGCCCAATGGGTGCTGAATCTTCCCAAGCGGCAATTCTCCGCCCAACGCGTGGAGAATTGGCCCTATCCGCAAAAAGCTCCCCAGCGGGTAGCCAATTGCCGCAAGGCTTCTCCCCGCATCTCACCTGGTCGCACTACCGCGCGCTGATGCGGGTGGACAGTGTCGAAGCCCGCAATTTCTACGAGCGCGAAGCCGTCGCGGGTGCATGGGACAAGCGCACGTTGGAGCGGCAGATTCAGTCGTTCTATTACGAGCGGATGCTCAAGAGCCGCAAGCCGGAGAAGATGCTGGCCGAAGGGCGACAGTTGCCGGTGGCCGCCATCTCTGCCGCCGATGCGTTGAAGCATCCGTATGTGCTGGAGTTTCTGGGGCTGCCGGATGTGGCGGCGTTTCACGAGTCGGATTTGGAGCGGGCGATCATCACGCATCTGCAACGCTTCCTGTTGGAACTGGGCAGCGGCTTTGCCTTCGTCGCCCGGCAGAAGCACGTCCGCATCGAGGAGCAGGATCGCTACATTGACCTGGTTTTCTATCACTGCCGCCTGAAATTCTATCTGCTGATTGATCTGAAGGTGGGGGAATTGGCCCATGCGGATGTCGGCCAGATGGACGGCTACGTGCGGATGTATGACGGGCTTTTTGTTGCGCCGGATGACAACCCGACGATCGGGCTGATTCTTTGCACGGAGAAGAACGAGACGGTGGCCCGCTACTCGGTGTTGAATGATCGCAAGCAGATTTTCGCATCCAAATACATGCTGTGCCTGCCGACGGAGGAACAACTGCGACGGGAGATCGAGCGGGAACGGCGGCTCATCGAGTCCGCGCTGGAGGACAAAGACGATGAGTAAAACCATCGAGGAAATCCTCTCGCCGAAACCGGAAGCCCGTCCGCGCATCTACGCTTATTCCATCGCGGACCAGGCGCACGCGGGTCTGCTCAAGGTGGGCCAGACCACGCGCGACGTGAAGCAGCGCGTGGCCGAACAACTCAAGACCGCCAACATCAAGAATTACAAAATCGAGCTGGATGAGGTCGCCGAGCGCGACGACGGCACGACGTTCACCGATCACGATGTGCGTGCCGCGCTGGTCAAAAAGAAATTCGAGAACACGGAATTGGAATGGATGCGCTGCACGGTTGCAGACTTGAAGGCCGTGCTGATCGCGCTCCGCACGGGGCAGCCCATCGCGGGCACGCGCGACCAGAATTTTCCCATGCGCGCCGAGCAGCGCGCCGCCGTGGAAAAGACCTTCGATTATTTCAACTCCATCTGGGCAGAGAGCAGGAAGGCCACGCCCCGCTTCCTGTGGAATGCGAAGATGCGTTTCGGCAAGACCTTCACCGCCTATCAACTCGCCCGGAAACTCGGGGCGAAGCGCGTGCTCGTGGTCA
>JAYVSV010000158.1:0-37506 GCA_043775015.1 Verrucomicrobiota bacterium
TCCGCCGGGGCTTGGCTAAAATATCAAGCGCTCTGGGCGGAAGGACGCGCGGGCGGACAGGAATGTCCGCGCTCCGTCACCCACTTTTAATCACACCCGCTTATTTGATGATCGTTTCGGGATCAATTTTCATAAGCGCATTTGTGACGTATTGGCGAACCCATGCCTGGTTATCCTCTTTTAATTCCCTCATCAGTTGAGGGATCGCTTCTACTGCCGATGGCCCCATTTCACCAAGAGCAATAATCCAATCCCATTTCGAATGCTCACTCGTTCGAGGCATTTCTTCGAGCAAAACGGGCAAGGTGGTGGCAATGTCCGAGTTGATTCTCCAAATCGCGACGGCAGTTTGCCCACGAAGATTGGAATCCTTTTCTTGAAGAGCCTTTTTGAGTTCTGGAATGGCACTCATAGCGGGAGAACCTATCTTTCCCAAAGCGCTGGCTGCGGCCGCTCGAAGATAAAATAGCGAGTTCGTTTGATCGGTATTAGCCAAAACTTTCGTCAGCGCTGGGACTGCATCAGAGGCATCCGCACCCATTTCTTTAAAAGCTAACGATGCAGAAAAACGAACTTTTTGCTCGTTGTCTGACAATGCTTCGATCAACGCGGGAATCGCTTGATTGGCAGCCGGGAATCGTTTTCGCAACGAACTCCAAATTACTGAAACTCCTGCCACTCCGGTTCGTTCGCGAAAACCCAACGGTAATAATCTGTCCCCTGTAATTTCGTGGCCGCCGCTTCGTCCACGATCACGGTGCAGCGGCGATGCAGTTGCAGTACGGTCGCGGAAATCATCGAGGTAATCGGGCCTTCCACCGCTTTGGCGATGATCTCAGCCTTCTCAGCGCCGGTCGCGAGCAGGATGCAGCGGCGCGCATCAAGAATCGTTCCGACGCCCATCGTGATGGCGCGACGTGGCATTTGTTCCGGGCGTTCGAATAACCCCGAGTTTTGCGCGATGGTCGTTGGCGTGAGCGGTTTGACCCGGGTGCGCGAGAGCAAAGCGGAAAGCGGTTCGTTGAACCCAATGTGGCCGGAGCGCCCGATGCCCAAAAGTTGCAGGTCAATTCCGCCGAGCTTGCGAATAGTTTCTTCATACCATTCGCATTCGGCCTCCAGGTTTGCGGCAGCGCCGTTCGGCAAAAAAGTATTGGCCAGATCAATGTTCACGCGGCTGAACAATTGTTCGTTCATGTAATAGCGGTAGGAATGCGGATCGGCCGGGGTGAGACCCACATATTCGTCGAGATTGAAACTTTTGCATTGAGCGAAATCGAGTTTCCCGGTGCAATGCATTTGCGCGAGCAACGCATAAACGGCTTCCATCGTGCGTCCGGTGGCGAGGCCGAGAACGAGCTGCGGTTTGGCGCGAATCTCCTTGGCCAGAATGCGCGCGACCAACTGCGCCGCTGCTTCTTGGGTGGGCTGAATGATGACTTCCATTTTGCGCGGCAACCTAGCAGAGTCGGCTCGACAGGCAAGCTTGGGAACACGAGCGGGTTCTTGTCTTCTGAATCAACTTGAATAAACCAATGGCCAAAAACATTCTGTGAATCCAAACAAGAATATTTTTTTTGCGCGACGGTGCCCGCTCAGATTTTTTCTACGGCTCGTTGTTTTGTTTGTGATTTTTCTTAGTGGTGCTGAAAAGGGATTCGCTGTCGAAAAAACGGATCAATCACCTTTTCGCATTCGGCATTGGACCACCGAAAATGGTCTTCCTCAGGATCGTATTTCCTGCCTCCAACAAACGCGTGATGGGTATCTTTGGATCGGCACCTGGTTTGGGCTGGTGCGCTTCGATGGAGTTAAATTCACGGTTTTCAAAGAGGAGAATAAAAGAGAGAACATTCCCGGTTTAAGAAATGGGTGCATTAACGATTTGACGGAGGACAAAGAGGGCACTTTATGGATCGCAACCAAACAGGGAATTGTTTCAAATCGAAATGGAAAGTTTCAAAACCTGAGAGGTCCGGCTGAAATCATCGACCAAAAAGTCTGGTGCGTGCGTCCGGCGAAAACGGGAGGTATCTGGTTTTCCACAGACGACTCGGTCACGCGCTATAAAGACGGCGCGTTTTCGTCCTTTGCCCTACCACACAACGCCGGAGCCGCCCTGAATATGCTTGAATCCGATGACGGGAGTTTAAATGTTTTTTATCGGAATAGCTGGTTCAAAGTTTCGTCTGATGGAACTCGGATGGAAACGAATCGCATCAATTTAGCCGACGAAAGACTTCAGCGACATGTTGTCCGCGGCGGAGACGGCGCTGCGTTTTGGCTGGGAACAAAAGAGGGGTTGAAACGCTATGAAAACGGCCTTCTCCAGCCATCCGTTTTTCAGATGCTGGCGACCAACGAGATTAATTTTTTATTCGGCGATTCGGATCAGAGTCTCTGGGCAGGAGTCGGACGAAAAGGTCTTTTCCACTACGATGGCACGAACGCCACACTGGTTGACCTTCTCACAACCGGGATGAGGCCTTTGATAAATTGCATGGAACGAGATCATGAAGGTAGTCTCTGGGTGGGAACGGAGCGCGGGTTGTTTCAGTTACAACGGTCCATCGTGCGCATGTATAGCGGGAACGATGGGCTACACAGTGATAACGTCTCATCTGTTTGCGAAGACAAGGACGGAACAATTTGGGCGGCGACTGATTACGGCGAAATGATGATTCGCAACGGAACCGTTGAACTGGCGAATGAAATTGAAACAGGGACCCGCCGTCGTGGCCGATGTGTTTGGCCAAAAAGAGAAGGTGGGGTCTGGATGAGCAAAGAGCCCGGACTGGTCTTTGCGTCTTTGGACGACCACTTTTCAGCTCCGGTTGCGACAAATTTATTTTCAGACTCCCTCTATGAAGATCGTTCTGGCCGCCTCTGGGTTGGAGGCCGCCTCGGGGCCTTCGCTATTGAGGCGAACCGGTTTGATCGGCCAGTTATTTCCACAGCGGAAAATGGGGTCAAAGAGGTCTGCTCCATTCTGGAAGATCGCAACAGCACCATCTGGTTTGGGACCAAGCGGGAAGGATTGGTTGCATTGCGGGACGGCAACTATTCACGGTTCACAAAACTCAATGGACTGAGCGATGACCAAATCTGGAATATTTATGAAGACGCGAGCGGTGCATTGTGGATCGGGACCGGTAACGGGCTGACCCGATATCGAGATGGAAAATTCTTCGCTTTCACCGTTACCCACGGTCTTCGGGAGGAGCCGATCAATTGCGTCCTGGAGGATGATTACGGTTACATCTGGTTAAGCGGTCTGAAGGGAATTTATCGAATCAAACGTGAAGATCTCGAAGCCGTCGCCTCGGGTCGTAAATCCACGTTCCAGAGCATCACGCTTGGAACGGAGGACGGTATGGAAAACGCTGAAACCAACGGCGAAAGACAACCCGCTGGATGGAAATCTCGCGACGGCCGGCTTTGGTTTCCAACCATACAAGGGCTGGCCGTAATTGATCCGAAACTCGTTGACCAGCATCATGAATTGCCGCGCGTCCTGATCGAGGGCGTCAAAGCCGATGGCAAGGTCGTTTTCGACAACGAAACGGTTTTGAACGACTTTGCAAATGTTCAAAGTTCATCCCTCGCTAAAATCTCCGCTGGCAATGGTCGCGTCCTCGAATTCACCTACTCCGCGAACACCTTTTCCAGGCCGGAGAAAACTTCGTTCCGTTATCGGCTCACCGGAGCGGACACCGCTTGGCACGAGCAAACCAAGGAGCGCACCGTTCGCTACCTCAACCTTCGTCCAGGCAAATATCAATTCGAAGTCATCGCAGCGAATCGGCACGGGCAGTGGAGCGAGCGACCCGCGATTTTCGCTTTTTCGCTGAAACCGCAGCTCTGGCAAACGTGGCCGTTCTACGCTGCCGGTCTGGCAGTTTTACTCGGGATGATCAGTGGCATTCATTTCAATCGACTCCGCTGGCAACGGCGGCTGTCGAAACTGGAAGAGCTGCGTGCGCTGGCTAACGAACGCGCTCGCATTGCGCGCGACCTGCACGATGACCTCGGAACTGCCCTGACCGGCTTGGCTTTGGAACTGGATGTAGCCGGCGCAGGCGAGACCCGGGCACAACCCACCACCGACCGCCTCGCTGTCGCCGCGAAGCACGCACGAGGCCTGGCGCAGCGAATGCGCGAGGTGGTCTGGGCGATCAATCCGCGCTGCGACAACTCGACCAGCCTCTCTGATTTTCTGGAAGAACAGGTCACGTATTTCCTTTCCAATGCCGGAATACGGGTGCGTTTGGATTTTCCGGAAAATATTCCCACCATACCCATTGATGCAGAAACCCGGCATCAGATGGCTCTTTGCGTTCGGGAAGCGCTCAACAACATTGTCCGCCACGCCAGAGCCAGTCTAGTCAACGTGCGATTGCATTTCTCGAACGGGATTATTCATCTCTCGATCAAAGACGACGGCTGTGGATTTGATCAGAACCAACCAGATGGAAATGGCCTCTCCAACATGCGCGCTCGTCTTGAAAAAATAAATGGAACCTTCGAATGCATCTCCATTCCGGGCGAAGGTTCCGAGCTGCGCTTCGCCGTGCCGACGTCAAAAAAATTTAATCCTTCGGAAAGAAAAAATAAATGAACATTCGCGTCGCCATCGTGGAAGACAATCGCTCGGTCCGAGAGAATCTTTCCGTTTTGATTAACTCCGCTCCAGAATTCTCCTGCGTCGCGAGTTGCTGCAGCGCAGAAGAAGCGTTGGCGTCCCTGCCCTCGCTGAATCCTGATGTCGTTTTGATGGACATTCATTTACCCGGCAAGAGCGGCATTGTTTGCGTGACGCGCTTAAGAGCGTTGCTCCCAAAAATCCAAATCATCATGCTCACCATTGAAGAGGACAGCGAACGCGTTTTTGAATCAATGAAGGCCGGAGCGACCGGCTATCTGGTCAAGCACGTTAGGCACCAGGAAATTCTTGAAGCGATCGCGGATGTCCACAACGGCGGCGCCCCCATGTCCAGCCACATCGCGCGAAAAGTCGTGGTCGCCCTGCGTCAGACCGCTGACAGCGACAATCCAATTCTGCTCTTGTCTCCCAAAGAAGACCAAGTCCTGCGACTGCTCGCCAAAGGTCATCGCGCCAAAGACATCGGCGAGGAAATGGAAATCGGTATCGGCACAGTCCATACTCACGTGCGGCACATCTACGAAAAACTCCACGTCCGCTCCAGCGCCGAAGCGGTGGCCAAACTTTATTCGACAAAAAATCAGCGCTAAACCCGTCGATTTTCGGTTTTTTTCCCTTTTGGCGACCCTCTACATTTTTGGGGATACCGCTCCGTTATTAAAATGTTATAGTTAGTGCGCTTGAAGGATGAATGACACGACAGATTAAGCCTCTTCAAGCGATAAGAATTTCTTCGGAAGGATGTTGGGAAAAGGGTTTGGGTTTGGTTTTTTAGGGGGGCAAAAAGGGAACATCCTTCCGAAGTTTTATTTTTCCAGGAGCAAGACCACGGGGCTCCACAACTTCCCAATTACTCCAAAAGATGCGCGCGGCACTGGCGCATTTTTTCGGCTTCGATGATGGCCTGCATTCTCCGCAAATCTTCCTGAATCGTCGTGCTGATCAGAAGGTAATCAAAATTTTTCCATTGCGCGATTTCCTGCCGGGCCACGCTCAGGCGCTTTTGAATGGTGGCGTTGGAATCTTGTCCGCGCCGTTTCAATCGTTCTTCCAGTTCAGCGAACGTGGCGGTGGTCAAAAAGACACTGACCAACGCGCGTTTGATCTCGTCGTCCTCGGCAGCTTTTTCGCGGACGGTCGCCGCGCCCTGCACATCAATGTTGAGCAAGACATCTTTGCCCTGGCGCAATTTGTTGAGCACTTCGGATTTCAAAATGCCGTAGCTGTTTCCGTAAACCGTGGCGTGCTCCAAAAAATTTCCCGCTTGCACCCGTTTCAGGAACGACCCGGCATCGAGGAAATAGTAGGCGATTCCATCCGGCTCGCCCTCGCGCGGCGCCCGCGTGGTGCAGGTGACGGCGCGGGTCATGTTCGGATGTTTTGTGAGCAATTGTTCACACAGGGTCGTCTTGCCGCCACCGGATGGCGCGGACACAACGATCAGTAACGGGCTGGAGAGTTTGTCAGACATTTTTTGAATGCAGAGCGCGAATGCTAATTTGCGAATCGTTAAAAATCATCATCAAAAAATCTCAATTCAATGTTTTTTTACTCAACGTTTTGCACTTGTTCTCGAAATTTTTCCAACTCCGCTTTGAGGACGACCACTTCGCGGGAAATGACAGCGTTGTTCGCTTTGGAGCCGATGGTGTTGACTTCGCGATTCATTTCTTGCGCCAGAAAATCCAACGTGCGTCCGACCGGTTCCGGCGTTTTCAAACAATCGTCGAATTGTTGGAAATGACTTTCCAGCCGCGTCAATTCCTCTGAAATATCGGAGCGATCCGCAAAATAAACGACTTCCTTGAGCAACCGCTCGTCATCGAGGGCGGGAATTTCCAGTCCGGCATTTTTGACGCGCTGGATCAATTGGTCGCGGTAACGCTTCTGCACTTCCGGCGCATGTTTTTGAATTTGCGTGAACGCTTTGCGAATCGTGTGGATGCGCGCGGTCATGTCTTTGGCGAGATGCGCGCCTTCCCTTGATCGCATTTTCAGCAACGAGGCCAGGGCGGATTGCAATGCCTTGTTCACGGCGGCCCAAAAATCTTCCGCATCGGAAATCTCTTCTTCGGCCTGCAAAACGCCGGGGGAACGAATCAAAAGGTCGAGCGTGATTGGCTCGGAAATTTTCAGAGCCTTGGACAATTTGCTGAATTCCTTCGCGTAACTCTTTGCCAGGGCAACATTCACGCGCAGTTTGCTGGCGGAATTATTTTGCGCGGAGTGCATGGAGACGCGGACGCTCAATCGCCCGCGCGAAACGCACTTGTTGATTTCGTCGCGGACCTGCGCTTCAAGCACTTCGAGTTCTCGCGGCAAATTAATCGAAATTTCACTTTGCTTGCGATTCACCGAACTGAGTTCGACCGTGATTTTGAAACCGTTTTGAGCGCATTCACCGCGCCCGTAACCCGTCATAGACTTCATGTGCCCGCGAATATGCGTAAAGTTTGCGGGGCAATCCAATCTTTTTCGAGACAAACTCTTGTCTCAGGGGCACCCTTTTTCTACGATCACGATTACTTCGCTCTCAGAAATGAACGCGCCAAAAATATTTAATCGAGCCAGCCTTTTTGTGGGTGCGTTGTTTTTGTCGGGAGCAGTCGCCGCCTTTTTTGCGTTTCAAGAATCCTCCGGCCCAACACCCGCGCCAGTTTCGTATCTGGTCGGCGAGATGGTCAAAGAAAGTCTGGTTGCTTCGAGAAAAATCACCGTCGTTGATCACGTGGAAACCGACGTGCAGCGCGAAAACCAATCCGGAAAAGTCCCGCTGGTTTTTCGTTTCAATCCAAATGTATCCGATCAAACCGTTGGCAAACTCAGCACGGAGTTTGTCTTTGCGCGCGAAAAATTTTTGGACGCGATCGAGGCCAGTTTCAAAACGCGGACGTTGACCACGAACGATTTTAGCAAACCCCGCTTCAACACCGCGTATAAATCACTTCTGGAAACCGCGGCCTTTCCGGTGAGCAAAGAGTTGGCAAAAGCATGGGCGCTCGGTGATGCGAAAGAGGAATACTTGAAAGAGCTGAGCCGACAATTGCGCCTGACCACGGATCAGTTCATCCGGCTTGAAACATTGCCAGCGCTACCCAAAGGCGGAGCGCCCCAACTCCGAGTCCTCTCCGCGACGGAATTGGATCCGAGTGCAGAGTTGCTCAAACAGCTAAGCCGGTTGGTTCGCCGGACCAACACGATCATGCTTTGGAAAGCTCGAAACAACTTGCTGGGGAGCTTCCCGCGTGAAGAGCGCATTGTCGCAAAATTTCTGACGAACCTTGTTACAGCGAACTGCATTTTCGATGCGACATTGACCGGAAAAATGCAGGCGGAACGGACCAACGCGATTTGGGTCGTGCTCTCATACGATGCCGGCCAGGTGGTCGTGAAGGCCGGAGAAAAGGTCAACGCCAAAACGAAAGCAGTTCTGGACGAATTAAGAATTTTTAAGCCCTCCGTCCCCGCTCCACGGCTAAAACAAATTTTGCTTTGGGCGCTGGCCGGTTTGTGCGGCATCAGTGCGATCGCCATTGGGATTGGGTCATTCGTTCGCTCGGGCCGAAATTCTTCTGGACCCTCGAACGTTTTAGTTTTGCCGGGCCAGCAGGTGAATGACGACCTCCGGGCCAGCTTGATTCCCCACCTCGCCCGTGGGTTGATGAATCGGTTGGTGCGCGGTTTGATCGCGCAACGGTCGGAGTTAATTCGCACGCAGGAAACCGGCACCGAACAATTGGCTGACTTGGAGCAGCGCCTCGACCAAATCAACAATCGATTACAAACCCGCCAGGCCGTTTCCGAGTTGCGCATCGCTGAATTGGAAAAAGAACTGGCCGCCGCTGAGGAAGAAAACCGCGAGTTGATCCGCGCAAAAATCCGCGAGGCGCGGCAGAATCTGGAATGGGCGAAATCAGAGCAAGCCAGCCGCCAGCAATAATCAAGCGGCGGTGTTCTTCGGATGCGTCCGCAACGCCTGCTCGTAACACTCCATCGCTTCCGTGAATCGTTGCAACCGATTCAACGCCCCACCTTTGTAGAGGTAAGCGACGGTCATCGAAGGATCCGTGGCAATGGCGCGATCGTAAATTTCAATCGCTTCCGGCATCCTGCGAAGGGCTTCCAGTGCGGTGCCCTTTTTTAAAAATAAATCCGGGTTTATCGGTTCGGCGGCCAACGCTTCGTCAAAGCAGGCCAGCGCTTGTTCCGCATCGCCATTGCCCAGCAACGTTTCGCCTTTGGCGAGAAGAGCCAGAACCCTGTTGGAAGATTCCATTCGACTCGCAACCACGATTTTCTCACCGTTCAAATTGGGAATCGTCGGACGAACGGACGCGTCCAGTTCGTGGATCCGTTTTTCGAGATGCTCGATGGTGGCGAGAAGCCGCGCGCTCGCTTGCTCGGCGGAATTGAGGCGGGCGGGCGCCACGGAATTTCCATCGCCCAACGCACGGCGCGTCTCGATCGGGAAATTCGTCGAAACCAGCGCGCCGATCTCCGCCATGCGGTTCATCGCGCGAATTTGAAAATAAGTGGTGCCAAGCAAAGCCAAAATCCCGATGCCAGCGAGCACCGAAGCCGCCATGAGAACTAACTGATTGGAATGGCGCATCGTTTCCAAATCGTGGTCGCGCTGCAGGCTCAGATTTTTTTCGACCGAGTTCAGACGCTCCGCGAAAACCTCCGCATTCTTTTTTGCGGAAGATTCAGAATCCAGCCGCGCCTGCTCAATCGCATGGAGCGCGGTGTTCAACTGTTCTTGCAAGCGTAGGTTCGAGCGCAACACCGCCTGCGCATCGGAGTCGGAAGCGGCTTGTTCAGTGGTGGTGGTGGTTTGGGCATGGGCGAGATTTCCCGCGAGCAAAAAGGAACAGAGAAACAAAGCGGCCGAGACAAGAAGTGTATTTTTTTTCATCGGCAGATTTTGGAAAAGTCAGTTTCGGTTTTTTTTCAGCCCGACGGAATTCGCAATGTCATCGAACTCTTCACTGCTGATTTCGTTGAGCTGCTTGCCTTTGGAAGCGAGCTTCTCGTTAATTTTTATTACTTTCTCGGTCATGCCTTCGTGCGTTTCCTCCGTGCCTCCGACGAGCGCGAAGTTCGGTCCGGTGGTGATTCGTTTATGTCCGTCGGAATCCAGACCAACGCCGAGAATGATGGCTGATTTTTTCTTTCTTCCTGGCGAATTCGGCATGCCTAAAACTATGCTCCCGCCATTTTTCTTTCAAAGAAAATTTTCAGAAATGCATCGCAACAACGCTGCAATGAAGAGAACAGGTTTTGTGCAGGCGGTGTTCGAAAATTACTGGCTTAAACGGTAAAACTGCTGTGTGCCGGTGATGGAATTGGTATAAGGACTCGTCGCGGCGGGAATGATGTTGGCGAATGTGCCGATGATGGAGGGCGCGGTTTGCAAAGCGAATCCGACGGCCTCGACCGGCCACGTCAAAATTACAAAGGCTCCTGAACGATGGATGGTCAGTTGCGGCGCGCTGACTGGCTCCAGCAAAAGACTGAACACCGTGCCACCGCCCGAACTGCCTCCTTTCGGTGTCGTCCCATAAAAAATGCTGCCCGATAAAATCAAACTACACAGAGGATTAGCTCCGTCGCTGTTGGTTCCGGAGACGGTTGCCGTGAAACTATGCAGGTTCGTGAAACCCGCGCCATCAGGTTTGACGGCGAACACCGTGCCTTTGCCCGAACTGCCGCCAAACTGTGCCGTCCCGTACAGGGTATTGCTCGATAAAATCAATCCGGCAGACGGATTAGCTCCGTCGCTGTTGGTAGAAGGAAAAGGCCCAGAGGTTGCGGTGAAACTATGCAGGTTCGTAAAACCCGTGCCTTGGTATTGACGGCGAACACGGTGCCTTTGCCCGAACTGCCGCCTAAGTATGCTGTCCCATACAGAATATTGTTCGACAAAACCAAACCTCCATCCGGAGAGGCTCCGTCGCTGTTGGTTGAATTGATGAGGGCCGTGAAACTATGCAAGTTCGTAAACCCCGTGCCATTGGTGTTGAGCTTGAACACAGTGCCATTGCCAAAACCGCCGCCAGTTTCAGCGGTCCCGTATAGGGTATTGCCAGATAAAATCAATCCGGCATACGGATTAGCTCCGTCGCTGTTCGTAAAAAGCAGACCAGAGGTTGCGGTGAAACTATGCAGGTTCGTAAAACCCGTGCCATTGGTGCTAATGGCGAACACCGCCCCATTGCCGAAACTACCACCCACCTGTGCCGTCCCATACAAGGTATTGCCCGATGAAACCAAACCGGCGACCGGAGTAGCTCCATCGCTATTGGTAGAATCGTTGAGGGCAGTAAAACTATGCAGGTTCGTAAAACTCGAACCATCGGTGTTGACAGCGAACACCGTTCCATTGTTCGCAATGCCACCTTGAGACGCCGTCCCATAAAGGGTGTTGCCCGATAAAATCAAACCGCCATCCGGACCAACTCCGTCGTTGCCATCCTCCGTAAAACTAGACAGGGTCGTAAAACCCGTGCCGGTGGTGTTGACCTTGAACACCGTGCCATTGGCAAAACTGCCGCCAACCTCTGCCGTCCCATACAGGGTGTTGCCTGATAAAATCAATCCGGCAAGCGGACCGCGTCCGTCGCTGTTAGTAATAGATAGAGAACCGAATGCCGTGAAACTATGCAGGGTCGTGAAGGTCTGCGCCGTCACCTGGCCCACCGGGATCAAGCCAAGACCAACGATCAGCGCGGGTAAGAGGAATAAATTTTTAAGGTTTGTTTTCATGAGTTAGATTTTTTTGTTTAGGTTTAACCCATCTCTCCCACGATGAAATATCAAGGCTTTTGCGACCTTGAGACGAATGAACAGATAAGTAAAGACAGAAGACGGCGCAACCGCGTTTATATTTCCCATTTTCACCGGGCTAAAACCACGGTGAAGATGAGATTTGAGAATGAAACGATTTAGTCTCTCGGATTAAACTTCGATTCTTTCGCCAGTTTTTCCCAAAGTTCTTTTTCTTTTTCGCTGACTTGTTTAGGCATGGCGATTCGCGCCACCACAAATAAATCACCACTCACGCCGCCGGCGGCAAGCAAGCCGCGACCTTTGACGCGCAATCGTTGCCCGCTCTGCGTGCCCGGAGGAATTTTAATATTCACCGGCGATTGCAATGTCGGGATTTCAACACTCGTTCCCAAAGCCACTTCCCACGGCGCGAGGTCGAGGTCGTAATAAATATCTCCGCCTTCCACGCGGAAATCCGGGTTGGCCGCGAATTTCACGCGCAAAAATAAATCGCCCGCCGCCGCGCCGCCCGCGCCTGCTTCGCCTTGTCCGGCAACCCGTAGCTTTTGTCCTTCGCGCACGCCTGCCGGAATTTTAACCTGATATTTTTCCGTGCGGTTATTGCGACGCATGGAAATCGGGCGAACTGACCCAGCCATCGATTCGTTCAACGTCACCATGATGTCCGCTTCGAGATCCTGCCCACGCTCGGCAACATCTTGCTCAAACCGCGAACCGGTGCGACGCCCAAAGCCATTGCCGCGTGCGCCAAACACTTGCTCGAAGAAATCGCTGAAACCGGTTCCGCCAAATTCAAAATCTTCCGCGCTTTGGCCGGGTGCGCCGGGACGCCAGGTTTGCCGTCCATAACTTTGTCCACCACCACCGGGCGGCGGCGCGTATCCGCCTTTCCAATCCGCGCCGAGCGTGTCGTATTTCTTGCGTTTATCTTTGTCGCTGAGAACTTCGTAAGCCTCGTTGATCTCCTTGAATTTATTTTCGGCCTGCGCCTTGTCCTTGGCGACATCGGGATGATAGACACGCGCGAGTTTGCGAAAGGCTTTGCGGATTTCGTCTTCGCTCGCGGTGCGCGCAATGCCCAGTGTTTTGTAATAATCTTTAAATTCGACGGCCATAGACTTCGCTGATGTTTGCGGCTGTTCACACTAAAGCACAAATTCAATTTCGCGCTAAGGAGAGAATTAAGGATGTTTCGCGACGAATTGTAGCGTCGAGGCTGTGCCTCGAAAATTTAAGTCCGAATAAACGGATTGAGCCCCAAGCTCAACGCTACAACCGTTCGATGACTTTTTCTCAACCTCTTTTCCATTTGCTCTGAAAACGTCGCGGCTACAAAATCGCACCCATGAACTACGGCTTGAATATTTCTAAAACAGGCGCGCTTGATTTTCTTTCCCTCGGTGCGCTCGTGCATCGACTTGATCCCGGCGTAATTCCGTTCCGCAAAGCGACTCATTGCGACATCCATGTCAGCGGTGGCGAATTCAATGTCGCGGCAAATTTGTCCGATTGCTTTCGGCTCAACACCGGTCTCGCCAGCGCGATGGTTGATTATCCGATCGGCGATTTAATTGCCGAACGCATCCGAGCAATGGGCGTGACACCATTTTACAAAAACTTCAAACACGACGGCGTTCACGGGCCAAATATGGCAACCGTTTACAGCGACCGTGGCCAGGGCGTGCGCGCGCCGGTCGTATTTTACAATCGCTGCAACGAAGCTGCGGCACAATTAAAGCCAGGCGATTTCAATTGGAAGGAGATTTTTGGACAAGGCGTGAAGTGGTTCCATAGCGGAGGAATTTTTGCTGCGCTTTCGCCAACGACAGCCGAGGTGATCATTGAAGCGATGCAAGCTGCGAAAGCGGCGGGTGCGGTGACGTCGTTTGATTTAAATTATCGCACTAAACTTTGGAACATCATCGGCGGAAACGAACGTGCCGTCGCCATTTTGGATCGCATCGTGAAGAACGTCGATGTGCTCGTCGGCAACGAAGAGGATTTGCAACTCGGCCTCGGCATTCCCGGCCCCGAAGTCGCCGCGAAAGACAAACTCGATCCGAGCGCGTTCTTCAGCATGATGGGCAACGTCACCAAAAAACATCCGCATATAAAAATTGTGGCGACGACATTGCGAGAAGTGCATTCGACCAACCGTCACAGTTGGGGCGCGGTCGCGTGGATTGATGGGAAAACCTTCACGTCACCAACCTGCGAGCTGGATGTGATTGATCGCGTCGGCGGCGGCGATGGCTATGCCGCAGGCTTTTTCTACGGATTGCTGAAAGGCGTTTCTCCCCAAGACGCGGTGAACCTCGGCTGGGCTCACGGCGCATTGCTCACGACGTTCCCCGGCGACACTACGATGGCAACTGTGGAACAAGTGGAAGCGTTCGCCAAAGGCGGCAGTGCGCGGATTCAAAGATAATTGTAGCGGCGCGTCTATGACCGCCGCCATTTTAAGTTTAAAGTGCGGCGATCATAGACGCGCCGCTACAAGATTTTAGATTCCGATTTGATTTAGATTCCGATTTGAAAAACTTTGTGTCTCCGTGTCTCCGTGGTTAATCTCCGCCCCATGTTTTCTTCGGAGATAAAATCAATTCACTTTGTTGGAATTTGCGGCACGGCCATGGGTTCCGCAGCGGCGGCTTTGGTGGAAAAAGGATTCCACGTCACCGGCTCAGACCCGAACACCTACCCGCCGATGTCCACGTTTTTGGCGCAACGGAAAATCGAAGTCATGCCGACTTATGCCGAGAAAAATCTCGCGCACAAACCGGATCTTGTCGTCATCGGCAACGCCATCTCACGCGGCAATCCTGAAGCTGAGGCCGTGTTGGAAAAGAAATTGCGCTACTGCTCGTTGCCTGAATTACTCAAGGAATTTTTCATTCGCGGCAAACGTTCGATCGTCGTCAGCGGCACGCATGGAAAAACCACCACGACTTCTTTGCTCACCTGGGTTTTCGAACACAATGGACTGAATCCAAGTTTTCTCATCGGCGGCATTCCCGAAAATCTGAAGCAAGGCGCGCGCTTCACCGACAGCGAATGGTTCATCATCGAAGGCGACGAATACGACACCGCGTTTTTCGACAAGCGCAGCAAGTTCGTTCATTACCTGCCCGAAGTCGCGATCATCAACAACGTCGAGTTCGATCACGCCGATATTTTTGAAAACCTCGCCGCCATCCAGCTTCAATTCAAACGCTTCATCAACTTGATTCCGCGCAACGGTTTGTTGCTCGGAAATGGCGACGACGCGAATCTCGCGCCGCTGCTCAACGTCACGCATTGTCCGGTGCAACGATTCGGCCTCGGTGATGAAAATAAATTTCGCGCGTTCAACCTGAAATTCGGCGCAACGGCGACGGAGTTTGAAATCCCCAGCTTCAAGTTTCACCTCAACCTACTCGGCGAATTGAATGTGCGGAATGCGCTCGCAGTCGTCGCGGCAGCGAAACATTGCGGACTTTCCAACAAACAGATTCAGTCGGCGTTCGACACGTTCAAGGGAATCAAGCGCCGCATGGAAGTGCGTGGCATCTCCGGCGGCATCACCGTTGTGGATGATTTCGGGCATCATCCGACGGCCATTCGCGAGACGTTACGCGCATTGCGTTTCAAATATCCAACGCAGAAAATCTGGGCGATCTTCGAACCGCGCACCAACACGACGCGCCGAAATATTTTCCAAAAAGAACTTGGGGAAGCTTTCGCCGAAGCGGATGCGATCGTCCTGTCGCAAATCGCGAGACTCGAATTGCTCAAGCCCGAAGAGCGGCTCGATCCCGCGCTGCTGATGAAAGATCTGCAAGCCAGCGGAAAGCCCGCCGCCTACTTGCCCGACGTCGAATCAATCGTCGCTCATGTGAAAAAAGGCGCGAGCGGCGGCGATGTCATTTGCGTTTTCAGCAACGGCGGTTTCGGAGATATTCACAACAAACTCCTTGCGCAGTTGGGGAAGAAATAATTTATTTCTTCTCAATCGAGGCGGATGGGATGGCGTTGGTTTGCTTCGGTTCTTTTTCTGAAGCATCCACGTTCTGCAATATCTTCTTCTTTGTCGTCTCGTACATCTGGTTGGTGATGAGATTGAGTTGTTGCCGAGCCTCGCTGAAGTTGCCGAGTTTCCAATTGATACGGGCGAGATGGATTCGCACGCCTTCTCGCTCAACATCGTCACGGGCAATTTTCATCACGTCCGTCCACGCGACCAATCCTTCTTTGCTGCGTGGCGGTTTTGTCCCATAAAAACTTTGCGCGTAATCGGATGCGAGAATGAAGTTATCAGGAGCGAGTTTCATTGCCTGGCGATACAGATTGAGCGCCTTATCAAAAACCTGCGTCTCGTTGATTTCATAAAACTCCATCGCATCTTTGCGGAAGAGGTAAACCGTGGTGGCAAAGTTCCACCGATAAACCGGTTCATCAGGATTCAGATCAATGGCTTTGGCGTAATATTCGAAAGCTGTTTTCACCGGGCCGCGATGGCCGTAATAATTGGCCAGATTGTTCCAGCCAGCAGGATTCTTCGGATCTAATTCGCGTGCTTTTTCCCATTGTTTGACCCCTTCCTCCTCTTCGCGGATTTCATTCAGAAAACTTCCAAACGCAAGATGCGCCTGGACATGCTTTGGATTTCGTTCGAGAAAATCTTTGTAGCTTTTTTTAACTGGCTCAAAACGTTGATTAATCCGCAGCGTCAACGTGGCCACCGAAAGATTGGGGTTGCTCTGGCTTTCCAGAATCCATTTGTCCACTTCAGCCTGGGCGGAATTATCCTCAGCCAGCAGTTTCAAATATTCCCGCTCGACGGGGTCGTTTGGGTTCGGAATTTGCACCGAAAGCCCAGTCGTGTTCTCGACCAGATTGCTGACCGCCGCTGGTTGATTCGTAGAAACCAACGCGCTGAGAAGACCGACCAAAAGTTTGCTCACTTGAAGAAAGTAGCGCAACACGCACTCTCAGTCGAGTGCCCGCGTGAGAATAAACAAGCGGCCAGAACAGCCCTACATCATCTTCAATAGCGTGTCTGCCATTTCGCTCGGCGTAATAGCAATGCCAATTCCCGCATCTTTGAACGCAGCAATTTTCGCTGCCGCAGTTCCTTTGCCGCCGCTGACAATTGCTCCGGCGTGACCCATGCGGCGTCCGGGAGGCGCGGTGGCTCCGGCGATGAATCCAGCAACCGGTTTTTTGCAATTGGCCTTAATCCATTCCGCTGCTTCTTCCTCTGCGCTGCCGCCGATTTCGCCGATCATGATGATGCCGTGCGTTTCGGGATCGTCGTTGAACATTTTGATCACATCCAAATGGGAAGTGCCGTTCACAGGATCACCACCAATGCCGACGCAGGTCGATTGACCAATGCCACGTTCCGTTAATTGCCAAACCGCTTCGTAAGTCAACGTGCCGCTGCGCGAGACGACGCCAATGTTTCCTTTTTTGTGAATGTAACCTGGCGCAATGCCGATGCGGCAACCGCCGTGCGAATCTTTTCCTTCGCCGGGCGTGACGACACCGGGACAGTTCGGTCCGATCAGTCGTGTTTTTTTCCCTTCCATCGCGCGTTTCACTTTGACCATGTCGTTGACTGGAATCCCTTCGGTGATGCAAACCGCCAAAGCAAGTCCGGCATCCACGCCTTCGAGAATCGCGTCAGCGGCAAACGGCGGCGGAACAAAAATCGCGGACACGGTCGCGCCGGTTTGTTTCATCGCTTCAGAAACGGTGTCGAAGATGGGAACCTTTTTCCCGGCATGCTCAAAAAATTGTCCGCCTTTGCCCGGCGTGACGCCCGCAACAATTTGCGAGCCATAGTCGATGGAGAGTTGGGTGTGACGCGCACCAAAGCTGCCGGTGATGCCTTGGACGAGAATTTTGGTTTGGGGTGTGACGAGAATGGACATGATAAATTAATTTTGGTTCTGCTGTTTTTGGATTTCTTTTAAATACTTCACCGTAATTCTGTCGTGATCGCGGTTCATCGCTTCTTTCGCACGGATCAACGCCTCGATGTCGATAATTCGACATTTGCCGTAAGGCAATTCTACTTCAACGCTGTGTTTTAAAACTTCATCAAAGCTGCCCACGCCTAAAATTTCCCCAAGACAATCCACGATTCCTAAATCAGTTTTCAAATACAAACTCTTCAGATTCGCACATTGTTCTGGCGTCAGTTGCAGCGGCAAATCCGGCCTTGACCGATTTACCGGATGTAAATCAATAAATGCCTTCTGTATCCGCATCAAGTTTGTCTCACTGAACCGGCAGCAAATATCCACATCGCGTGTGACCAGTGTGACTCCATGAGCCACGGCTGCGAATCCACCCACCAAGACGAACTCGGCCTCTGACAAAATCAATCTTCGCGTCAGTTCGCTAAGATTTTGCATCGCGTTTTTCCATCGCCGCTCGCAACGACTCAGCAAAATTCAACGCGTCATCATTCGCCTGCATTCGTTCCCATGTCGTTTTTGAAAGACTGTCCTTGAGCAATGAAATATCAATGCCACTGCCGACAAAGCCATAATCGGGGGAAGCTTCCTTCAAAACATTTTCGTTGTTGGCTGCTTTTGACATGGATTGCCTATTTCGCGTTCCGTTTATGAATGCAAATGGTGTTGCCGTCAGGATCAAAAATCATCGCCATGCGACACGAGGGACAGTCCATCGGTTCCATGCGGAATTTCACATTGCTCTCACGCAATTGTTTGATGGCCGCATCGAAATCCTCGACTTCGAGCGCGGCGGAACAGCCGTCGGGACTCGGTTTAAACATTCCGGGCGCGCATCCGATGGCCAGCGCATACGGGCCAAATTCATATTCAACCCACTGACTGTGTCCGGAATCCGTGACGGTGGTAGGTTTCAAGTTCAACACGCCTTCGTAAAATTCGCGGGCGCGCTTCATGTCCGTGATGGCGTAGCAGCAAAAGGCGAGTTCGATGACTTTAAGCATAATAAATTGATTAATTATTTTGGAATATGCATAGCAGCGAACGATTCAAGAATCTCTTTCGGTAATTCTGAATATTCACCCTTATTACTAAACCAGCTCGTAGCCGACTTATTCTGATAGCCCTCGTAAAACCCAATATGTATCGCCTTACTTTCAAGACCAATTATAACGATCGCATTATCACAAGGGCAACAGTGTGAAAGGCAAACCATTACCAACAAATACTCCCCAACTGTTTCAATAGGTGTTTCGACCTCAAGCTCTTTTGTCAGATGCTTAAAATCCTTTTTGCTCAATAATTCTCTGATGTTTTCATTTACCAATGAAATTTCAAAAAAATTCTCTTTTGTTTTTTCTTTGGTTGGATATTTGCCATTCCATTTCTTTAGAAACTGCCAATTAGCGTCCTTTCCCCAAACAGCAGAACTGGAAATCACCAAAAGAAAAAGAACTGTTACGAAGCGCATTGATTTATTTCCCGACAGCCTTCACCACTTTCTGCGCTGCATCCGCCATTGAATCGCCGGTGATCAAACTTAAACCGGATTCCGCCAAAGTTTTTTTGCCAGCGGCAACGTTGTTTCCTTCCAAACGCACGACGAGCGGAATGCTCAAATGTGTTTCCTTTACCGCTGCAACAATGCCAGTGGCGATGACGTTACAATCCATGATGCCGCCGAAAATGTTAACCAAAATTCCTTTCACGCTCGGGTCGCTCAAAATGATTTTGAACGCAGCGGTGACCTGCTCTTTGCTTGCGCCACCGCCGACGTCGAGGAAGTTCGCCGGGTTGCCGCCGAAATGTTGGATGATGTCCATCGTCGCCATCGCGAGGCCAGCGCCGTTCACGAGACAAGCAATGGAACCGTCGAGCTTGATGTAATTGAGATTGAACTTGCTCGCTTCGATTTCCAGCGGCGCTTCTTCGGCAAGGTCGCGCATCTCCTGAATATTTTTGTGCCGATACAGCGCGTTGTCGTCCAAACCGATTTTCGCATCGACGGCGGACAAAACTTCTTTGCCGTCGTTTCCAACGATGATGCAGAGCGGATTGATTTCCACCATTGCCGCGTCGCATTCCCACCAGGTTTTGTAAACGCCGAGCAAGAGTTTTGCGCCGCTCGCAATCAAATCACCTTTAAGGCCGAGGGCCGCGGCGAGTTTGCGCGCTTGATACGGCATCATGCCGACGGCGGGATCGATAGTTTCTTTGACAATTTTCTCCGGATGTTTTTCGGCGACTTCCTCGATGTCCACGCCGCCTTCGGTGCTGACCATCATGATGGGGCGGGACGAAGCGCGGTCGAGCAGAACGGCGCAGTAAAATTCCTTTTTGATTTCCGGCGCGCCCGCGACCAGAAGTTTGGAAACGAGTTTGCCTTCCGGCCCGGACTGTTTCGTGACGAGAACATTGCCGAGCATTGCTTTGGCTTTTTCAAAAACGTCGTCTGCCGTTTTGCAGAGTTTCACGCCGCCTTGAAAGCCGCTCTTGAAAGTTCCTTTGCCGCGTCCGCCCGCGTGGATTTGTGATTTTACAACGACGAGTTTTTCGCCTTTGGCAAAAAGTTCTTCGGCGATTTTCTTCGCGGATTCTGGTGTGTCGCAAACTTCGCCAGCGGGAACGGCAACGCCGTATTGAGCTAAAAGTTGTTTGGCCTGGTATTCGTGAATGTTCATGTGGTTGGAATTTATTTGTTGGGACTTATTTTAACGCGGGATTTAGATACAGATTCGCTGGGCGTTCTTTGATTTTTTAATTTCCAGCGGTGGCGAAAGTCGCGCTTTTGCTTTTCCACGAACGGTGACGCTGAAAGTAGAACCGCTTTGCACGAGACGAATAGTAGTCCCCCAATTTCGTTTCACTTCCGTGATGCTGATGGTCGGAATTTTGTTCATGCATTTTTTGAATGCAGCGGACGGTGAACTACGCCGAGCAATCCATCCACGGACAAATCTTCATCCAATAACGGCCAACGAATTCCATAACCGGAAGGAGAAATCTCAAACTTGCTTCGCTCCGCCGGTGAAGCTTTAGCGAGTTTTGAGGAAATTTTTGAAACAGGGAAACGGTGAATCTGGCCGTCCACTTTCAAAATAAGATTGCCTCGTTCGAAAGTAACTTTGGCAATCTCGTGTTGTTTTTTTATTTTCATTGCGGATGAAATTTATCCCATTCTTTTTCGATTTGCTCGAAAAATTCAAAGATGATTCGTTTGACTTCGCGTTTATCTCCCGATCTCAGATTGTAGGCGTAAGCTTCTTCGACGCTGAAATTCCGCCGGTCGAGCCAGTATTTGCATTCCTTTTCCCCTTTCTCGCAATGGATATGAATCGGCTCGTTTCTTTCATTGGCGTAAAAATAAAACCGCCAGCCGTTCACAAGCATCACGGTCGGCACAAATTATCTCTGTTCAATCGGCTCAACCTTTAAGCCCACCGGCCCGATGTATTCGCTCTGCGGACGGATCAAACGATTGTCTTGGAGTTGTTCCAAAACGTGAGCCGTCCAGCCGCTCGTGCGGGCAATGGCAAAAATTGGGGTGAATAAATCGGTTGGAATGCCGAGCGAGTAATAAACTGTCGCAGAATAGAAATCGACGTTCGCGTGGAGGTGTTTTTGCGTGAGCATGATTTCCGCAATGCGGTCGCTCATTTGAATCCACTTCGGTTCACCCAGTTTCGCGCTGAGGATTTGCGCCATGCGTTTCAAGTGCGGCGCGCGTGGGTCGAGCGTTTTATAGACGCGATGGCCGATGCCCATGATTTTTTTCTTCTGCGCCAGACATTCCTGCACGTAAGCATCGACTTTGTCCAATGACCCAATCTCCTTGAGCATTTTGATAACGCCTTCGTTTGCGCCACCGTGCAAAGGACCTTTCAAGGTTCCGATTGCCGAAGTGATTGCCGAATACATGTCGCTCAAAGTCGCAATCGTAACGCGCGCGGAAAACGTCGAAGCATTCATCCCGTGATCCGCGTGCAGAACGTAGCAAAGATCCAAAGTGCTTTCTTTTTCAGCAGGGGGTTTTTCGCCATCGATGAGATAAAGAAAGTTTGCGGCTTCGCTCAATGAATGGTCGGGCGGCAGCAACGTCTTGCCTTGGCGAGCGCGATGAAAATAGGCCATCGCAATCGGGATGCGCGCAATCAGGCGAATGGCCTTCTCACGCTGTGCATCAATGGAATCGTTATCGCACTCCGGATCAAAGCAGCCGAGCGCAGAAACCACCGTGCGCAGCGCGTGCATTGGCGGAGTGGTCTTCGGCAATTTCTGGATGATGTCGATGACCCCTTGCGGAAGATCGCGTTCTTCTACCAACTTGGATTTGAGATGCGCCAATTCCTTTGTGTTGGGCAAGTGGCCGTAGTGCAACAGATGCACCACTTCTTCGTAGGAAACTTTCCCGGCTAATTCGTTGATATTGTAACCGCAATAAATCAGTTCACCAATATCGCCTTTTACGTCGCTGAGCCGTGTGCTTGCGGCGACAATTCCTTCCAAGCCTTTGCCAGCTATTTGAGTTGTGGGTGTAGTCATGTAAAAAATTCAATCAGAACCCGAAAAATGTCGCGTTAATCTACGGTAACACATTTTGACGCGTCAACGGTTTTCCCTCTGAAAACGGCAGGTCGATGAAAAAATCATCATCCGAAATTGCCTTCTCAACGCATTTGCGCGAACGACTTTCTGAATTCGTCGGCTACTTCTTTCACAGAAATCCCGGCCAAACCTCCAGCCTTGTGGATGATTCTGAATCGCTCGCTCGGTGGCCGCCAAATTTCTTGGTTCGTTTTTCCCCAAAGCACGATCCCTGGCAGGTTCAACGCAGCGGCGAGGTGGGAAATGCCTGAGTCGTGTCCGATAAATCCCGCGCATTCCCGTAATTTTGCCGCGAGATCCGGCAGCGGCAAACTCTCCGCGCGCTCGAAACGATCGGGCGGCAACTCGGACGAAATTCGTTCGATCCGATCTCCTTCCACTTCTCCGCCAACCAGGAGAAAATTGCAGGACGTTGTCAGGCTCAACTCTTGTAACAACTCGATCCAATGTGCTTCCGGCCAGTTTTTGTTTTCGCTGCCGCTTCCCGGGTGAATGGCAATCTGGTCCGGGCACAATCGTTTGGACACGATCGGCAATTGTGGGACTGCGTCCGCTTCAAAAATAGCGAGGCGCTCCAGAGGTTGAAGAAAAACTATTACGGCATGAAGATTTTGCTGCTCATTCGGACGATGCGGTCCCGCGATGAATTGCGCCTTCGTGCAGCGACTGACATTCGTCTGGAAAATCTGGTCGGGATCAAAGAGGTACGAAACGATGATATGAAAACTGGCAAAATAGTCGCTCAGTTCCTCGGACAGAAAACCGCCTTTGGCAAAAAATCCGGCAAGGGGACGCGATTCAATGGATCGGACGCGATCGACCAATTTTCCAGCCAATGCGAGATTTGCGATGTGCGGGTAGCCGAGAACTTCCAGATGAACCTCGGGGAATTGTCGGCGCAACGCGGAAAAAACCGGCAGCGTTAAAATAAAATCCCCGATCGCTCCACCGCGAATGACGAGAATTTTTCCGCGCGACGGCATGAAGAAACCGGCTTAGAGAGGACGGTCTTTGATGCCTAATTTCTTGCGCATTTCGGCATCGATTTTTTCCTGCCGTTTGCGTTCCATCTCGCGGATTTCGAATTCGCCCTGTTTCACACCGGACAACTTATCTTTTTCAGTCGCGGCAACCAGCGCGGCGGCTTCAGGGGTGGGCAAAACCGTGGGGCGCAACATGACAATCAGTTCAACTTTATTATTCTGTGCCGAAGTGCTGCGGAAAGCCGCCCCTAGAATCGGGATGTCTTTCAAGAAAGGAACTCCGGATTTACTGTTATTTTTAGTAGTGCTGATAAACCCGCCCAGAATAATTGTTTCGCGATCGCGCACCGCCACCTTGGCTGCGGCAGATCGTTCGGTCGTGGTTGGAACCGGGTTGCCATCGATGATTTGATTTTCCCCGAGTTGCTGGATGTTTTGTTGAATATCCATCACCACCAGGCCATCGGGGTTGATTAACGGAAGAACGTCGAGCGTGATGCCAACGCGTTTTTCCTGATAAACGGAATTTTGGCCACCGCCTACGCCTAAATAGCTGGAACTGCCCGTGATATAAGGAACCGTGTTACCGATGAACAGGGTCGCCGGCACCGCATGAGAAGTTTGAATGCGTGGACGAGAAAGTACATTCACCCGGCTGTCCGTGGCAATGGCTTCAAGCGCCACATCGAGATCATTTCCAAAGGTTCCAAAATAACTGAAACCGCTTGCCAAGTCTTGAACCTTGACGCGATCAGTTAAATTGCTTCCCGAAAGAAAACTCTTGGGATTCAAAAACGTCTGGCCATTATTGACGCCGCCAGCTCCGACAAAATTACCCGATCGTTTTGGCTGCTGTAGAAAGCTAACCCCGAAATTCTTTGAATCACTAATGGAAACCTCCATGATAATGGCCTCGATCAACACTTGGGCGAGAACAACATCGAGCTGCGAGATGATGGTTTTGATCATGACCATGTCCTGATCATTGGCGAAGACGAGGAGCGAATTCGTGCGATCGTCAGCAATAATTTTCGCATTGCCAATCACCTGAAAATCACCCGCGCCCGAAGCGAGACGCCCGACAATATTTTGTAAATTTCTTTGAAAATTATTGCGACCAGTCGTTCCTCCTGTGTTCAAACCCTGCCCTTGTTGCTGTTGCTGATTTTGACCGCCGAATGTGTTGAGTCCTCCTCCAACCCCACCTCCCGTTGCGCCAGGTTGATAACCGCCCGCAGTCACGCCTGCCCCACGCGAGCTGCGCCCAACCGAAACTCCGGGACCGCTCGCCGTCAGACTGCCGAGCACCTGTTGAATGTCACTGGCCAAAGCGTATTTAATAGCAATGACCTCCGGCTTGACTTCCATCTCGGTGACTTTATCCAGGCTCTCGATGACTTCGAGCATCCGTTTCATGTTTTCAGAGTAATCACGAATAATCAGCGTGTTACTGGTCGGAACTCCGATGATGCTCGCTGGAGTTTTTGCGAACGGGCTGATGGCCGCCTGCACTTCCTGGGCTTGGGCATATTTCAACCGCACGATGTGCGTCACATATTGACCTGCTTCTCGCAATTCACTGGGGGATCCATCAAAAAAACGTGCGCCAGCGGTGCCAGCCTGCGCTTCCACTACTACTTTCACGAACTTTTCGGCAATCGGGATCATCGTGATGCCGTTCATGCCCAGAATCGCTTCCAGCGCAGTGATGGCCTCAGCCTTGGTCAACGGGCTGTGCGTCTGCAAATCAATTTGTAAAGTCCCGGGCAACGTAGGCGCACGCAAAAGGGTGCGACCAATCAAATTGGCATATTGTTGCAAGATCTGCTCTACCGGCATTTTCTGAAAATTAAACACAATATCCGCCACTTCACCGGACACATTCGTGCTCAGGAGCGCTTTGGTGGAGAGGGCCGGAACATTCATCGCCGGCGGAGCAATCGGACTAGTGGACAATGCAGGCTCTGCCAGAGCGCTTCCAACGTTGGGTGCGGCGATCCCGTTGGCGCCGGTTTTTGTCAGAACAGACGCCGTATTCGTGCCGGGCGGACGACTCGGTAATGTGTTCGTACTCGGTGCCAAAGCAGAAACAGCGTTCGTCGCAACGCCACGGGTCGGCACCGTTCGCCCCCGCGCAGGCAACGCCGGAATACTCGGCGGACCCGATGGAACGTTGGTTTGTGCCGGAGCCATTTGTGTGAACAGCAGAGTCGCAGTGAGTGTATAGATTAGTTTCACAAATTTATTTTAGGTTCACGTTTTTTTGGTGCCCGGCGCCAGCGGCTTGGGAACGGGCGTTCCCGATGGAGCAGGCGTTACGGTTGGAGATGGTTTGACGGCGGGCGTTGTCTTCGTGACTGGAGCGGGTTTGACCCCTGGCGCCGTCGTTCCCGCTGGAGTTCGAGCAGCGGTCGCAGCCAAAGGTGGGGCGAGCGTCCCCGCGAGCCGCGACGCCGTCACAGCCTTCTTTTGATAGTTTGCGCTCAGAGTGATCGTCCCCTGGAGCCGATAGCGGTTTTGATCAGCCGGTTTCAAATTCAAATCGCGCACGCGAATCATTGAGCCACCCGAACCAATCTTCAGGAGAAATGCCACCAATTCTTCTTCGCCCGTGTTCACGCTCAGCTTGATCGATTGCTCTTCAAAAAACTCGTTGGTGTTCTGTAGATTGCTCGAACGACTGATCGGAGAATAACTGTTCACCATGATTTTGCTGGCCTGCACCTGGCTTTGCACGGTCCGCAACAACTGGATTTCTTGTTCGTCAGAAATAATATTCTGAGCATCTTCACCTTCGAGCACCTTTAGCTTCGACTTGAAGCCGGTCGGCCCTTCCACTTTCGCAATGGTTTCGTTGTTGCGTTTGAGGTTGCCTTGATTCTTCACCAACTCGGCTTGCACACGATTCCAATCAGAGAAGCGCGGCCAAACGAAGACCACGTTCAGCACCAAAAAAATAACCACGAGAATGCCGACCACCAGGCGGCGTTCCTGCGGGCGCAAATTTAATTTGTCAAAATACGAAGTCATTTCTCGTTTTCTCCGCTCTTGAGTTTGCAGGAGAACTTCCACTGGACGACCGATCCTGAAATTCTGCTTCCTCCAGAATTTACTTCGCTGAACAACAAATCGCCGTTCATTTTCGCCCGGCTCAACGCTTGATTAAAATCGGTCACATCGATTTCATGCTCTTGTGGAACGGTGCCGAGAATCGTGAATGTTTTTCCGCGCTCAAAAATAATTTCGTCGATGGAAATTTCTGGAGGCAATAAATCGGCCACAGCCTTCCAGCAATCCAGTGCGGCAAACTGCAAATTCTTGCGGTCTTCCAAGACGCGGATACGCGCCTCCATTTTCAACGCATTGGTGTAACTCTGGCTCATTCCCTTCACCTCGCTTTGCAGGCGCGAATGTTGAAAATTCAACACCTGCAACGCTCCGAAATAAATTGTGATCCCGATCAAATACAAAACCACCACCGCGAGCAACCCACGCATCCAAAGCCGGTCAACGTATTGTTGCCGGTAACGAACGGCATATTCGGAAGGTAAAAGATTCGGCAAACCGTTGGCGTAGACCGCGCGTTTCGCCGTCATCGCCGCAATCTGCGCTTTGGGTGCGAGCGGAATGACCTGCACCTGGCTACCGGCGACCGGAGTGAGAATTGGTTCCCAAACGGTGGCGGTGCTTGCATCAGAAACAAGATGCCAGCGGGGAGGAGAAGTTAACCACGCCTCCAGTTCGCCGGTCCAAGCCACTTGCGAAATCTGTTCCTTAACCAACGCACCCAAATCCTGCCCAACTCCGGGCGAATACAACGTGAGGTTTTGCAGAAGCCCGCCATACCACCACGCAATCAGATACGGCGACGCCGCGGTTGCACCCGGAAAAATCCACAATCCGTCTTCTTTAACTTCGGTCGCGAGCAGTTGATCCAGCAGCGGCAACTCCAACCGATCCGCTAAAAATTTCTGGCCTTCAAGCTGGCCGAGAAACTGTTCAACCGCATCACGTGGCACAATGATCACGATCACCGTCTGCAACAGGTCGGACGCACGTTTGGCCACCAATTCCATGCTCCAGACGATTTGCGCAACCGGCATCGGTGAAATTTTTTCCAACTGCAATTCAACCATCGACTTAATTTCAGCGAGGTCGCTTCCGGGAAGTTGCAGAACGCGCAGGAAAACTTTATCCGCCGAAAGCCAGGCGATGTTCAGCTTGGGTTGCCACATCGAACTCCAGCTTTTCGCAACGACGTTTTCCGGAGGAGTCTCCGTGGATGAAAGCAATTGATCTCGCGTGGTGGAAAACTTTCCGTCGCCGGCAGAAAACTGCCAAAGATGTCGTGAGCTGACATCGAGGACGTTTGCGGAATGCCACCGGGACTTCTTTAGCTTTTCACCCATACTTCAGTCCTGCTGTCGTCCACGAGTGACTTCATGTGTTCTTCGGTTTGGGTCACGCGCAGCACCTCTTCAATGGTGGTCAATCCCGCTCTCACCTTGTTCCAACCGTCGGTGCGAAGCGTGCGCATCCCCTGCTCGATCGCGTGCTGCGCAATCGTGGAAGCTGGAGCGCGATTCATGACGAGAGGTCGAATCGCTTCATTTAAAATCAATAATTCATAAATACCCATTCGCCCCTGGTAACCCAATTGGCGGCAAAGTTCGCAACCGGCACCGCGCCAGAATTTCGCGGTTTCAATCTCATTCGCAGGGAAACCAATTTTGCGGAGAAAATCGCGCTCTACTTTTTGCTCCACTTTGCAATGCGGACAGATCGTCCGAACCAGGCGTTGCGCCAGGATGGCTTCGACAGAGGAAGCTACAAGAAACGGCTCGATGCCCATGTCGATCAAACGCGTAAACGCGCTCGGCGCATCATTCGTGTGGAGCGTGCTGAAAACCAAATGCCCGGTGAGCGCGGCGCGAATCGCAATTTCCGCCGTTTCCAAATCACGAATTTCCCCGACCATGATGACATTCGGGTCCTGACGCAAAATATGGCGCAAACCCATCGCGAAGGTCAGCCCGATGTCCGAGCGCACCGCGATCTGGTTGATCCCTTTGAGTTCGTATTCGACTGGTTCTTCAATCGTGATAATTCGCTTTGTCACCGAATTGATCGTGCTCAAAAAGGAATAGAGCGAAGTGGATTTGCCGGAACCGGTCGGGCCGGTCACGAGCATGATGCCGTGCGGCTTGATGATGATTTCGCGAATGGCTGCTTCTTCCAACGGAGAGAATCCGAGTTTTTCCATGCTGAAGAAAATTTTGCCGCGCGTCAGCAAACGCAGCGAAACGCTTTCGCCATAAACCGTCGGAACAGTGGAAACGCGGATGTCGATTTCTTCGCCCTTGATTCGCACGTTGATGCGTCCGTCTTGCGGCAGACGTTTTTCCGCGATGTTCATCCCGGACATGACTTTGATCCGCGAAATGAGCGACGCTTGATAACGCTTCAACTGCGGCGGCATCGGCGTTTGATGCAGGATGCCGTCGATGCGGTAGCGAATCCGCAATTCGTCTTCCGCCGGTTCGAAATGAATATCCGTCGCACGATCCTTGAAAGCTTCCCAGATAATCTGATTCACGAACTTGATGACGCTGGCCTCTTGATCGCCTTCCGTGATTTCTTTGTCCTCGCCGACGAGCAATTCGAGCGGTTCGTCTTTCGACATTTCGTCGAGCGTTTCCGCGCCGACGCCGTAATATTTTTTCAGCGATTTTTCGATTTCCGCTTTGGGAGCGAGCGCAAATTGCACCGGCCCGCGCGCATCGAATTGGACGGCGCTCAACATCGCGGCATCAAACGGATTGCTCACGGCGGCGAGCAACGTCCCATTTTCAAATTTCGCAGGCAGAACCGAATATTGGAAAGCGACCTTCGTGGAAATTTTATTTCGCGCCTCGGACTGCGGATCCATTTTCGCCAAGTCGAGAAAAGACCAGCCCAACGCTTTGGCAAGACCCTGGAGAAAAACTTCTTCGGAAAGACCGCGCTCCCGGCAAATGAAATTGAGCAGGGATTCCTGCGACCCGCTGTCCAAGGCGACACGCCAAGCCTTGTTGCACTCCTCAAATTGCGAGGGAGTCGCCAACTCAGATTCAGCCAACAGGTTTTTGATGGATACAAGTGCCATTTAAGTTATTTCACCAAGAGAAACACGGGAACATAGGAAAAGTTGCGCTCTGGGTCAAAGAAATTGAGCCGCTAAGATTCAGCGCTTTCGTTAAAAGTAGAACTTTCTTTTTCGTCCCAAAGCCCGCCTTTAGTTCTTCCGCCATAAATAAAAAACTTTGCAACTCAAAGAAGTTTGAACTCCGTGCTGCCGACGGAATGTGGCAGATCCAACGCTTACTTCTTCACTTTTCCCGCTGCTCCTTGGAGTCGCGCAATCCGGTTGCACGCCGCCCCATTGTAGTTCGTAAAATGCCCGGCCACTAAAATTTTCCCGTCCTTCTGCAAAGCAAGCGTTCGCACGACGTGATCGAATCCGGTTCCTGAATCGAAACTTGCATCAACACTTCCATTGAAATTTAAACGGGCGATGTGATTGAGTGGTGTGTCGTTAAAATATTTAAAAACGCCGCCCAACAAAATTTTCTGATCGGCTTGAATCACGATGCTGCGGATTCCGCTGTCCGGTCCGGCGCCGGGAGTGAACGTGGCGTCCAGGCTTCCATCAGACTCCAGCCGGGCCACGCGATTTCTCGGACGCCCATTGAATTCCGTGAAGTCACCCCCAATCACGATGCGTCCATCTTTTTGCACAGCGATCGCGTAAACCCATTTGTTGGCGCCAGTGCCTGTATCGAACTCCTGGTCAAGCTGGCCGTCGGAATTAAGACGTGCAATGCGATGACGTTTCACGGCCCCAACCGTCGTGAAGTCGCCACCAATGAGAATTTTATCATCCGACTGAATTGTGACCGGCCAGATCACGCCATTCGCGTCGGCCTTGAACCTCTCATCGAGACTTCCATCGGCTTTCAAACGGGCGATGTGATTCTTCTTCACGCCCTCAATCATCTGAAAGTCTCCCGCAATCAGAATCCTGCCATCCGGCTGAAGCGAAATGGTGCGGATCGTCCCGGCGGTATCGGTCGTCCTGCGAAACTCGGGATCAAACGAACCGTCTGAAGCAAGACGCGCCACACCTTTACAAACTTGGCCACTGACGTCGGTGAAGTCGCCGCCGAGCAAAATTTTCCCGTCATTCTGCGCGGCGACGGAATAGACAATGTTGTTCAGCGCAGCGGCAAAATCTTTATCGAATGTCCCATCCGCATTTAAACGGGCAATGCGTTTGCATTCGACGCCATCAACATTTTCAAACCCGCCGCCGAGAACAATTTTACCGTCGGGTTGCACCGCCACCGAACGAATGAAATTGTCGATGGTTGCTTTGGTCTGAAAGGTGGGATCCATCGCCGCCGACCCGTCGGGTATTGAAGTGATTGGCGGTACCGCACCGCTGAAAACGAGTTTTGCGATGATTCCATAGACTACGATCAACGCGACAATGCCACCTGCCCACATCACAACCTTCTGCGTCGGAATTTTGGCCGACTCCGGAATGGTCAGAGGCATTTCCACGGTTTTTTCCGGAGCGGCGACTTGAACGGGGACCAACAAGGGCAACGGCACCACGGTCAAACCCCTCCGCGTCTTTGGTTCGGGCGCAGTTCGTTCCCCGGAAAAAGGAGCCGCGATCGCCGTGACACGAATGGGCGCTGCGACAGAATTGAAACCAATCCAGTCGGCCACGGCTGTGGCGCTGGGCGGTCGTTGCGCTGGATCTTTGGCGAGGCAAGCCATGATCATCGCAGCGACGTGCGGGGGAACTTCGTTGGCTAATTTCAATTTTCCAAGTCGAATGGAAAGGGGTTCAACAAAACTATTCTGCACCTGTTCGGGAATATCGCCGGTGTTAAAAGGGGTGGTGCCGGTGAGCAGATCATAAAGCGTCGCACCCAAAGCGTAAATATCGTCCGCCACCGTCGCGGGATGGCCGGCCATTTGTTGTGGGCTCATGTGGGTGATCGTCCCGCTGGCGGCATGACGTTTGTAGTAGGCTTGCAAGGGATCGCTCCTGGCAGCGGCGATGCCGAAATCGGCGAGTTTCAAACGGCCTTTCGCATCGAGCATCATGTTGCTCGGCTTGAGATCGCGATGAATCACATTTTCGCCGTGCGCATATTCAAGCGCTTCGCAAAGTTGTTTGATCAGCGGCTTGAGAAAATTCCAGGTGAAGACCTCGTCCGGCTGTTGCGCACGCAAGGAATGAAGGTTCGACCCGTCCACATGCTCCATCGAGATGAACGCAACCTCGTCCGGTGCCTCGTAAAAATCGTAAATGCGGACGATGTTCGAATGCGTCAGTTTTAAACTGCGGGCCGTTTCCCGGCGCAAGTCATCCAGAACCAGCGGATTGGATTGAAGTTGAACGAATTTGAGCGCGACCAATTGACCCAGTCGTTCATCGCGCGCGAGCCAGACCATGCCCATCCCGCCCTGCCCTAAACTTTGCACCAGCGAATAGCGCCCACCGCCCACGAGAAACCCTTCGCTCAATTCAATGAACGATTCCGTTTCCGGCGCGTTGGATTCGGGAGTAGTGTCGGTGGACATTCGAGCGTTGCTCTGGATTTTCAATCAAGCACCAACGCGAAACAAGCATCTTTTGCAACCTTGCTGACATCTTTTGCTACCTGGCTTGACCACCCAAATCAAAGCCGTTACATGTTCTCGGCCATGAAACTGACTTGGAAAGATCACGAGGAAATTGCCTGGGCTATGCTCGACAAATTTCCCGATCAAGACCCGCTGAAACTGAGCTTCCCCAAGCTGCACGCCATGGTCCTCGCGCTGGAAGATTTCGGAGACAAGCCCGATGGCTCGAATGAGAAAATTTTAGAAAATATCCAGATGACCTGGTACGAGGAGAGGAAATAATTTTCAGTCATGAGTTTTGAATTGTGAGTTCTGCAATTCAAAACTTAAAACCCCAAACTTAATACAATGAATAAACTAATCATCAAACCAGCCAAGTCCGCTCCCGCCGTCGGGCCTTACAATCACGCCGTCCGCGTTGGCGACCTGCTTTTCTGCGCCGGGCAAATTCCGCTCGACCCCGCGACCGGCAATCTCATCACGGGCGACATCAAAGCGCAAACCGAACGCGTCTTGGAAAACGTCAAAACCATTCTCGACGACCAAAAACTTTCGTTCAGCAACGTCGTCAAGAGCACCGTTTTCCTGACGAACCTCGCCGACTTCGCCGGCATGAACGAAATCTACGCGAAATATTTCACCAGCGATTTCCCAGCGCGTTCCACCATCCAAGTTGCCGCGCTACCCAAAGGCGCGATTGTCGAAATCGAAGTCATCGCCCATTTCTAATTTGTAGCAGCCGACGTGAGGAGGCTCATTTCACAAAAAAGCTAGAGCCTCCTCACGTCGGCTCCTACAATCGAACCATGCCCGCAGTCGTTTATCTTTTAATCGGTCTGGCCATTGGAGGAATTTTAGGTTGGCTCATCAGCCTCGCCTTCTCAAAGCGCACGGCGACGCCTTCAGATAATCGGCTCGAGGATGAACTTCGCCAGCAACTTCAACAGCGCGAAAAAGATTTAGCGCAAACCCGCGAGCAATTGACGCAAACCAATACGGGACTCGCCACCGCCGAAGCTAATCGCGACGCCGTGCAACGCTCGCTCGCCGAAATAAAAAATACTTACTCAGAAAATCTCCAAGTCGCGAAAGTCGCGCAGGAAAAAGCGCTTGCCGATTTGCGCGACACCTTTAAAGCCTTGAGCGCCGATGCTCTCAAACAAAATGCGCCGGAGTTTTTGCGATTGGCCGAGCAAAGTTTCGGCAAGCTTCAGGAAACCGCCAAAGGTGATTTGGAGAAGCGTCAGGAATCGATTAAAACCCTCGTCGCGCCACTGCGAGAACAACTTGAAACCTACCAAAAACGTTTGGCGCAGAGTGAAACCACGCAATCGACCGCTCTCGGCGAAGTGAAGAAGCAATTGGAAAATCTTGCGCAACACAGCCAATTGCTCGCGAGCGAAACGCAGCAATTTCGTATGGTTCTCAAATCAAATCAGGCGCGCGGACGTTGGGGCGAAGAAACGTTGCGGCGCGTCGTCGAAGCTGCCGGCATGAGCGTGCATTGCGATTTTTCCGAACAAACGCAATCCGGCGACAGCAAACCTGACCTCATCGTTCGCCTACCCGGAGACCGCGTCATCATCGTCGATGCGAAAGTTCCCGATCTCGATTTTCTAAACGCCGTCGATGCCGCCGACCAAACTAAGCGCGCCGAAGCTCTGTCGATTCACGCGACGAAGTTGAAAGCCACGATCAAAGGCTTGGCGGATCGCGATTATCCGGCGCAATTTCCAAACGCACTGGATTACGTTGTCTTGTTTCTTCCCGCCGAATCTCTTTTCAGCGCCGCCCTCGAAGGCGACCACGACTTGATGATTTGGGCGCAGAACAAACGAATCATCATCGCAACGCCTTCGTCACTCATCGCGATCCTTCGTTCCGTGAGCGTGAGCTGGCAACAACATGCGCAGACCGAAAACGCCCGCGAAATCGCCGAAGCTGCGCAGGAACTTTTCACCCGCGTCGCCAAGTTCACCGAACATTTTGAAAAAATCCGCAACGGACTCGAACGCGCCAATGCCGCTTACAACGATGCCGTCGGCAGCTACGAAAGAATGGTTCGTCCGAGCGGCGAAAAACTTTCCAAACTCAGCGGCGGAATAAACGGAAAAGAATTGGCCGACATCGCGCCGATGGATGCGACGCTGCGGTTGCCGCCAACATAAGCAACGAGACTGCACCGATTATTTGGCAGCTTTAGCCTTCAATTCCTCATAAGCACGCAGAGTCCTGAGCGGAAGCCGGGGGTCAGACTTCAGTTGTTCGAGAGTTTTCGGATCCATTTGCATCATCCTTTTGGCGATCTCCTCTGAATCATCATCCGTCGTCAGTCTTAGCAGGTTTTCCTGGCGCGCAATTTTCCATTCGTTATTAACTTTCACAAAATCCAATGTCTCGTTACTCCATGGATTCCAAGCGGGGGGATTCGCAGGGTCGACACTCCCTTCAGCCGGGGGGTTCATGATTTCAACTTCAATGCGCGCACGGTCCGGAAGAATTCCTGAATAAACTCTATGAAATCGTACGCCACCAAGAGCCGCCGCACGCCACTTATCTCCGTCTGAACGAACCTCCCTTTTGGCATAGATTTCAGAAACCGGTGATGTGTTGGTGCTACGGTCGAAGGCAAGACAGTCTTTGAGTCTTCCAATCCTATTGTTAACTAAAGCCCAACAATAAGTTCCAATCGCGTCTTCCGGTGATTTCAAACCAGCATCCTTCCATTCAGGCCGCCATCTGATTCCATCACCCGTCCATCCTCCTGCTGAATCATTCGTTACATCTTTGGTTAAAGCCAATTGCCGTGTTTCATTCCGCAATCGCGCAACCTCTCCGCGCAGTTTAATCAGTTCAGCCGAATTGCTCTTCAATCGCTCGTTTTCCTGCCGCAACTCCGCGAGTTCACGTTTCACATCATCGCGTTCACGGGTCACTTGCTGGAGTTGATCCGCAGGCGCGCTTTGCTGTTGCTGTTCCAACAATTGAACTCTGGTTCGCAAAGTTGAAGCTTCACGTGCTTCGTAAATTCCCACGCCTACAGCAGCGACGACAATGGCGGTGATTAAACTTTTTTGCAGTGTGGTCATAGCGATGGTTTTGATAGCGGTTGCGGTTGTGGCACTGGCAAGAGTTGTTCCGCCAAACGCAGACGAAATCGTGAGCGCAAATCCAATCGGCGCGGCTTGGACGGCGTTGGCAGAAATAACAACCGCCAGTCCACTCGCGCAAACGGTGAGGCCGCGTTTGGAAAAGAATTCGCGCAATTGATCCACCGCGCGACTGACGCGCTTTTGCGCTGCGTCGTCGGATGTGCCCAAAGTTTTCCCCACTTCGCGCAGACTTTTGTTTTCGAAGTAGCGCAACAAAATGCTACTGCGTTCTTCTTCATCGAGAGTTTCCATCGCCTCGTCCAGCAATGGCGCGATGGTGTCCCAGTGAGCATCGGATGAATTCATATCGGCAAGTTCCACGGCAATTTGTTCGCGAAGTTGACGGCGGGATTCGCTGCGCACCACGTCGATGGCCGTGCGGCGCGTGACGCGATAAAGCCACGCGGTCAAAATCGTGTCCGGCTTCAGTTTTTCTGCATTGCGCGAGAGATCGAGAAAGACCGATTGCGAAACGTCCTCCGCCAATTGCGAAGAACAGACTTGTCGCACTGCCGCGGAATAAACCAGATCGACGTGACGTTTTACCAATGTGGCAAACGCATCTTCCGAACGGTCGCGGGCAAATTGCTGGAGCAGTTCTAAATCGCTCGTTGTCATCTTCAGAAGTATATCGGTGCCGATCGAAGAAATCCGACAGACATTTTTTCGGATTTTAATGTTGAGACAACTCTCCCCTCGGATTTACCGGTTACAAACTGTCCACGTATTTCTGCATCGCCTTTTCTTGTTGCTCAATGGATTCGACGAGCTTGAATTGGGTGCGGCAGCGGTCGAGGTTGTGGCCCGGACGATGGATGCGAAAATAGTTGTCGCCGACGAGATAATCGGTCAGGAATCGGATGCCGATGGTGAAGGTGATGAGCTTGCCGGAAAAGGCGACGAACGATTTTTCGGCGGAAGTGAGAAACTTTCCAGCGGTGGAGAGGTAGCCTTCCGCGAGTTTTTTGAACATCGGCATTTGCATGCGCACTTTCGAGAGATCGCGCTCGTCTTCGAGCGTGGGACTGGTGGTGGTGCGGACCATGTCGCCAAAATCGTAGAGCGCGCAACCGGGCATGACGGTATCGAGATCAACAACGCAGATTTCCTTTCCGGTTTCCACGTCGAGCATGACGTTGTTGAACTTCGTGTCGTTGTGCGTGATGCGTTCGGGAATCTTTCGCCTGGCCAGGGCATTGAGCAACACATCAACCATTGGTTCGTGTTTCAGCGCAAAATCAATTTCCTTCTTTGCCAATTGGGCGCGGTTGAAATGATCGTTGGCCACCGCTTTTTGCAACGAACTGAAACGTTTCCGTGTGTTGTGAAAATCAGGAATGGTTTCGACCAATCGTTCGCCGGGCAAGTCAACGAGGAGATTTTGAAAATTGCCAAACGCCTTGCCCGCCTCGAAGGCCTGCTTCGGATTCTGCACCGACTCAAACGTTTGCACCCGTTCCACGAAAACGAATGTTCTCCAAAAATCGCCGGAGCCATCGCAAAAAAAAGATTCGCCTTTTCGCGTCGGCACGACGGTGAGACAACGGCGGGTGAGGTCCGGCACGTCCATTTCTTCGAGTTTGCCGCGGATATGCTTGGTCACGCGCATGAGATTTTTCATCAGCGCGGTCGCGTCTTTGAAGACGGACTGATTTATTTTTTGGTGAATGTAACGGACTTTCGTTCCGCCCTGATCGTAAGTGGCGGAGTAGGTCTCGTTGATGTGCCCGATTTTGCACGTTTCCGCGTGAAGAATTTCGCCGTAAATCTGGAACTGTTTGGAAATCTCAGTGAGTTGATGCTCTTGGTAAGCCATAAATATGTGCGTTCAGGAAATACTAATGAGTCCGCAGCCGCGAGCACATTTCTCCTTCGAGAACTTTTTGATGGGAGCTGCTCCGCATTTCGCTCGCGGCAATTTGAAATTTTTCATGGATTGAACAGTAGTCACCCGTCTCGAAACTTTTCTCCAGCTATTTTATTATCGACTCGGAAATGCAGATTTGTTTTGCGGCGAAGCGAAATTGTGGGAAACATTTTGAAATGAAATTGGAAGCAGCAAATCGAGCGATCAAAGGATGTTCAGAACGAATGAACGCTGTTTACGGCAGTGTGGTTTTCGATGAGTGGGCCATCGTTTCTTTTTCCAGCGGAAAGGGATCCATCACCTCGTATATTGGTCCAAGAAAAAACAGTTTTCACAAAAATTTTACGGCTGACCTGGATGCGTTGCGGCCTGAATTGCTAAATAAGAAGCAGGAAATTGGCGATTTTGAATTTGCCAGAAACGCAACGGGAACCCATTTCGACGCGTTCATGACTTTGGGCAGTGAAATTTACCTGATTTGCAATAGTACGATGGCGTCAATTCAGACCATCACGAAAGATTCGCGTTGGTTGGGAGCGCAGGTTTCATTCGCTGAATTGAGCGAAAAATTTCGGGCCGATCCGCTGGTTGATTGATTTCTCAGGAAAAAAGTCCTTTGCAGACGAAAACTCCGTAGCCGACAACGAGGAGAGCACCCACCCACCGAGGCAACCTTCCGAGAAACCCCAAGAACAATAGATGCACGAGCTGGGCTTGCTTCGATAAAACGGAGAGAAAAGTTGGTTCATTTGGTTAGTTGTTTTGGAGTTCGAAGTCAACGGGTGAAGAGAAAGCCAGCGCGCTG
>JAYVSV010000159.1:0-3710 GCA_043775015.1 Verrucomicrobiota bacterium
GGCATCGGCCTCACCCGCACGGAACACATGTTCTTCGAGGGCGACCGCATTGATGCGATGCGCGAAATGATTCTCGCCGACAACCTCGCCGCCCGCGAAGCCGCGTTGGCGAAGTTGCTTCCGTATCAACGCGAAGACTTCTTCGGCATCTTCAAAGCGCTGAAAGGTTATCCCGCGACGATCCGTTTCCTCGATCCGCCGCTGCACGAGTTCCTCCCGAACACGAAGGAAGCGCAGATGGATCTCGCGCGGAAACTTAACGTGCCCGTCGAGAAAATCATGCACCGCGTTCACGAGTTGCATGAGTTCAATCCGATGCTCGGATTCCGTGGCTGCCGCCTCGGCATCAAGCATCCTGAAATCACGCGGATGCAAGCCCGTGCCGTGCTCGAAGCCGCTGCCGATGCGACCAAGAAAGGTTTCAAGGCCAAGCCCGAAATCATGATCCCGCTCGTCGGGTTCAAGAAGGAATTGGACTTGCAAGTCGCCATCGTTCACGAAGTCGCCGCGCTCGTGCAGAAGGAAAAGAAAGTAAAAATTTCCTACTCCGTCGGCACGATGATTGAAATTCCTCGCGGTGCATTGACTGCTGATGAAATCGCACAGACGGCTGAATTCTTCAGCTTCGGCACGAACGACCTTACGCAAACCTGCCTCGGCATGTCGCGTGATGACTCTGGATCGTTCCTCGGTGCCTACACCGAAAACGAAATCGTGAAGAAGAATCCGTTCGCCTCGATTGACCAGACCGGCGTCGGCCAACTCATCGAGATTGCCGCTGCAAAGGGCAACAAGACCCGCCCCGGCATCAAGCTCGGCATCTGCGGCGAACACGGCGGCGACCCCGATTCCGTGAAGTTCTGCCATCGCGTCGGCCTCACCTATGTGAGCTGCTCGCCGTATCGCGTGCCGGTTGCTCGCTTGGCCGCTGCGCAAGCCGCCATCGAAGAGAAGCGCAAGGCGAAGGCCAAGCCGTCGAAGAAGAAATAATCTGCTTCCGATAATTCAAAAGCCGCTCCGGGAAACTGGAGCGGCTTTTTGTTTTCGCTACCAAAGTTTCACTGATTGTAAAACAGCTAAAATATAGCTAAATAATACTTGCCGCGATTCCGATAAGATTGTAACCATTGTGCGTGAACTTATGAGCAAGCGAACCATGACATTGAATTTGAGTCCGGCGGAGATGGACGCCATCGAGGAGCTTTGCGAGAAGAAGCAACTCACCAAGACGGCGCTGCTTCGGCAATGCCTGCGGCTGTATCAGGTGATCGAGGCGCGGATTGATTCTGGCGAGAAGATATTCTTCGAAGACAAGAAAAAGGCGAAGTCCGAATTGATGCTGCTCTGATGCGCCCCAGCCTGCCCATCGAAGTCTTTGCCGTGGCGGAGCGAAAGCCCGTTGCCGCCACGTTGTTCTTTGGCATCGCGGATCACAATCTCGAACACTATGAGCAGAAGTGGTTGCCGGAATTATTAAGGCGGCGGCGCGAGACGGTGAAGCTGCTGAAGGCCGGGCATGACATTGCCACGGTTGAGGACGCACATTGGGATTGGGCGAAGAAAATGTTGCGAGAGCATCGCGCGCCGTTGGGATTCCGTTCGTGCGCGGTGGAAGTGGTGGGGGAGACGGAAGGCTTGATGCAGATTGAACTGGCCACACATCGAAGCCGGTCGAACCGGAATTTGAATCTAGCCTATGTTGACTACATCAGCATCGCGCCGTGGAATCGTCCGTGGCCGGGGCAGACGCCGCGATTCAAAGGCGTCGGTTCAATTCTGCTGCGCGAAGCGATTCGCACCAGCGTGGACGAGGGGTTTCGCGGACGTATCGGGTTGCACGCATTGCCGGGCGCGGTGACGTGGTATCGGGACAAATTGAAAATGGAGGCGTTTGGCGCAGACCCGGATTATCAGGGGCTGCATTACTTCGAGTTCACCGAGGCAGCGGCCAGACGATTTGTGAATGAAAAATAACCAAGCAGAGTTTTGGAAAGGAAATGAATTATGAAAACTGGAACACCACCAACCAGGGATTGGCTGATGAAAGTGGTGGAGATGGAAGCGGACTGCGACATTTCTGCCGGGCCAGTGATGCCGGTCGTGGAAGTTGACTGCCCGGCATCTGCCGCCCTTGTGGAAGTAAAGCGTGAAAAAGTTCACACCGCTTTTTCTACGCTCATGCGCCAGCTTCGGCTGGAGAAAAATCTAACCGTCGAAGAACTGGCCCAACGAATCGAAGTCGAGCCGGAGCAATTGCATCGCATAGAACGGCACATCGGGTTCAAGCCACCGCCGCGCACGTTGCATCGTCTGGCTGAATGGCATCGCTTGCCGGTGAAAACCGTCATTCAAATGGCGGGTGGTGTAAAAAGCATGAATCGCTCGTTGGAAGATTCGGTTCTTTGCTTCGCCGCTAAATCTGAATCGTTCGAGCGGTTAAACTCTGACGAGAAGCGGCTATTGAACGACTTTGTTCAATGCTTGCGGGAGCAAGTCGAGTAAGTCTCGACTACTATGGACAAGCACACACACGAAGACATTGATAAGCGGGTTCGCAAACTCATCAAGGAGATGGGCGTTAGCGAACCGCCGCTCAATATAGCAATTAACATTTACATTGGGGCATAGTCTGGCAAGGTGGAGGGCATGAAAGCCTATGCGTTGGATTTGCGGGAGCGGGTGGTGAAGTTCATAGCGGCAGGCGGCACAAAAGCGGAAGCCCGGCGGCGGTTTTCGCTGGGGCGCAGCACGATTTACCGCTATCTGGCCGCCGTCAAAACCAACACTTTGGCCCCCAAAAAAAGTTGGGGCACTTGGCGCAAGCTCGACCCGGCCAAGCTTCAGGCGCAGGTCAAAAAACATCCTGACGCCACGCTCAAAGAACTGCAAGTGGCCTTGGGCGTCAGCCACAATGCGGTGTGGGTTCGGCTGCGGCAACTGGGCTTCACTCTAAAAAAAACTCATAAAATATCGCGAACGCAACGAGGTGCAGCGGTGGCTCTTCAGGCGCGAACTCGAAGGTCTGACACCCCAAAGCGTGTATTATCTCGACGAATGCGGCGTGGATCACCGCCTGTATCGTGAGTGGGCGCGTGCTCCCAGAGGAGAGCGGATTTTTGAGGCGGTGAGTGGCAAACGTCGGGAGCGCACGAGCATTATCGCCGCCTCCAAAGGCAGTAAGCTGGCAGCCCCGTTTGTGTTTCAGGGCAGTTGCAACACCGAAGTGGTGGACGTTTATTTTGCACAGGTGTTGCTGCCTGCCCTGCCCAAAGGCAGCGTGATCGTGTTGGATAACGCCCGGTTTCATCAGTCGCCGACCACCGCTGCGCTGGTCACAGCAGCGGGCTGTGAGTTACTGTTTCTCCCGGCCTATTCACCGGACCTCAACCCCATCGAACACATTTGGGCTACCCTCAAGACCCGCCTGCGCAAAGACCTCCACACCGCCAAAGACCCCTTCCTTTTTATTGCCAATATGTCCCAATGTTGTTGTTAATTGCTATAGGCCGCTTGGATCATTTCTGATGAGGACTAGATTCGGATTTCAGCTTACGCCGAAACAAAAAAAGAAATTGGTTATTACAGTTCTAGCGGCGATAGTGGCGGGAGTTGTGCGCATCTTGACACTGCTACGGTTTAGCTGGGTTCCAAAGTTCTTCCCAATGGTGATTATGTCGGGCGGACTCCAGGGCGCAAAGGTCTCGTAAACC
>JAYVSV010000160.1:0-10646 GCA_043775015.1 Verrucomicrobiota bacterium
ATTCGTCGTAAGAGTCGAAAAAATATTCGTGATGTAAACCGGCCCATTGGTCGGACAGTTGGTGACGATGCCATTGGCGCGATAAGCGCCGAACGATTCAGAATCGGAAAGCAGCGCTTGTTGCTCCTGACGATACTTGGCGGCGGCTGCTTTCATCGCCTCTTCTTCCTCGACTGAAATGTGACCGAGTGCCGCCGTTCGACTGAGAGCAGAATAATAAAACGAAATTTCTGACTCGCTCAAGGGTCGGCCAAACGTGGAAATTTCATCAAATTGTCCCGATGCTGTATCAGCGCCTTCGATGGTGCTGCCGACGCTCAATCCGCTTGCTGACGGCGAAACCGGTAAAACGCTTCCACCTTGAGCGACCAAGATTCCGTCAATAAACAACTCAGTCTGTTTTCCACTGTAGTTCAAACAAATGCAATGCGGCGCGCCAGATTCCCATTTTATTTCTGCACTGAGCAGGTTCGCTGCTCCCTTTCCGGTTTGTCCGCTCAAGACAAGTTTAGAGCCGTCTTCGCTGAAATAAAAAGACCAGTTGACATACATTTGTGGCGAAGTCAGCACGTTCATTTCCAGCAGCCGAGCATTTCGGCCAGGGCCAGAACCAGTTGTCCAATTGGGCTGAAACCAAAATCGTATCGCTCCTTGAGACGGAGCAATATTCGTTTTTCCTGAATCGCTGATGAGCGGCAAAATAAAAGGAGAAACAAATTTGCCATCGCGAATGAGAGAATAACCAGACCAGCTTTCCCACAACTCGCCATAAGAAGCCGTGAAAGATTCCGCTTTGCTGCCCCCATCCCAAAGCGGCTCGTCAAAACTGATATTCATAAGTCTCGGAGCCATTTCGGGAACAGGCGGCAATGGGGAGCGGGGCTTTCCGAAAGTTGTAACACTGTGGCTGAACAAGAGGGCAAAAATAAAAACAGGAACTGAAGTTTTGGAGAATTTCATGAGGATTGTTCCCGTTTTACGGTGTGAAAAAGGGAGAAAGGTTGATTGAAATATTTCACGTCCGCCGAGTTCTATCAAAAACATCGAATGAGACGCAACAAGTAAATCATCCGTTTAGCGGTGTGGTTCGCAACTTAAAAGTTTGTTGTGCTAAACGGTGTCTTTATCGTCAGACTACCGCGTGATTCTTGGTGCGGCCATCCGTGAACAACGGAACGGCGCGGGACTTACCCAGGAAAGTCTGGCGGAAAAGGCTGACCTTCACCCCAATTTTCTGGGTCGTGTTGAACGTGGAGAAGAACACGTTTCATTATCAGCCCTTCGCCGAATCGCCAAAGCACTTCATATTCGTGTTCGTGATCTTGTGGAGAATATTTAAGATTGATTCCGTTGCATTTGGTTTGTTTTCCACGTGATGAAAACGTTTACTGCATTCATTCATGAAATTCTTGCTTTCCTTTTTTCTCACATTGTTGGTTGGGTGCGCGTTGACGAGCGCGGGGGAACCGCTCCCGCCATCGACCAAAGTCGGGGGCTTCTCGCTCGGTTGCCAGGCTTACACGTTCAACGGCTACACGCTGTTTGAGGCGATCGACAAAACCAAAGAGGCGGGCGGCAAAACGATTGAAATGTTTCTGTGGCAAAAATTCAGCCCCGAATTTCCCACGCTCGAATTCAATGCGCAATTGAGCGATGAAAAATTCAAACTGTTGCAGGAAAAACTGCGCGCCTCAAACATCGTCCCGGTCAGCGCCTATTTCGGAAATGCCGCTTTCACAGCCAAAGATCCGGAGGCCGAGTTGCGCAAGGTGTTCGAATTCGCGAAAAAGCTGAACCTCGTTTCGCTCACCGGCGAACCGCCCGACGTCGAGAAAGATTTGGATTTGATCGAAAAGCTCGTGAAGGAATACGACATCCGTTTTTGCCTGCACAATCATCAAAAGGACGTGGCGAATCCGAAGTACAGAAATTGGGATCCAAACTACACGGCGGGTTTGATGAAAAATCGCGATCCGCGCATGGGCTTTTGTCTGGACACCGGGCATCTGGTTCGTTCGGGTTTGAAACCGGTTGAGGCACTGAAAATTTTGCAGGGACGCGTCTTCGGGTTGCACCTCAAAGACCCGATCAGCCAAACCGATCACGACACCATTTACGGGCAAGGGATCGGCGATGTGAAAGGCGTGCTGAAGGAATTAAAACGTCAAAAATTCGACGGCTACATCTCAATCGAATACGAACACAACTGGACCAATTCCGTTCCAGACATCAAACAGTGCGTGGAGTTCGTCCGAACCGGCGGAAAGAAAAAATAATTTCCGGTGACGCGCTTGGCGAAATTCCGGTTTTAAAAAACTGATCACGCTTCCTCGAACTCCAGCGAACTCACTTCCTGCTTTCCTGAGTCGTAAATTCCATTAACTTTTCGCCCATGCGAATTCTGTCGGGTATTCAACCGTCCGGCGCGCTGCATCTCGGAAATTATTTCGGGATGATGCGCCCTGCCATCGAACTGCAAGCGCAGGACGAGGCCTACTATTTCATCGCCAACTATCATTCGATGACCTCGTTGTTCGATGCCGCAGAACGCCGCGCCAACACCCTCGACGTGGCGCTCGATTTTTTAGCGTGCGGATTGGACCCGAAGAAGGCGGTTTTCTTTCGTCAATCCGATGTGCCGGAAGTGACGGAGCTTTCCTGGATTTTAACCACGCTCACGCCGATGAGCCTTTTGGAAAAGTGTCACAGTTACAAAGATAAAATTGCAAAAGGCGTTTCGCCGAATCACGGTTTATTTGCGTATCCCGTGCTGATGGCGGCGGATATTTTGATTTACGATTCGAACGTGGTGCCCGTGGGGCGCGACCAGAAACAGCACGTCGAAGTCACCCGCGACATCGCCGTGAAGTTCAACGAGCAATATGGCCAGACGTTTGTCATTCCCGAACCGCGCATCCGCGAAGACGTCGCCGTCGTTCCTGGAACTGACGGCCAAAAAATGAGCAAGAGTTACGGCAACACGATTGAAATTTTCGGCGACGAAAAAACGCTGCGGAAAAAAATCATGAGCCTCACGATGGACAGCCGCTCGCCGCAGGAACCAAAACCGGACGCAGAAAAAAATCTTGCGATTCAGCTCCTGAAACTCGTCGCGACCGAGGCAGTGGCCAAAGATTTTGAAGAACGTTTGCGCATCGGCGGGTTGGGTTATGGCGACTTGAAGAAAGCGCTGTTCGAAAATTATTGGAATTATTTCGCGGAAGCCCGGACAAAACGCGCCGAGCTGGCAGCGAACCTGGATTTCGTTCACGGCGTTCTCACCGAAGGCGCAACCAAAGCCCGGGCGCTTGCGCAATCGGTTTTGAAACGAGCGAAGCTGGCGAGCGGACTAGATTAAAAATGATTAGCGTTTTCTCTCGGCCTGACGCTGCACGACCGCGAGGCCCTTCAACAAATCCAGCGCGCGAATCAGTGTCGGATCGCTCAGCACCGGACGGATCGCACCAAGATCCCTGGCCTTCTCCACCACATCCGGATCGGTGTTCAATCCTTCGCGTTGCATCCGCACCAACTCCGCCTCATTCAAACGGCGGCGTGGGCGATTGGTATCCGCATTTCCGGTTGCGCTATTGGTGTTGGAGTTCGAAAGGAGAGTCGGCTTGGCGATCATTCGATACGGATTTTCGTAAAACGCTCGTTCCTCGGCGGAGTTCAATGCGATTTCAATGTCTGGCTTCAATCCTTCGGTTGGAATTTCTTTTCCACTACCCAATTTCACCGGCGACGAAGCGATCTGCAATGTTTGTCCATCCGACAATTTGAATTCTTTAAAAACACTTGCCCGACCAGCGGTATTCGTCCCAAGAACCAAACCCACTTGCGCTTCACGCAACATCGCCGCGAGCGCTTCCGCCGCTCCCGAAGCTTCGTGATTTACGAGAATGGCCACGGGAAACGTAATGGCATTCGTCTTGGTGGAAGATCGCGCCGAAACTTCGCCCCAGCGCAAAAGAGGTTGCTCGGTTGAGATAAACAAATCCGCCGTTTTTGCCGCAGCCTCGTAATCGGTGCCGGTGGCATAGCGCAGATCCAGAATCAGTCCTTTCAGTTTGTTGGCAGAAAGCAATTTGGCGTAGGCGGACTGAAACGTTTCATTAAGGCCACTCTCGATTTTTTCGATCCGGAAATAAGCAAAGGAATCATCGAACACGGAATTGGTGCTCATCAGTTTGGCGCCCGCCGAGGCATTTGTGCCCAGCACGACCTGGGAATGCAAACGATCGAGCAACCCTTGCACAGCGGCACGGTTCAATTCCGTTTCACCCAAGGTGCCATTCGTGCGTAACAACTGGTACAGCTCCTCGAACTTGGGCAATGCGGTGGTGGGTGCCGCCGTGGCGGAATGGATGACCAAACCGGTTAACAGCAGACCCAAAATGATTCGTCTAAATAATTGCATAAAATTAAATGGCGCATCTGCCGTCGCGAGCTTGGCCGGAGACGCATTGGCGGGAATATCGCGTCTCAACCGCTTGGCGTCGAATTGAATTTTCGAGCGCCGCGCCACTGGCAAAATATTCTTTGTCGGATTCCCGCGTTCGTTGGCGATACACTTTTGCAATGAGCGTTACCGATCTGCAATTGCTGCAACGCTATGCGCAAAACGATTCGCAAGGTTCCTTCGCGACGCTGATCGGTCGTCATTTGAATCTGGTTTTCTCGGCGGCCTTGCGCCAGGTTCGCTCGCCGCACCTGGCCGAAGAAGTGGCGCAATCCGTTTTCACCGACCTCGCGCGCAGTGCAAATAAACTGAATTTACGAAGTGGCCCGGCGCTCCGCGATTGCTGTCGTGCGCCGGGAATCCTGCCGACAACTCCCTGAACGAGTCGCCCACGAACTTACCGCCATGAATGCCACCACCGACGATTGACGCACAGCAAACAACGCGGGAATGGAGCAGCGAAGATTGAAATCATGATTGGGAAAACTTGGGCCAGCAAAATTTTCTGGTTCATCCGCTCGATAGAATTATTCTCCAGTCGTGAACAGCGAAACCCTCCAACATCTCTCCGCTGCGGACAAAGTTCTCGGCAGATTGATCCGCAAAGTGGGGCCATGCACGTTGCGGCCGGAGAGAAATTGCAGCCCGTTTCAATCGTTGGTGCGCTCGGTGGCTTATCAACAACTCACAGGCAAGGCGGCGGCGACCATCCTTGGGCGCGTGAAGGATTTGTTCCCGACGCAACGATTTCCCGAGCCACAGGATTTGGTGGGAATTTCCGTTGAACAGTTGCGCGGGGCCGGCCTGTCGCGGGCAAAGGTTGCGGCGGTCAAAGATATTGCCGCGAAAACTCTCGAAGGCGTGGTTCCCACCAGCGTCGCGATTCGCAAACTGTCGGATGCAGAAATCCTGGAGCGACTCACCACGATTCGCGGAGTCGGGCCGTGGACCGTGGAGATGCTTTTGATGTTTCGCCTGGGTCGGCCCGATGTTTTGCCCGTCACCGATTACGGAGTGCGAAAAGGTTTTGCTCTGACCTACAAGCTGGACGAGTTGCCCACACCCAAAGATCTCCTGGCTCATGGTGAAAAATGGCGTCCCTACCGAACCACCGCCGCATGGTATATGTGGCGCGCGCTGGAATTGTAATCGGGTTGGTCGCGCGACTTAATCGTTACTCTCGGTCAGGATTTTTTGATAGGCGACCCGGGCGTGATCATAGGCTTGCCTGGCTTCCTCCAGCTCGTTGGCTTTGATCAGCTTCTCCTTTTGCGACCAGCATTGCTCAACCCCTTTCAAACACCATTCCGCACTGCGACGCGAAGCTCGAATCGGTTTGCCATCCACCAGCACAAAAATGGGGTTGGTATGGGACGAAGGCAGGATGCGCAACGCCACCCAGCTACTACGATCAATCTTAACCTCGAAACTCACCTCCTGCAGTTTGCCATCGGCCACGATGTTTTTTTGTGCGACGGGATAACCATTGACGATGACTTCAACGGGAACCTCGCGGCTGGAATTAATCCGGGCACGTTCAATATCCCAATACGGTTTCTTGGAGTAATCGAGTTTTTGCAACGAAGGATTCGGCTCCTCGTTCAAGCGTGCGGCAACATTCGCGGTTACTTTGACCGTGGTCGGCGTTGACAGGGTTAATTCACTTCCCTTTTCACCCAAGGCCATGTCGTTAACCTTGAACTCCATCAGATGGCTCTTGCCGTCGCTAACGTAGTTGCGTCCTTGACGAATTCCTTCGCACCAGTGGTCGTAATCCAGCTTGCCGTCGAGCTTCACGTAGGAGCGGCCCAGGCCAACCTTCTCGCCGTAGATACAGGGGAAATCAGTCTCGCCACTCACGCGAGTGCGGTAGCCAACGTTCAACGTGTGATACCACATGTTCAACTCCCAGACGTAAGGTGTATCCACCATCGAAAGGAAATCAACTGCCGGCAACAGCTTCCCGTCAGGCCCGGGCAACTCGTGGGTGACATCCACGATGTATTCGTTGGCTCCGATACCGTTGAACGGTGGCACAAGGTAGTTCGGCAAGTCGGCGGTTTTAACCTCCAATCCCCAACCGGAATGGGCGGGGCCGCAGACTGAGCCTTGTTTCTTCGCCCAGCGCAAGGTGTTCAAGCAAAGCGTCGGCCAGTGGTCTTTCGATTCGCCGCCCGGATAGATCTCCTCCTTGAGCCGCAACAAACAAAGATGACCCGATTGATGCGAGCCGAATCCGGACACCTCAATGTCATAACGCAGGAGGTAGGGGTACTTGGACACCTTGTCCACTGCGCCGCAGAAAAATTGTTTCTGGTAATCGAAGCACGGTCCCCAGGTCAGGTTCGCGCCGATTTTCAAATCCTCTCCCACGCAATGACGAATCATGTCGGATGCCAGCACCCCTTCAGTCGGTTTCACATAGTGTGCGCAACCAGCAGCGTGGATGTGATGGTCGCCCGACCACCAACCGGAGAGCGACGGGTCAATCCATCGTTTCGCTTTGAACTCAAGTTGACGCGTCCGCTGGTCGATCTTGAGGTGTTGGATTTGAGGAACGGACTCCGGGCCGCGCGAACATTCCACGAGGTAATGACCATCCGGCAACCGGATGGTTTCGCCATCGCCGCGATAGACCTGTTGATGAAACGCAAAATCGGGCGCCAACCGTTTTGCGCGCGAGGGATAAACCCGGCCTTGCTCATCCTTGATGACAAAAGACGCGGTCGTCGGCTGATTATTTTCATCGTGGACTCGAAACGTCACGTCGCGAGCAGGTTGGATATTGAAGAGTGCAACCGCTTCACTGCGGAACCCGAGGTCTTGTGTGCCCTGGCCGACGTTGAAGGAAATCTTTGCTTCGCGCTTCCCGGCATCGCGGCTGTAAATTTGAATAATGCGATACTCCAGATTCAAACCACTCAAGGTCGGCTGAAGCGGTTGCTGGTCGAACATCATCAAATCGAGCCAGCGATCTGGAACCTGCTGCGCCGTCGAGCCGGCCAGTTTCTCCGCGTTCGGGCTGGACACCCGCAACGCCGCCGTGGTTCCAGATTCATTGACCACCTTGATGAGGAATTGCCGCCAGCCTTGCTCGACGAGTTCAGGCTTGGCCGCACCGAGGGCAACCTTCACCCGCATCTCGGGATTGATCGTAACGCCAAATAAACAATGTCGGTCCAGAATCTCCTGCAATTTTTCACCGGCACCTTTGGAATCGCCCTGCTGAATGAGGGCGGCAATCACCTTCTTTTCATCGGCACTGAACGGTGAGCCAAGATAATCCTGGGCTTCAATCAACCGGTTCACCTGCGCAGTGAACGGCTGCCATTCCACACTCTTTTCAATCGGCAACGAAGCCGCCGACAGGACTTGCGCGGTGAACACAAACAAGGCGAGGCCAACCATTTTTCCAAGACGAGACGAATTTTGTTGAGCTTGCATAGGCACGAATTTTCAAAGGGTTAACGAGTTCAATTTACCCGCCCCACAACGGCTGACGAGTATTTTTATCGCAGAACAAGCGAAAGGTTTAAACGAGCCTGTTTGAAATCCGCAGGGCCGCTGTCGAGGGTGGCGGCGGGCGTCTCGCCCGCCGTAGAGCCGTGGCGTCTCGCCCGGCGGATAGAACGCTCGTTTTAAAACACACTCTCAGGAAAGGTGAATCCGATTTTTTTCTGAGTTCCTGAGTTCCAAATTTGTAAACTAAGCCACCACCAAAACATCCCGGAGTGCTGGTGAGTCTCGGCTCCTACAAACGTTTACTTTTGCATCAGCGGCAGTCGCAGACAGGCTGCTTCCTCGTCGTTGCGCACCAGGAGCAAGTCGCCGGAGAGCGCGATGGGATTCCAGGTCTTCGCCTGGAACACGCGGAAGCGCGTCAACTCATTCGGAGATTCTGGCGTGGGTCGCAGGAGAACCAGCTCGCCTGATTCCGCCATCAACAAATAAAGGTCGCCGACTAACAATCCCTGGCCGTGTCCGTAACGGCCTTCTTTCCAGCGCAGCGCACCATCCTTCAGATCCACGCAGGCGAAGATGCCGTCGTCCAGTCCGTAAAGAAATCCATCCCGCGCATAAAGATGAGAAAACTTTGCTTTCATGCGAATCGATTTCCACAAAGTTTTCACAGCCAATTTCGTATCGCTGCCGCGCGAAATTTCCAGCAGTTCAGCCCCGTAACCATAGCCGCTGGAAAACAGCACCCGATTCTCACCAATCACGACGGGCACCGAGCAAACCACATTGCCACTGCCCCAGGGCTTTTCCCATAATATGGCCCCACTGGCTACATCCTGGCCGGATACGGATCTGCCGTTGAACGTCACGATTTGCCGCACACCGGCCAATGTCGCCAGCGACGGTGACGCGTAACCAGGATTAACCGTGCCTCCGGTCCAGACCGGTTGCCCATCTTCAACGCGAAAGGCGTAGAGCGAATGTTGCGTGTCCAGGCCGCCGTGGACTATCACCAGTCCGTCCACCAGAAGGGGCGAACCCGCCACGCCCCAGTCGGGAACCTTGCCGCCATTGGCCAGCAGGTTACGACCCCAGAGAACACGTCCGGTTGAAAGATCAAAACAGTTGAGCAGTCCCGTCGCGCCACAGGTGAAAACACGATTGCTCTGGACGCTCGGCGTGGCGCGCGGACCGTCTCCTGCCACAATCGTGTTGTAGCGCGCCTGGTCTGAATGCAACCAGAGTTGTTTGCCGTCCTTCAAGTCGTAGGCCACCACGCACTCGTTCTCGCCGCGTTGTTCCTGCGTCAGGCAAATTTCTCCAACCACCGCAAACCCGGACCAGGCCGCACCCACTTTTTGCCGCCAGAGAATGGCTGGAGGATGGGCCAGCCAATTCGTATCCAGCCGTGGCCCGGCGAGAATTCCGTTGCGTTCCGGCCCGAGGAACTGTGGAAAATCATTGGCACCAGAGCGAACGGATGCCCGGGAAGCATGAGTGGGTGCAGCCGATTGTATGTCCAATGGGCCGCGGTCGGCCCAGCGAAATTCGAGGATGGGTGCCAGGTCTCCGCTCAATCCCTTCACCCGGAAGAGCAGCGCTCCCAGCACGAGCAGGCCGACGATGGCACCGGTGATGCCGAATCGAATCCGGCCCGGGGCGCGTGAAAACAAAGTCCACCAGATCAGCAGCACCACCGCAGAGATCAAAACGATTTTGGCAGTGAGGATGTTGCGCTCTTGAAAAGGCCAGCTTGCTTGAAACCGCACCCAACTAATGGCGATGACGGCGAGCGCGAAGAGTAAAATTCCCGGCCACCAGCGGACAGTGCGCGAGGAGGGAGTAGAGGTTGTTGGTTGTGATTCAGCCACGTTGGTTTGTAGTTCACCAGAGGATTACCGAATAGCGAAGAAAATTCTAATGGCTGTCGAAGTTTGCGTCTGTGAAGAAAGAACCGTTGCGGTGCTTGACCCAAAATAACTTCGACGCTCCTTCGTCCGACTCAGTCGGTCAATGCTTGCCTTGGAGATTAGGCATCAACATCATTTTGAAATCGAAAAAGAAGAATGTATATTCTTAGCGCCTGACTTGATGGTGGTGATGCGAGGTGCAGGACTCCGCGTGCCATCCGCATGCAACCAAAGCTCACGCGTCCCTGTCATAGTCCCTTTCGGGAAAACCTCATTACTCACCGACTGAATTTTCCACTGGGAACGCTCGTCGTGGCTGCCGTGCGCGTTTCCGCGAGTTTGTCGAACTAAAAGATTTCAAGCCGCCCACCCGCAAGGAATACGTCCGTTATGTCCGCCGGCTCGCCGATCATTTCCAGTGCGACCCGGCCACGCTCGGCGAAGACCAGGTGCGGGCGTATTTTCTTTTCCTGCGCCAGCAGAAGAACTTTTCCGGCTCGGCCATGTCGATCGGCAAGGCGGCTTTCCAACTCTTCTTCCGGGAGCATCTGGGCCACGCCGACTGGAAGGTATTTACCGAACTGGTCATCCGCCGCACTGCGCCCTTGCCGCTGGTACTCTCGCGCGAGGAGGTGCAACGCACGCTCGGCACCTTGCGCGAGGAACGGTTCCGTGTTTGTCTGCGGCTGATTTATCATTGCGGTTTGCGGGTGGGCGAAGCGGTCCGGATCAAAGTCCATGACCTCGACGCGGGGCAACTGCGGCTGCACATCCGGCTGGGCAAGGGCGGCAAGGACCGTTGCGTGCCGGTGACC
>JAYVSV010000161.1:0-20543 GCA_043775015.1 Verrucomicrobiota bacterium
GTTGTTGTCCACATCAGTGGGAACGGAGTATAACTGGCTTTGCGGAATGGCTTGTTTTGGCGTGGACTGGCTGCTCCATTTGAGCCGGACTCCGGCATAAAAATGATTTTCATAAAACTCGACACGGAGCAGATATTTCTGCCCCGCGATTAAGTTCACGGTGGCGCTTGATTCGTTGGTGGGAGAATCCAGCCAATCGTTAATTACCAACCGCTCGTTCAACCAAACTCGCACCCCATCATCCGACTCAACGTAAAGTGAATACGTTTCAGTGAATTGCGCCTGTAGTTCGCCCGTCCAACGCACGCTGAATTCATCGGAGTTGGTCATTCCCGCTGGAGCACCCAGACCCCAATCGAAATCCACCTTGGGTTCTACCCGGCTCGTTACAGTCGTCCCAGACAGGTGGCGATTGTCATAGTAACTGGCCCAAAGACCATCGCCATTGCCCACAGGCTGCGACCAGACATGGCAGGTGATGAAGCACACGACGGCCAAGGTGATCCTCAAGGAAACAATGCTCAAGCGGCGACCGATTACTCTTGTTGAAGTATCCATACTCTCCAGTTTGATGAGCCGAGTAAAACACCGCGCCTTAGTCGCTCACGAGATAATTGATGTACCTATATTCGTCATCTTTGTACTTGAATTCGTCAAATCGCAGTTTTGAGGAGGGAATCATCCGGCTTTCGGCTTTCGGCTTTCGGCTTTCGGCTCCTGCCCCCTGTCTCCTGAATTCTGACTCTTATTCCCGGCCTTCCGCGCGCCGGTCTTCACCCGTTCCCAATGCAAACTCGGCGGGTAACCGTGGTGTTTGCTGAATGCGAAGGAAAAATGGTGCTGGTTTTTGTAGCCCAACAAGATCGAAACCTCTTTCGCGCTGGTGTTGGCGCACAGCAAATCACGCGCACGTCGTTGACGCTCGGCCTTCAACCAATCGCGCGGGCACTGCTGCATCACCTCAAGAAAATGCCGCTCTAGGGTTGAGATGGAGGCGTTGCAATTCGCGGCCAGGGCGGTGATACACCATTTCGCTTCCGCAGCGCGTTCCAGCCAGTCTGTTATCTTCATCATTGTTTGGCTCATCGTTTCCCTTTTCCTTTTCAGTTAAATAATCCTGTCCGCATCCACCACCCCATCCCGGCGCAGAAATTCGGGGCGACTTCATGGATTTACTTCGGACTATACAGAACGAATGCGGCAGCACTATCTCCAAAAGTGTAGATGCCAGCGCACACTTCAACGCCGAAATTCGAAACGGAGAGCGTGGAAACGGGGGGAAAGAACCACTAAATACGCCAAATACACGAAGGCTTTCTATTTTCCTTTTTGTTTATTTCGTTGTTTCGCGGTCGGGGTTAGTTTTAAACCTGAACTCCGAAGTTGAAATGCGGGATCTGGAATGGAGCGCGGCGTCGCAGCCGCTTCATCGCCGACAATCAAGTGGGGTTCCGAGCGCACAAAAATATTCCAACTTGAAGCGGCGTCAACGCCGCGCTCCGATACAACTTGAAGCGCACGTTATTTCGGAGTTCGGGTTTAAACCGTATTTTCTACTTCCCCCTGTTTCCATCATTGGAGTGATCCGGTCTCACACATGTCGATGTAACCTAAATGATAAGTGATCCTTGAAACGGTAGTCCTATCGGATCGCCGTTTTTTTACACGCTTTCCAACTCAGGTTTCCACTTCGAGCAAGGCACCGTGCGAACTGAAACCGGCGCCGAACGAAGCCATCCACCAGAGCCCGCCGGGAGCATTTTCGCGCAGCGCCTTCTCCAGAACAAAGAGCACGAAGGGGCTGCTCAAGTTTCCAAATTCGCGAAGAATATTTGCGCTCCAACAAAGGTCGGCGGGCGACAGGTTCAAATCTTTTTGCAACGCGAGCAGGACATCGCGACCGCCAGCGTGAAGGATCCAGGTGGAGATTTTCTCGCGGTTTTCGCCAGTGGATCGGATCAATTCTTCAAACACGGTCCTGGCAAATTTGCCCGCAAGCTTCGGAACTTCGGGCGAGAGAATGTTTCGTAACATTCCCTTCCTCTGCTCGAAACGGAGCAGATCGCGGTCTGCGGGGGACGTGATCGAATGAAAACTTTTCCACTGGACCCTGCGACGACGCGCATCGGCTTCGCCGGAAAGAATGACCGCGCCTGCGCCATCGCCGAAGAGACACGCGCTGATCAACACGCCGGGATCGTTATCCAAATAAAACGCCGCGCTGCAAACTTCCACGCAGATGCTCAGCACGTTTTTATGCTGACCGGAGGCAACGAGATTTTCCGCCGCGCGCAGGTTCGGCAAGGCCGCTCCGCAACCTTGTCCGACGAGATCAAGGGCGAAAACGTTTTGCGGCAAACCGAGTTGCTCCGTGACGTAGCTCGTCAAGCCGGGACACAAATAGCCGGTGCAAGTGCTGATCAAAACGGCGTCGATCGTTTCAGCACGAAGTCCGGCATCGGCGAGGGCGCGTTCAGCGGCTTGGGTGGCAAGAGCGGGCGCGTGCCGGGCAAAGCGACCGTGCAGCGTATCGGGACTGCTTTCGAAAAATTCGGCGAGCGGATCAAGCGCGAGGTGGCGCGTGGCAATTCCATTTTTGGCCAGCAAAACTTTCCGGAGAATCGCGCGCGAGCGGGAGGTGAGTTCATTGAACTGCGGCGATTCCTGCAACGCGCTCCAGCATTGGCTTTGTTCGTAGGAATGCGGCGGCGCGGCAGTTCCAATTCCCCTTAAATACATGATGGATGGTAAACTAGGTTCGTGTTTTTGCCATTAGCTGTTTGAAAAATCCTTCAAGGCTCGGAGCAGACGAGGTCACGAGGCTCTGACTTTTCCCTTTCGCTGGCTCGGAAAGCAGGGAAGTTTGAGCTTCGTGACCTCGTCTGCTACTTTTCAAAATAGGTTCTACGTTTGCGCGATGAACGGCATCGTGAAATGGGTCGCGCCAATTTCGATCAATTCACGGGCGGTTTGCGCGTCGGCGATTTCGCCGGTCACTTTGATGCCGCACTTTTTCCCAAGTGTTTCGCGCAGGAGCTTGAGGGTGTCGAGATCGGCGTTGCCGGCATTGAGAAGTTTCACGCCCGTTTCCAGAGCCAGATTGCAAATGAAAACCAGCTCCTCTTCGGCGAGCAGTTTGGTTCCCAAAAGAATGCTGACGGGCCGTTCTTCGGCGGCGTCCACGATGTCGCGTAATTCGCGCAGCAGGTTTACTTCTTCGCGATCCTTGAGATGTCCGAGATTCAACACCACTTCAAATTCCTGCGCGCCAAAATCAATCGCCACTTCTGTCTCGTAACGTTTCACGTCGGAATCCGCTGCGCCGATGGGAAAACCAATCGTGCTGATGATTTTCACATCGGTGTCTTCGAGCAAAATAAACGCCTGGGCGACGCGGGAACTGTTCACGCAAATCGCGCGGAAACCATTTTCGAGCGCGTGCAAACAAAGCGCTTCGATTTCCGCGCGCGTCGCATCAGGACGGACGAGAACGAGTTCCGTGCGATTAAATAATTCTTTTGCGGTGAGTGAATTCATTTTTGAGTTTCGGAGGGACGCGCTCCGCAAGTCCCTATTCCATTTATAAAATATTTTAGGGACTTACGGAGCGCGTCCCTCCGGAGATTTTTAAACGCCGATCGGATGCCATGCGGTTTTGGTTTCCACCGTGTCGGTGATCCAATACGGGTCTTCGGCTCTGCTGGTGAACCATTCAGTTGGCGCGAGCGAATGAGACGAATAACGTTTGAGATTGGTCGCAGCGCCGGCTTGCAACGCTGCGCCGGTTTCCGCGATGCCCGTTCCATCGACGACGGCATTCACATCCATGTGGCTGGCGATGTGCGGAACCAGTTCCACACGCTTGCCGGTGATCACATTCACCACGCCGCCGGGCAAATCGCTCGTGGCGAGAATTTCGGCGAACGTGAGCGCAGGCAGCGGAAATTTTTCGGACGGAACGACGACAACAGAATTGCCGGTTAAAATGATCGGCGCGATGAGCGAAACCAACGAAACGAGGGATGGTTCATCGGGCGCGAGTGCGACGACAACGCCGGTAGGTTCGGGCGTGGAGAAATTGAAATGGGACGAGGCCACGGGATTGACCGAACCGAAAATCTGGGAATATTTATCCGTCCAACCGGCGTAATAAACGAGGCGATCAATCGATGCCGAAACTTCCGCATTGGCCCTGGCCATTTTTGCGCCGGTGGAACGCGCAATTTCGTTGGCCAATTCCGTTGCGCGATTTTGCAACATTTCCGCAGCGCGATACAAAATCTGGCCGCGCAGATACGCCGTCTTTTTCGCCCAGCCATCGAACGCCGGGCGTGCCGCGCTGACGGCGTCACGAAAATCTTTGCGCGAGGCGTTCGGGTAATTGTCGAGCTGCGCGCCGTCCGGGGCGAGCGCGGGAAGCGAGCGACCGCTTTCGCTGCGCACGAAATTTCCGCCGATGTAGAGCTTGTAGGTTTTGCGGACGTCGAGCCTGTTCATGTCTTGGACGCTATCAATTCGCCAATGCGCTCGCAACGGAGAACTCGAACGGATCTCCCGCGAAGGGGCGAAGGGGGCGAAGAGAAGAAATAGAACAGATATTGAAGAAAGAATTCTCGTTCGGCGGCAGTCCTGTCCCAAGTCCTTTCCTTTTCTTAGCTTCGCCGACTTCGCCTCTTCGCGGGACTCCCCAAGACTGCCCTCTTCGACTCTTCTCTTTCCTAAATCGTCATTGTGAATTATCTGTAACGGCATGTTGCTGGTCATCGATAACTACGATTCCTTCACTTACAACATCGTCCAGTATCTCGGAGAGATGCAGGTCGATTTGCAGGTGCATCGCAACGACCAGATTTCCATCGAGCAAATCCGCGCGCTGAAACCGAAGCGCATTTTAATTTCGCCCGGCCCCTGTTCTCCGCGTGAATCGGGAATTTCCAACGAAATCATTCGCACCTTTGGACCGGAATTGCCGTTACTCGGCGTCTGCCTTGGACATCAATGCATTGGGCACACCTTCGGCGCGGAAGTGGTCGTCAACTATCGCATGATGCACGGCAAAACTTCGTTGATTAAACACAACGGCAAGGATTTATTTCGCACCATGCCCAATCCGTTTGCCGCCACGCGCTACCATTCGCTCGTGATCAAACGCGCCACGTTACCGGACTGCCTGGAGATCACCGCCGACACCGACGAAGGCGAAATCATGGGCGTGCGCCACAAAACCCTGCCGATCTGGGGTGTGCAATTCCATCCGGAAAGCATCCTGACCGACAGCGGGCGCACGATCTTGAAGAATTTTTTGACGTTGGGTTAAAAGGCTCCTTCCTCAAGCCGCGTCACCAGAAGAAATTCGCCAAAGTCTCGAGGTCGAAGAAGTCACTTCTTGATTCGTCATTCCAAAGCTACGCGCAAACTTATTTTTCAACCGGCTTGCCCGCTTTTTTCCAACCGTCAAATCCCGGCGTGAGATCGTAAAGATTCTTGAATCCCATCGTCTCCATTTTCTTGCACGCCTTCGCGCTGCGCATTCCGACGGCAGTTCATTCGGTAGGGCGAGACTCCGTCGAGCCGTGACCTCCCGATGACGTCTAACAACAAGACAACGTAGCAATAGAAATATTAATTCGCGGGATTAGTCAGGGTTCGACGGAGTCTCACCCTACCGTTGGTTGGTTTTGCGCTCGACCACGCAGCGTGATTCAACGACTTTCCACATATGGCTGGTGACGCTCCTTACGATGACATCGGACGTAAACATCCGGCGCGAGGGGTTCATATTTTCTCCGACCAACCGACGATTGTTTTCCTCACCGTTTGCACTGAAGGCAGAAATCCGTGGCTCACAAATCTCAATGTGCATGACGATCTTCGCTCCGCATGGCAATCGGCTGAGACGTGGCTGGTCGGTTATTACCTGCTGATGCCGGATCATCTGCATCTTTTTTGCGCGCCAGGTGACTTAAATTTTACTCTGGAAAAATGGCTGACGTTTTGGGAACGACAGTTTCGGCGGTTGCATAAGGATACGAGTTGTCGCTGGCAACCGAATGGTTTTCATCATCGTCTCAGGAGTGAGGAAAGTTATTCGGAGAAGTGGAATTACGTTCGCGAAAATCCGTTGCGAAAAGGTTTGGTAAAAAACATGGATGATTGGCCGTATCAGGGAATGATGAACACGCTGCGGTGGTGATCAAAAGTCCAGTAGGGCGAGACTCCGTCGAGCCGTGACTTCCTTGTGGCGTTTAACAACAAGCCAACATGGAATGGCAATTTTAAATCGCGGGATTAGTCAGGGTTCGACAGAGTCTCACCCTACCCATTATTTTTCAACCGGCTTGCCCGCTTTTTTCCAGCCGTCAAATCCCGGCGTGAGATCGTAAAGATTCTTGAATCCCATCGTCTCCATTTTCTTGCACGCCTTCGCGCTGCGCATTCCGACGGCGCAATTAATCAGATAAGTTTTGTTCGTGTCCAGCGCCGCGACTTTTTCGGCGAACTTGCTCGAATTGATGTCGAGGTTGACGGCTCCGGGAATGCGACCTTTTTCAAACTCCGCCACGCTGCGCACATCGAGCAGCACGTTGTTCGTGTTGGCGCGCAGTTTGTCGTATTCCTCCACATCAATCCGTTTTACGACGGTCACCGGTGCGGTTGAAGGTTCCTCCGCAGCCCATCCAAGTGAAGTGGTGAAAAGCAGAGTGAGTAAAGTGAGGGCGAGTTTCATGTTCATAGTAAAAATTTTAGAATGCGTGCAACCATGTTTCTATAACTCCAAAAGGTGTGGCGACCAAGTTAGAATATTGAACTGTTGCGACCACGAACCGTTCATTGATTTCAGACCAGAGTGATTCGCCCACTTCCTTTTCGAATTAACTTCTAGCAGCCGTGGGGAAGAGTTGTTAAACCAGCGCCCGTGAACCGACTACTCCGTCACGCGATGGCAAATCTGACTCGCGCAATGCTTCCGAAGAATCTCTTCGCGCTTTGTTTCGCATTGAGTCTTGGCGCGGCGGCGGCGCACGGCGCGGAAAAGCCGTGTCCATTCGACGACGACAAACTTTCGTTCGAAGGCACACCGTTGGCGCAGGCCAAATGTTTGTTGCGCCGGGTGAAACGCGGCGGCGTTCTCAGCAAACCGCTCGCAAAATTACCCGCGCCATTGGAGAAGTTGATCGGGCAACCGGTGGCTTTGGACAAAGCGGTGTTTCAAAATTATTTACGCACGAACCACATCGCGGAGGAAGACCTCGGCGGGTCGATCACGAATAGTTTGCCGGCGAAATATTTTGTCATTCACGATGTCAGCGCACCCAATTATCTCGACAAGCCATTCCCGCCCGACATCAACCAAGCGTCATGGGGTCCGAACAAAGTGGAGCGCTGGAAAAAGACGCCAGTGGCACATATTTTTGTGACGCGTCTGGGCGAATCGACGTCGCCGCATCCGTTCGTTGTGCCTTGGCGCGCGACAAAATTTGAGACTCGAATTCTCAAGGAAAAAAGCCGTGGTTTATTCGTCCACATCGAATTGGTGCAGCCGCGCCGCAGCCGTCGCGGAGGAAGTCCCAACAACGACACCATCGCACCAAAACCTGGCTTCACCGATAAACAGTTGGATCGTTTGGCGTTGCTCTACGTCTCAGCAAGTTTGGCGCACGGCATGTGGATGGCTCCCGGTTTTCACGCGGCGATTGATGCGGGAATTCCGGGAGCGCACGACGACCCGCAAAATTTCGATCTGGTGCATTGGGCGAAACGACTGGGCGCACTGCTCAAATCGTTGGAGCCGAAACCGGCGAAGTAACGGAAATTATTTCGGGGCGGCTGCAGGAGTGCCTTTGCCCATCATCGCCTGGGCCATCTTCATTCCGGCCTCTTGCATGGACAAATTGCTGGCGAGAGAACGTGAGAGCACCTCGATTTGTTCAGGGGTCAGCACGCCCGCCGCGCGTTCGACGACCCGCTGATTGGCCTGCTTCTGCTGCGAGAAATATTTATTCATCGCGTCTTCCGAAAGAGCCGTGTTGAAGTCCGCAGAGCCAAATGGATTTTCGTTGGGTGTGGGATTGGCGCGCTGTCGTTCCTCTTTCATCAACGTGAGAAGTTGCGAGCTTTGCTGTTCATTGAGCGGGTTGTCGCCGAATTGCGATTTCACCTGCGTTAACGCCATGCGGTCGGGCAAACTCTTGGTGTAATCTTCATACTGCGCATAACGATCGTCGCCCAGGAACTCCTTCATTTTCGCATCAAACTGTTTTTTATCTTCGGTCAGTTCTTGGCCGATCGCTGCTTTGTCCGCGCCTTCCTGTAAAACGGAAATCCCTTTAGTCGCAGCGTTCATCTGGTTGTCGAGCAGCAGCGCATTAAATTTTTCTGTTTCTTCCGGAGTGAGATTGAGATCTTTCAACAACGGTCCGTACATCATGCCGACCATGGCTTTCTGTTGTTCGGCAATCATCTTTTTCATCGCCGGATCTTGCATCATTTTAGCCAGAAAACCACCTTTCGGTTCCCCCTGCTCTCCCGCTGTATTGACGGATTCCGATAACGCCGCCCTGGCTTGTTCCTTGGTCTGCTTCGACAACAAAGCTTTTTGCGCCTGCTGTTGCGCAGTCGCTTCGTGCAGTTGTTGGGCCATTAACTTTTTCTGCTGTTCAAGCTGATCAATCGTTTCCTTCTGCGCTTCGGCCGCATTGGCGACGGCCTCGGATTTTTCCTGCGCCGCTGCAAGCTCAGCCTTGGCGCTGGCCGCGTGTTTCGATTGCACAATGACGATGGCCGCAAGCGCAACCACTGCGAGGAGAACAAAAATGGTGACTTTCTTTTGCATGGCTCGGCAAATCTTAGCGCGGGTTTTCGGCGCTGTCACCATTCGTCTGGAAAAATCGGCATTTGTGCAAAATGAGAGGTGAGCTTCACTGCCATTGAAATAAGGGTTGGGAGACGGGAGAGCAGGTCGGTCTTAATTTTAATCGTTCTCTAAATCTTAATCTTTTGCAGCCTGTTCCTGGGGGGATTAAGATTGAGATGAAGAGTAAGATTAGGAATCCGACTACCAGACTTATTTCAATGGCAGTGGAAGGTGAGTTTCCAGTTAGGGCGGCCTGTCAGCGCGTTATCTCTTCGCTGAGATTGATCGCCGATCCAACTCTCATCCGCGCCAACCGCCGTTGACTTCAATTGTCTGGCCGGTGACGTAGGCGGCGAGCGGGGAGCAGAGAAAAAGCGCGACGTTCGCGACATCTTCCGTCGCGCCGAAACGACCGAGTGGAATGTTCTTCGTCATTTCCGAGCGAAGGTTTTCAGGAATTGTCGCGGCCATGGCGGTCTCAATCACACCGGGCGCGATGGTATTCGCGCGAATCCCGCGTCGTGCAGCTTCGCGGCTGATCACGCGCATCAACGCTTGCACGCCAGCCTTGGTCGCAGCGTAATTCGCCTGACCGTAAGCGCCAAGAATCGCCGCGATACTGCCCATGCTGACGATTGCTCCGCTGTCGCGCATGACTTCGAGGCCGAACTTGCTGCAATGAAAAACGCCGGAAAGATTCACATCGAGCACGGCCTTCCATTCGTCGAGCGACATCTTGGCAACGGTGCGGTCGCGGAGAATGGCGGCGTTGTTAATCAGGAAATCAATGCCACCGAGGCGCTGCTTCAATTCCTGCATCATGGCCTGAACCGCTTCTGCTTTCGCCACGTCTGCAGCGACGACGAGCGCGCTTCGAGGGCGAAGACGGTTCAACTCTGCCGCCAACGTCTCGGCGTCCGGGCGCGTCGTGCCGATGTCGGGATGGTTCAACGCGACGGTTGCACCCGCACGGTGAAAAGTGCGTGCCATCTGCGCGCCAATGCCCTGCGAGGCACCGGTAATCAACACAACCTTTTCCGTAAAATTTATTTCAATGCTCATTTTATTTTCCACTTCGCATCAGCGATCGACTTTGTTCGACACAACTAATCCTTCCCCCAGCGCCACTTTGGTTTCTCTCCCTTGCGGTAGCAGATGACGATCAGGGCCACCGAAAGAACCAGGGTATATGTGATGAAAAAAACCGGGTGCTCTCGCACGAGAAACGTCCCTCCCCAAAGCAAAAGCAGCCAGACGATTAACACCACCCAACCCTGCCAGGCGCATGGAATGCCCCAGCCCCAACCGTATCGCTTGGCGGGAAACCATATTTTCTTTTCGTTCGGTTTCATGGATTACGTTTCCTACCATGCCAGCCTGATTTACGACCGCAAGCCTCCGAATTTGAGGCGGAGAGTTTGCGGATAACACGAGTTAATTAAAAAATTCTGCGGGCAAATTCGTTTCCAGGCCAGTGCTGAAGCGAACTTAAAAATTCAACCGCAAACTCGCCACCAGACTGCGTCCGCGAGGCAGGTCGCCGTGAAGATTGAGCGGGTTCAACCGGTAATCGGTGTCGAAAAGATTCAACACGCCCACGCGGACTTCCGCGTGACGACGCGGGAATCGATAACCGACCGTTACGTTGTGCTGCCAAAAATCGTCACCCGGAGTTGACTGATTGAAACCAGAGTTGTCCTGATGATACCACGCGGTTTCCCACTGTGCGAACGCACCGCAGTGATGATAAAAATTCGCCGTCAGGGAAAGTTTCTGCAACGTCGCGCGCTCATTGCTTTCCAGTTGTTCGAGTCCACTGGCTGAGTTCGGAATGTTGGGAAAGCGCTCTCGCAACTTTGCTTCGCTCACCCGATAGCGCGCACCGACGGAAAGATTATCGCCGATCAATTGTCCGGCGTAGGCAGCGATGCTTCGCTCGCGAAAGTCGAGCGTCTCGCGAGTGCTGGCAGCCGTCTGAGGCCCGATCAATTCCACGAAACTTTGAAACGCTCCCACGTCCCGGGAACCGTCGGAGGTCAATTGCTCGGCTTCGATTCCGAACCAGGTTCCACTGGAAAAGGATTGGTCGAATCCGACGGCGACTGTTTCAAATTCAGTTCCCGGAACCAGACCCGCCTCGCTCTCAGGAATTAAACTCCGAAACGCCTGGTTGAATCCCGCGACCTGAGTCGGTTCGATGCGCACGCTGTTGTCGAAGTAAAGACCGCCGAGTGACTTGGTGTAGCTCGCGCGGAAGAGTCCGCGTTTCCACGGCTCGTAAACAAGACCCGCTTTTGGTGCGAGCAAATCGCGCGAAGATTCGCCCGTGGAGAACGGCGGCGAAACAGCATTGTTGGGAAAGGTCACGTGGTCGTAGCTCACGCCGGCAATCAAGCGAAGCGGATCGAAAACCTGCCACGAACCGTAGGCGTAGGCGTTGCCGCGTTCGAGGTTGCTGCTGACACTCTCGTGGATGGCGGGAAGGAACCGCGTCATGGTTTCTTGCGAATCGACATCACCCCACTGCCAGCGTCCGCCGACGAGCAGCGAGTAACGCGGCGTTTCCAAGATGTGCTGCAATTCGGCAGAGTAGAGCGTGAAATTGTTTTCGAAATTTAATTCCACCGGTGGATCGACCTGAGAATATTTCACTTCCTGAACACTGCCGCCAAATAATCCTGTCTTCAGAAAAAGGATGTTTTCGTTGGGATTGTGCAGCGTGAGTTTGTCATCGAGTCGTCCGACGAGCAGAAGCGTGTGACTGCCGGGCGACCATTCATGATGCCAACCCGCGTAAAGTGTCGGCTCTTGTTTCTCCTCCACGTGAAAACCGTGGACGTTGTTCGTTGGTTCGTAATGAAGCGCGACGTCACCGGCGTCGGATTTGAGATAGCCCACCTGAAAGTAGAGATCGTCCTCCGGTGTGATGCGTTGTTTCGCCGTGAAAATATATTGCTGGCTTTCCGAGCCACTGTTCCGTTGCTGGCCATTTAGATGTTCATAAGAGGCGTCGAGTGCGTAGCTAAAGCCATCCACAGAACCAAAGGCAGTACCGGTTTGAACCCAATCGCCGCCGCTGCCGTAGCCGGTGAATGTGCTGACACCCACCGGGCGTGGATCGAAATACTGCAAGTGCTCCTGTTCGGAGAAAAGTTGCGAAAGATTTCCCGCGCCGGGCGGAGCCAAAAGGTTCGCGACGAGCAATTCGCTTTGGCGCGGGGTCTCCAGGCGCAAGTCGTATTGATTCGCATCAGCGAGGATTTGATAGCTGTTCGCCAAAAATAGATGGCCGGAAAAATTCGCGTAATCTTCCGCCACTGATCGCGACGCGGCGCGCTGGCCGACTTCAGGCAGTCCCGCGTCGTTGTAGATTGCGGCGATATCAGCGCTCCGCACGGAACGATCATTGTCGAGCAACAACCGCGAGCGAAACGGCGCAAGCTGATCATTTACATCAATCGAATGTTCTAGGTCTCGAATGGATTCGTTGATGCGGTTCTCCTCCCAAAGAAACAACGCCGAGTAAAGCCATGCCGTGGGATCATTTGGATCTAGGCGTTTGGCCAGGTTAAATTCTTTTTCTGCGGCGCGATTGCCTCCGAGTTGTGCGGCGACTTTGCCGAGGTAGGCGCGGAATAAACTGCGTTGCGGTTCGAGTGCCGCCGCCGCTTGAAACGCAGCGCGCGCTCCGGCGAATTCTCGCTGCTGCATGAGACAAAGCCCGCGCCCGAGCCACGACAAACCGAAAGCGGCATCGAGTTCGCGCGCGCGATCGAAACTGGCTAATGCAGAGCGGACGTCGCCTTGACCAAGCAAAACGAATCCTTTCAGCGCGTAGGCGGGAGCGAGACGTGGCGACAACTGCAACGCGTGATCCAGTTCGGCGAGCGCAGCGCGACGATTACCGTGGGCGAATTCGAGATCAGCCTGTCGTGCATGAGCGAAACCAAATTGCGGAGCGACTTTCGCAGCCTCGCGCGCCACGGCCAGCGCGCCAGTCAAATCCGCGCGAGCTTGCAACGAGTAACTTCGAGCGAGCAATTCGCTGCACGTCTTCGCGATCGAGTTTGTTGAATCTTTATTTCCGCGCACCACGGCGATTAATTCGCGCAGCGCCACCGCAGCGGAAAAATTTTTCGGCACGTCGCTTAACAATTTCTCAGCTTCTGCGACGCCGCCGACAGACAATTCCAACGCCGCGTGCATGCTGCGAATCCCCGCGCTTGCACTCAACCTGTCGGCGGGCCATGCCGCCAGTGCGGCAAGCAAATCGCCACTGCGATACTCTCCTAGAACCTTGCTCAATGCCTGCTGTTCATCTACGCTCAAAAGCAAATCATCCGGGTTTACGACTGCGGGATAATAGAGCGCCCATTGAATCGCAGCCGTCGCATTGACGAGCGCGGTTTTCTGCGGCGGTTCTCCGGGAGCAAGGCGCAAATCTTGTCCAGGTTCCAAAAAGATTTCGTTGTCGGCAGTTTGCAGCGAAACCAATCCGTCAATCAGCGCGAGCCGCATCGTCGTTTGCGCGTCCATGACGGCCAGCAGGAATTCTGTGCCGCGAATCGCTCCGGCGGCCAGCGGCGTATCAAACTCAACATCCGCCGGTTTCTCGCGGTTGAAAAAATAAATCGAACCACTCGGCAGACCGAAGCGGCTCTTCTCAGCGTGACGCGGCGGAAGAATTTCCAGCGTCGTCCGTTCGTTGAGTCGGATGACGCTGCGGTCAGAGAGTTGCACCGCCGCCCGGCTTTGCGCATAAGTGCGGAGGCGATCACCTGCGGCGAGAGAGAGTCCCGCGCTGGCTGGCTGCCAATTCGTCGTGCCACGGTTGTTGTATTCGACGCGACCGGCGACCTCGATGACAGAACTCGGTGAATTGGTGGCTAAAGGTGCGGTGGAATTCGTGAACTGCGCTGCCGCGTCGAATGTCGCAAGCCCGCTGCAAATCAAAATGAGTAAGAGCCACTGCACGAACGGATGTTGCGATAATCTTCGACGAAAATGAATTCTGAAAATGCATTTTTGGCGACTGCAATTGACCGACCCTTGAGCGCCTGTTTGAAAGCCGCCGTTTGGTGTTCCGTCTTCAGACGGCCGAGGGCGGGAGCCGCCTGAAGGCGGAACTCCAAACGGCGGCTGACGCAACACAGGCTCCGTTTCAAACAGGCTCCGTTTCCGCCAACCATGGCTGTGCTGGCGAATGGGTGGTGAAAAACAAAATTCTTTGCGGGGAAAGCAGATGGCCAACACAAATGATTGGGGCCTGGATATTCCACATGCTTCAGATCTGCCAACTTGGGGAGGCGGACAGGGTGCGAGTTTACAAAGGTCTGCCTCCGCGAGGTGGCGGCTACAGGCTGGCGGGAGATTTTTTTTCAACCGGGTGTTCATCTGGTCATCCAACCATCTCTTAGCAGCGACCTTGCCACTTGCCCAGGCATTACAAGAAAGTCGAGCAACCGCCTGTTCACGTGGGTGTTTATTCGCATTGCTGCTGGGTTGCCAGGAAAATGGTCTGTCACCAGGCTGTGGTCGGAACGGAATCTTGTTCCGATTGCGGAACAGTTTCAGCGGGTATGCCACTGAGCTACTCGATCTGGACACGATAAAATTTCGCGCCGCCGCCCGGAACGTTCAGGATTAACGGTTGACCGTCGCCAATAAAAAACGTTGGCCATGGTTGCCACGGCCCAACGACCGCGCCAGCTTCTTGCACGGTGTAACGCAGGCCGGACAGGGTCGGAAAACTCAACTGAAGCCAAGTCGAAGTTCGCAGGAGAGAACATTGCGGAGGAACGACAACATGCAACGGCAGAGTCGCGGTGAGCGAACCGAGATCATTCGTGACGGTCAGGACATAGTTGGCGGTGTCACCCACAATCGTACTCGGAAAAAAAATTCCTGGCAATGTCGCGCCCGGCATTGGCGTCGTGTTCTTCTTCCACGAAAAGCGCAAAGGCGGAGTGCCGGACAAGCTGGCAGCGAGCGTCGCTGGCGAACTTTGCGGAACCGTCACCGTGGTGGGCTGCGCAAGCAAAGTCGGCGCGGTGGGCTGCTGATTGGTGTTGAGCGAATAATTCAACCACGCTGTGCCGTGCGCGTTGTTCACCCCTTCCACAACGATAACGTATTGCCGCGATTTCATGGCCGAGAATTGCACGCGGGAGGCGCCGTTCGTACCGACGCCGTTGTTATCGCAAGCGATGGAAATTAAATCCTGGTAGCCGGTGAGTGCGCCGTTGTAGGTGTAGGCTTCCATGACCGTGTCGTAAGTGCTGCCGATGGTATCGAGTGCAATGGTGCCGTTGGCTGGAGGCTGGTAAACCAGCCAGTAGGACGAGCCGCCGCTGATGCCACAGTGCGGGGGTTCATTCGTATCCACTGTCGCGTAAGTTGTGTTGAAAATCTGACTGCCGTTGTAGCCAAGCACCACGCCGGTTGCGCTGGTGGTCGAGGCCAGCTTAACAGCTGAACGGCTGGCCCGCAGCGAAGAACCGTCTCCCCCGATCAACGGTGTTTCGGGCGCGTCAAGAATTTTGCCGCGCGCGAGTGTGTTCGGCTCGCCATCCGTGTTGATCTGGATTTCGAGTGGGACGGAATAAAATTCCACTCCGCCGCCCAGCGCGACGCGCATCTTGTAACGGCCAATGTTGGTCACAGCGAAGCTGGAAATAGTCAGGTTGGTGCTGTTGACGCCATTGATTTCGTCGCCATTCAGATACCATTTAAAATTTCCCGCACCTGCGTTGGTCACGTTAAAAACCAACGACACGGCACCACCAAAGTTCACCGAGCGATCGGCCAGAGTGTTCAGGATTTGCGGAGGCGGCGAGGATCGCGGCACGAGATTCCACTGGAAATCCAGCTCTCCCACCGCGCCGAAATAACCATCCACACCGATCTCATACCGCTCGCCGGTCACCACGCCAAACTCAATTTCGCTCTCGCGCTCGAAACCTTCCGAATCGTCCGCGCGCGCCACCTCGCGCAAGTCAGCGAACGTGAACCCATTCGTGGTGGTAAATTGATAGGCGGACAACAACGTGTCGAACCCGCTCGTTTCGGTCTTGAACGACACGATGCCGTTCGTCGGGGCGACCCAGGAAATCCAAAGCGAATGGCCGCCGGTTTTTCCGCCATGCCTGGGTTCACCGACTTCGACGGTGGCGTTGGAGTTATTCTGCGTAATCTGGCCGGTGAGGTTTGACACTGTGATCCGGTTTGTAAAGTAGTCTTGCAACGTCTGCGCGCCAGCCGGACGAACAAACGACAAACCCAACGCGAGGAACACACCCACGAGGGCAAAGACCCGCCTCCTGCCGTGGCAGTAACTCTTTATCGTATTGATTTTAACATTTTGCATGTGCGAATGCCCCGACCAAACTAACACAGTCTGTCAAGCCTTGCTTCATATAAGAAATCGCCTCGCCAGCGGTCGGAACCAAAAATTGACGGGATCACAGGCTTCTCACAAGCGTCCGACGGCAGTTGCGTTCCTCGCGAGGAACAACAGGCGAAGTCCGAAACTGGTTCGGACTTCGCAACACCGTCCGGGTAGTCGAGGCGCGGTGCGCAAACCTGCGGACCAGCGTTGAGATCGCTGGTGCGAGAAAAACACACCACGCCTTGACGGGGATGAATCATGGTGATTTCAGGCGGAAAAAACCACTGCCGGTCAGAGGCGTAATCGTCACCTGTTTGTTGCTGCCCACAATGGTGACGGGATTGGTTGCGTCAACCCAATTAGTCGTCGCCAGATCAGAATTTTGCTGGAGCACATAGCCGGTAGTGTTGGTGGGCCATGCGATGATCAAAACGTTGGGTTGCACCGATGGCACCGAAAGCAGCGGCCCGACCGGGACAAATTTTGCGACGAGCGAGCGGTTCAACATCACTGGGAACTGGAACGTGGCGTTGCTGCTGACCGCCGTGCCGTTATCCGTCCACTTCGAAAATTTGTAGCCCGGCAGTGCGGTTGCGGTAACCGTCGCGTTGTGGCCGTTGGTGTAGAGGTCGCTGCCGCTGGTGCTACCGTGATTGAGCGGTTCTGCGACCGTGTCCACCGTGCTGTGCGGAGGCAGAACGACGCCCAATGCCGCTATCGCGAACGTATAGGACTTCTCGATGGTCGGCTGGTTCGTCGCGTTCACACGCACCTTGAACGTGAAGACCCCACTGGTCGAGGGCGTGCCGGAAAGTTCGCCGGTGGTCGGATTAAACGTCATCCCCGCTGGCAATGCACCGGTGTTGGTTGCGGTAAATGGAATGCCCGCGATGACCATCGTGCGCGTCGGATACACAGTATTGATTTTGCCGTCGGCGACTTGGTCGATCAAGCCGATCGGCAATTCGTGGTCGAATGCGGACATCTGCGCGCCAAGGTAATCGCCCACGACGACCGTGTTCGTGTATTCGTTGATGCCATGGATGCCATCGGGACCAACGTCGAAGGCCAGCGCCTCGCCGGTTTCCGGGTCAATCGGGCCGGAATAGGCATAGAACTCATAGCGCCGCGTGATAATTTCATCACCGTCGGGCAAGTCTTCGGCCGCTCCCACATGTTTCTTGTTTGAATGCGAAGCGTATTCCACCTGGAGAAGATCCCACTCCGTCTCGACTTCATCTGGCTCGCCGTTGCGCCAGTCCTTTTCCTCAGGAAAATCCGGGTCGGGAGAGACGAGATCCCGGAGCTTGACCTCGCGGTTGGTGTGGGACGAGGTCACGATGGCTTTGACCCAGGACGGCGAGCCAAATTCCTGCACGGGCACTTCCGGCGGCGGCTGAATTTCGGCCTGCACCTGCGCTGGAACGCCGACCGCCGGAGCGTAGTAAGTGAACACTGGTGTCGAAACCAGCACAGCCGGCCCATGCACCAGCACGCCCGCGCCATTGTCCACGAGCCAATTGTATTTAATCGCCGTTGGATTGCCGTAGTAGCCGACTCCGAAATGTTCGCCTCCGAAATTGATGGACGGATTTACAAACGAATGGCCTTGCGTCGGTGCGATGGGATTGGTCGGCACCGCCGTGTAGGCCGACCAGACACCGTTCGTCCGGATGGCCGCATAGCGCACGAAGCAATTGGTGTGGCCAGGAACCGAAGTCGTATCTTCGCGGATACTCGGAGTGCCGTAATGATTGTAGCTGTAACAGTAAGTGACGTCCTTACTGTGGCAGTCCTCGAGTTCGATCTCGAAACCGTGGCAGTTCGTGCCGGTGTCGTTCACGGTATCGAAGTTGTTGATGGTGCCGTAGGCGACACTCGCGTGGCCGACGTGGCTGGTCAGCGCGAACGCGCAGAGCGCGAGCAGGCTGCAAACGGCCCTGCGCCCTGGCAGATTTTTATTGTTCAATAAGGTTTTCATAATGTTAATGGGTTGTAGGTGATCAAGTTCATCGGTAAGACCTTTAGCAGCGGATATGCCACCCGGGAAATTGCCTGTGTAGAGTCAGCGACGGGATGTTTGGTTCCATTTCCGGATTCCGATATCGGAACGGATGTTCCGGTTCCGGAGGATGTTTCCTTGCGGCGGTAGCTGACCAAGGTTAGAGCATGTTAGAAAACCACTTCACCTCGTAGCAGCCGAGGTGACGAGGCTCAAATATTTCGTCCCTCCCCGAAACACGATCAAAGAAATTAGAGCCACTACACCTCGGCTGCTACTTTTCAAACGGGATCTTATTCCGCTTTCGGGATTGCGACGACATTCGACGCCACCACAATCTGATACCGTTTGTCGAAATAATCCTGCGCCGTGCGAGGTGTGGCTGGTCCGGGTGCCGGAAAATTAAACCGCGCCGCGACCGCCACCGAAATCAGTTCTTTCTTGAAAAGTTTTTGGAGATGGTCCACCGACCGCGCCTCGGCGATCAACTTGGGAACCTTCTGCAATTCCATGATGTCCTCGTCTTTCATGTGTGGCGCTCCAACGAACGAGACGATTGCTGCCGCGTCCAAATTTTTATTGGCCGTGCGCACGTAGCGGCGACCCGAAAGCCCGGTGCCGACGCCATATTTATCCTGGTCTTTCGTGTCCATTTCGTATTCGCGCACATGATATTTGCCGAGAAATTTAAGTTTCGAACGAAACGCTTCGAGCTGGGTTTTCAACTCCGGTTCGCCGCTCGTTGGAATAGTGATCAACACAATTTTTCCTTCCTTGCCGACGACGCGTGCTGTCTCATCCGCCATTACTTCGCCAACCCGACGATGCAACCCCACATCGTGTTGTGGCGCTTTAAACTCATGCCAATAAATCCAAGTCACGGAACCAGCTATCACCAGAATCAATCCAGCAATCATCAACCAAGATTTTTTATTCGCAGCCATATTTGATCAGTTCGGTTGGTCGGGAAATCGCCATTGAATATCGGTCGCTTCTTTATCGCGCACGCTGGGCAGGCGGAAGGTGTCATAGGTCCCAACGCTATTGTCGAAGAACAAAATGTTCGTGCGGGTCCGCTTGCTGTGGCGTGCATTGACGCGCTCGTCCTTGCCGTTGTGCATCCAGAAGCCATCGAATATGGCCGGCATGCGCGGAAAGCGGGCAGCGGCGGTGAGCTTATTGCCTTTGGTTTCATGCGTGCGATCCATCGGTAACCGGACAAAGGGCCACTTCTGCGGGTTGCCGGTGGAACCATTGATCCCGTACCAGCAATCAATGTGGAATCGCTTGCCGGTACTTTCCGAAGGATATGGCCAAGCCATCGCCCCCTCGGGATCGTCGCGGCTGCTGGGGCCGAATTTGTAAACCTTGGGCAAGGCGGAAGGACAACGAAACACCGAAGCCGTATCCGTAACGGAATAAAACGTCTTGGCCTTCTGCGCAGGGAGGTATTGGCCGTTGTAAAGAATCGTCGGCCAGCCTTCCTGAAATTTCGCGCCGTTGCGCACGTCATATTCCGCCGGAACCAGATAGTCAGTGTTGTCATTTGCATACATCACAATCGCCAGGCCGATTTGTCTGAGGTTATTGACACACGAGATGCTCCGGGCTTTTTCCTTCGCCATGGAAAGCGCTGGCAACAACATCGCCGCCAGAATGGCGATGATGGCGATAACCACCAGCAGTTCAATCAAGGTGAAGCCAGCGCGATTGGTCGCCGTTTTTTTTGTCGGTGATAATTTCATTTTTAGAAAATAAAGCCGGGCGGGCGGAATGCCCGCCCGGCATTTTGATTTAAGCAATCAAGGTTGCTTCAAGCGGAAGAATTTTGCCCCCGCGCCCACCGGCAGATTCGCGCTGTTTTGCGTGTCCGTGTTCGGCACATCGGTCCACGAGCCAGTCAAGCTGGTGGCGCTCTGGAGACGGACGCTGGGATAACCAAGCCATGTCACCGGCACAAAGCCACCAACCGGCTTGCCGATGGCTAGACCGCCAAGCTTGGTTTCAACAAACATGTTACCAAAAACATCCAACGGCATGTTGTAGACACCGTTCGTGCTGCGGATGTAGCGGAAATGGTTCTGACCAAAGCCCGCTTCATCATCTGCGCCATTGATCGAATATTTGTAGGTCGTGGCACGCGGCGAACCTTGGGTGAACACTTTGCTGTAAGTGTAAATGCCGCTGCCCGGGGGATTATTGCCACAGGTCAGACCGGCACCCGAAAGAGTGATCGGGTTCCACGCCAACCAGCCGCTGAAATCGCCATTGATGAAGACGAGGTCATTCCCCGCATCAAA
>JAYVSV010000162.1:0-17348 GCA_043775015.1 Verrucomicrobiota bacterium
TGGCTGGTAGGCATGGCTGAGAATAATCCACCGCCGTTTTCCCAGCTACAATTTCCTTTCAGATTTTTCATGTTTTAGTTTCCGGAGGTGCCCTTAACACAAACGTGCTGGCCGGACTTACTACCAACACGCTCGGCTATGCCATCACGGCAAACAATGCGAGCCCCACCGTGGGTACGGTGCTGGTGCGGGTGACGAGTACCCAGGGTGCGAGCTTGGACATTCCAATCACTGTGGCGGTACAAGAGTTGCGCCCCGTTTTGGTTGCCATGCCGAACACACTGTTTGCGGGCATGGCGCGTGGAAAACAGGCAATTGTGGAATTTGATGTCGTGAACGAAGGCGCTGCCAATTCCGGACCGATTACGGTGTCGCTGCCCAGCGTGGGCTGGCTTTCGCTGGCCAGCACCAATCCCCTGCCGGCGCTCGCACCGGCGGCCACCAATCATGTAACCTTGCTGTTGACGCCCGCCGCCGACCAGCCGCTAGGTGACTATGCCGGCTATCTCGCGTTGAACGGCAGCAATGTAAGTTCGAGTGTGCCGTTCACCTTCCGTTCTGTCAGCCAAGCCGTTGGTGACTTGGAGGTGATGGTCGAAGATGATTACACCTACTACGCCGCCGGAGCGCCTCGGGTTGGCGGGGCGCTTGTTCAGATTCTTGATCCGTATGACAGCTCACTAATCAATCAAGTGACCACTGACACCAATGGATTAGCTATTTTTAGTAATCTAACCGAAGGAAATTACTTGCTCCGTGTAACGGCGACAAAGCACAGCAGTCGGGATGTACAAATCAAGATACAACCAGGACTCACAACCAAAACACGCGTGCTAATTCCAAGCCAAACGGTGAGGTTTAGCTGGACCGCCACACCAAATTCAATTCCGGACCGCTATGACCTGACAGTGACCACTGTTTTTGAGACGGTAGTGCCCTTTCCAAGAGTCACAGCAACGCCATTGCTGGTGCCGATTGTCTATCCCGGCAAAGTGACTCAGACCTCGATTACACTCACTAACAGCGGTCTTATTGCGGCAAAAAACGTGAAGGTTACGCCCAAAAGTACTTCGACCTATCTGATAACGCCGCTGGTCACGGACATTGGTGACATACCAGCGAAAGGATCGATTACAATTCCGGTTTTAGTTCAAATTCAGCCAGAATTAGATGCTCGCATCCTTGAAGGGCTTTCTCATCAAAAGCCGGGTTCACTTTCAAAGCAGACCTCAACTCAGTCCGCAGCCGCTGGTGTCGGCTTTCTTGACGAATGCGAACAGCCCGAAATAGAGGTAATCTACATTGTGGTCTGTGGAACCGACAATCTATATCACGATGTAAAGATTGACCTTCGCCCCATTACACTATTGGAAGATTTGCTGGGATGTATTGAGGCACTCGCAGAACTTGAGTTGAAGCCTTGGAGTATTATCGGGGCCGTTTGTGACTGCGCGGCAAGTGCCGCAGCCATTATCGGTGGCGCGTTAGGCGGGGATGGGGAAGTGCCAAAAGGCGTAGAGTGTTTATGCGCAGCAATCGGATTGGATATTATTGGGCTATCAGAGTGCATTTGCTTTAATGTGCCGCCAGCGAGTGGTGGTGGTGGTACTCCTGATGAAAAAGGTGATGAAAAACGTGGAAAACCTATTGGTCAGACAACTGAACCCTGGCCACCGATCCCAGAAAGCGGGTGTGGAATATTACCAGCTATTACCAGATTATCTAGCAAGGTTTCCTCGGCGAACATATCTCAGCCTTCATCCGAAAGCGGCATTTGTGCCAGAGTCAAGCTTCAGACAGATCAAAGTCTCGTACTCACCCGCTCTGCGTTCCGCGGGACATTGAACATTGAAAACAACTTACCTAGCTCACTGAGCAATGTTTTTTTTCGTATTGAATTCTTGGACGCCCAAGGGCAATCGGCAAATGATAAATTCGGAATACAAGCCCCCCTCCTAAGCAAGGTCAGCGGCGTCGATGGTACTGGAGTGCTCGGCGGGGAGACGAGCGGCAGCGCGGAGTATACCTTCGTGCCGACCGTTGAGGCTGCCCTTGGCGGGCAAACGCCATATACAGTGGGTGGTCAATTACGTTATAATGATGGTCAGAATGACGTGATTATTGATCTTGCGCCTGTGCCCATCAGTGTCATGCCGCAGCCGCGTTTGATCGTAGACTATTTTCATCAACGTGACGTGTTCAGCGATGATCCCTTCACCGAGGTGGTCGAGCCGGCAGTGCCTTATAGCCTTGCTATCATGCTCCGTAATGTTGGTCAAGGAATAGCCCGAGACGTGAACATTACCAGTGGTCAGCCAAAGATAGTAGAAAATGAGAAAGGGCTGTTGATTGATTTCAAGATCATCTCGACCGAAGTATTTGGCCCGAATGGCATCAACAAACTAACTCCTTCGCTTACCGCCAACTTTGGCAGCATCGGTCCAAGCGAAATCAAGATTGGCCGGTGGTTGCTCACTTCGACGCTGCAAGGTTTATTCATTGATTACAATGCAACGTTTCAACATTTAGACGGGCTTGGCAATATCTCACTTTCGCTAATCAGTTCTAACGATTTTAGAATTCACGAGATGATTCATCTGGTAAGCGATCCCCGCGCTGGCGCGGATGCCCTCCCGGACTTCCTTGTGAATGAGACGCCGGACCTTAATGACCACCCGGAGACGCTCTACCTAAGTGACGGCAGCACGAATTTAGTGTCCGTGATGACGGGCGGGCTCCTCATCGGGTCCGTTTCCATGAGCAGTCTGGTCGTCACCCAAACTGCCGTAATGACGCCGGGTTGGACTTACCTGCGAGTGCCGGATCCCGGAAATGGACTCTACTCTTTGACCAGTGTGGTGCGTTCGGACGGTGTGCCAATTTATCTAAACACCAATGTCTGGACCACCGACCGGACGTTCATTGGCATGGGCCTGCGTCCGATCCGCGAGAATATTTTGCACCTGTTGGATTACAACAGCCCCGGCAGCTACACTCTTCAGTATGCGGCTCCACTGCCACCGGACACCAATGCGCCGACCAGTTCCGTAACCGCGCTACCAGCGCAGAGTAGTATACAAATTCCGGTGAGTTGGAGCGGGACGGACAACGCTGGTGGTGGCGGAATCGCTGCCTACAATATCTACGTTTCCGAGAATAACGACGCATTTATCCCATGGCTGCAAGGCACGACGTTGAACGGCTCACTTTACAGCGGTGTGTTCGGGCATAGTTATGCGTTTTATAGCGTGGCGCGCGATTTAGCAGGAAACACGGAGCCCGCGCCCTTCACGCCGGACGCTTTTACGAGCATTACGTTGAGCAATCATCCACCATTCTTGGGAACCATTTCAAATGCATTTATTGATGAGGGAACAGAACTCAATCTCAACCTGACTGCATCTGATCCCGATCTCCCGGATGATGCCTTGACATTTATGCTTCTGTCCTCGCCACCCGGAATGACGTTGACGAAATTGAATGAAACGACTGCACAGTTGCGCTGGTCTACGGGCGAAGGCAATGGGCCGTCCACCAATCTGGTAACAGTCGTAACGCGGGATAACGGATTTCCTAGCCTCAGCGCGACCAGTCTTGTGACGGTGGTTGTGAGGGAAGTAAATGTGCCTCCCGTTTTAAATTCCATCACGAACCGAACAATTGCTGAAGGATTCTTGCTGAATATCACCAACCTCGCCCAGGATTTCGACCAGCCAGCACAACAATTGACTTTCAAGCTCGCGTCTGGCGCGCCAACTAACGCAACGATCCATCCGGTCAGCGGTCTGTTCACCTGGCTTCCAACCGAATTGCAAGGCGGTACGACAAATCAGTTTTCGGTGATTGTGACAGACAGCGGAAACCCGCCGTTGGGCGCAACCCAGACCTTTACCATCATTGTTCGCGACACGAGTCCAGACTTTTTGATGAGTCTCGGCACTACGCAATTGCTCTCGGGTGCGACAAGTAGCGTGCCATTGACGCTGCACTCCGGCTCGGACATTACGAATGTGCATCTGGTTCTGGCGGTCAGTAGTGATCGTCTTACGAATTTGACATTGCAATCGCTCGCGCCCGAAGTGGTCGGAGTGGATTTTCTCCCGCTGGGATCGAATCGTTTTGACCTGCAATTTCGAAGCCAGGCCAATGCCCCCTTGCAGGGCGATTTGGTTCTTGCCCAACTGGCATTCGCAACGATCACAAATGAACATTCAGCCGTAGCGCATTTGAAAGGCGAATCTGTCCAAGGCACGCGAGCGAGCGCCACACAGTTGTTGAACGGCAGCATCGGAAACGGGCGAATATTTATCGTGGCCAGAGAGCCAATTCTGGACGCCGCACTCACGACGAATCACTTGATGGCGTGGACTGTTTACGGATTGCCCGGCAAACGCTATGCCTTGGAACGACGCTTGGGTCTAAATGGAACGAATGCCTGGACTTTTGTCGAAGCAATAAGCGTCGATGCTTTGAAAACGGTTCCGCCGCCGCTGCCCGTAAGCGCGGGCATGGAGTTTTTCCGGTTGTATGAATTGCCGGAGAGCCAACTGAATTTAAGGCTCGTCGGGAGTCAGGCAATTGTGGAATGGCCGATGGATTGTGCAGGCTGCGTGTTAGAGGAAGCAGAGGTTTTAGGTCCTGGAGCCGTCTGGCTGCCAAGCGCCGCTCAACCACAGTTAATTGGAGATCGTTATCGCATGAACCTTCCCGGCGGCAGTGCCGCACGCTATTACCGGCTGGCTGTGCCGCTGCCTTAACTCATCTCGAAACTCTCCCAAAAATTCTTTTTTTGTAGGCGGAAACTTAAGTCGAAAAATATCAACCTTAAAACGGCAGTTGGGTTGCTTGCCAAGTGGGGCATAAAGGGGTCGGAGATGAATGGCGGTTAGAGCCCTTCAAATCACTTCCAGATTTTCAGGGCGACCAACTGCTTCGTCGCGGCTTCAGGCCAGCCGCGATTGGCGGTGGGGCTGGCGGGACTCGGGTGAAGAATCAGCCCCAGTTTGACTGGCAAATCTTTCGCGACCAGAGCGGCGCGTGCCGCAGCGAACGCACCCACCCCGACCAGCCATTCCGGTTGGAGAATTTCGAGAACGCGATGCAGATGTTCATCGCAAACCCGGCAAAGGCGTTCCGCTTCTGCAGCGGGTAATTTGTCCGGCGTTCGATTGCAGCCGCTCAATTCGAGAAAGGCCAGCGGGCAATAGTTGACGACGAAGTGGTTCGCAAAAAATTTCTCTGCCGAACTGAATCGCTCGGCGAACAATTTCCAGAGCCGCTGTCCGCTGACTTCCGAGCGGGTGCAATCCAAGCCGAAGATCGGACGTTTGGCGTGTTCTTTTTTTGGTTTCTCAATACGCGCTTTGATCTGCATCCAATCCCGCACGGCCGCGACTTCGCCAAAGGGAATCCCCGTTTGCACCATGCCGAAGGGGCCGGGATTCATACCGAGAAAAACGATGCGCTTTTTGCTGTCACCGAAACGGCGCAGATATTCTTCGTGCGCAGGCCAGGCGTAGTTGAGCGGATTGTAAACGTGGGCAACGGGCGGCTTGAATTTCAAACGATCCACTTTGGTGGACAATTCGAGCGCGGCCTGAATCAAAAGATCGGAGGTCGTTCTGTTCGACATGAAAACAGGTTGCGGCAGGTGAGCCAGGGTCGCGAGCGGAATTTGCCAACTCAGTGCGCCGGATTTTATTTTGGGGAAAAAGCGCGGACGACAACACCGCTATCTCCCGCAATATTCAATGAGGCACGCGCCTCGGGGTGGAATTTCAATTGTCACCGGCGAAACACCTTTTCCCCATTGGCCGATGAGGGTTCGGCCTTGGTCATTGGAACGGTAAATTTTTCCAGCGCTCACCGAATCAAGGTTGGGTGAATCAAAGCTGATCGTGATCGGATGGTCGGCAATGCTGGCCAGCGCGATGGCTATGTCGCCATCAGGAGCGCGCCAGGTTCCGGCGATCACGGAAGGAAAATCGCTTTGAGAAACGGTTACGCCTCCTTTTTGTCCCGCGTAAATGGAAAGCCGGGAAAGATGCAAAGTCGCTTTCGGCACATTTAATTGCGGCGGGCGAAAGAACGTTCCTCGCAAAAGATATTTCGTGGCGCGACTGCGGATTTTCGCCAGGCGCATCATGTATTCGGTTTCCTCGGGTCGATCTTGCAGGTGAGAAGGAAGAAAGTTCGCCACGGTCGGTTGTTGGCCCCAAACGAAAGCGCGTGCCTGTTCCAAATAAAATTGCTGCGAGAATTTTCGATCGAGCAGTTTAAGCAGTTCTTTTGGCGCGAATTCGGCCGGCCACAATTCGTCGTACGGCGGCATCGTCAGCGAGGAATAATTTCCATAGAGCACGGCGTAGGGATGGTAAACGGCGGAGAAAAAAGGGATCACTTCCCATCCATCGTTGGGATTCGAATAGCGCTCTTTGGCAATTTGCAGGGCGAGCATCAAATCCAAATAGGGCAACCACGCTTCACCGCAGCCTTCCCCGGCCAGAACGACTTTGCGTTCATCGCCGCAACGTTCGCGGATGCTCGTGGACAGCTTGCGAAAACCATCCATCCAATAAGCGCCGCCGCCAATCGAATGACCGTGATTCGGATCGTAGCAGGCAACGCTGCTACAGGCCTGATCCATGTAAATACCATCGACTTTCAAATCGCGAAATGCTTCCACGGCGAGACCGGCGTATTTATTCCGCCAGAAGGAAGTGTGCAGACACATTGAGGCGCAAGGTTGTTTGGTGAAGACGTTGTAAACCTCGGGATTAATTTTTCCGTTCACATTTTTTACGGCGAAATATTCTGCGCCGTCGTTGATCCAACTTTTAGTCGTCATGCCCCAAAGCCGTTGGTTCATGTAAACGATGGCGTGAACATCCTTTTGCTGGGCGCGCGCCACCGCTTTGCGAAACGGTTCTGCTCCTTCGCGCGGAGGTAGATATTCTGGAAAACCGGTGTCGTAAGCGCAGCCATGCCACCAATGCCAAAAGGTGCTCACCGGAAGTCCGAGTTTTTTTTGCAAGGCCATGGACGGAGCGAGAACGCTTTCCGAACGGCCACGATTCCAAACCCACATGCCCGTTTCCGAAACCCACTTTGGGACGAGATTTTTTTGCAACCGACTCGCCTTCGCCCAGACCTGGTTTGTGCCCCACGCACGGTAGCGATCAGCAGCGGTGATCCAATCGCCATGGAACGTTCCTACGATTGCCGCGTAGGCAGGGGAATAGCGATTCAGCGAACCAGAAGAATTTTCGGGATAATGAATCATCTCGTAATTGACCTCTCCATTCGCATCGCCCCAGAAAGCAAAACTTTTGCGCAGCGCGGCGGTGTCGTTGCACGCCGCGTAAAATCCCGGGCCGTTCTCCTGATAAAACGCGAGACATTGCAGCGAAAGGCCACCGGGATAATCCCATTCCAAACGCGCTCCTTTTCCGGCAGGGCCGGCGAGCAACCGTCGGGGATTGGAAGCTTGTTGTCCCAGCCACGATGGCACGGCAAGAAATTCCCTCTCACGTTTTCTCAGTCCGCCGATCCTCGGAAATCGAACTTCATGCAGTTTCAATTCGCCCGTGTTCTCAACGGCGATTTTCCATTGGCTCGACGCCACACCCGTTTCGCATCGCACTACAACTTCCACCCGAAGTTCAGGCGCTGCGGCGTGGTTGAATTTTTCCCAGATCAAACGAAGAGCAGACTCATCGTTGCGATCTTTTTCCCAGCGAAACGATTTGGCGTGCGATGGCGTGATCCAACTTCGGTTCGTTGAGGAAAAAATTTCGATCTGCCACAAATCAATTTTGCTCTTCGCATTCTCGATTTCGTTTTCCTTGGATTGAAGATCAATCAATTCCAGAACGCTCCCGTTTTTGGGATCGAGACTGACCTGAAGAAATTTGTTGGAAAGGCGAATCGGTTCGGCGGCAACGTTTTCAGCGGACCAAACGGGCGAAGCAGAAAGCAGCAGGAAAAACAGAGAAGAGACAGCAGCAAACATGGGTGTCCTGAAATTTGGATTGCGCACCAAAACTTTTTATACGCGTCGGTGCGGGCGGGCAAGGTTCGAAGCCAATCGATAAAGTTCCCACAATTGAGGTTTGCCTTCCACGAGGCGATTTCTTTCAGTGGTGGCGCGCATGAAAGCCATTCGTCTGATCAAACCGGGCTTGCCGGTCGCCTTGCAGGAAATTGAAGTGCCCACCATCGGCGCGAGCGATGTGTTGATTCGCGTGAGAGCCGCCGGGATTTGTCATTCCGATGCGCATTATCGCGCTGGGATTTCACGCGTTGAGCCACTCCCGCTCACGCTCGGTCACGAGGTTGCTGGAACGGTGGAAGCAATGGGAGTGGGCGTGCACGGTTTCAAAAAAGAAGACCGTGTTTGTGTTCATTATCTGGTGACCTGCGGTCATTGCGGTTTTTGCGACAGCGGCACGGAACAATTTTGCACGACAGGAAAAATGATCGGGAAATATCGAGATGGCGGTTACGCGGAATTCATGGCGGTGCCGGAGCGCAGCGTTTTTCATTTGCCGGAGGAAATTCCGTTCGAGCAAGGCGCGATCATGATGTGTTCCTCGGCGACATCGCTGCACGCGTTGCGCAAAGCTCGTTTGCAACCGGGCGAATCCGTGGCGGTTTTTGGCGTTGGCGGATTGGGAATTTCCGCCGTGCAACTAGCCAAAGCTTTGGGCGCTTCGACCGTGTTCGCGGTGGACATCAATCCGCAAAAACTCGCGCTGGCGAAACGTTTTGGCGCGATCTCAATTGATGCGAACGATGGAAATCCAGTGGAGCAAATTCAATCGGCAACGGCAGGGCGGGGCGTCGATGTGGCGCTGGAACTGATCGGGTTGCCTTTGACGATGCGGCAGGCGGTGCAATCGGTGGCGATACTCGGTCGCGCGGCGCTGGTCGGCTTGACTCAGAAAACTTTTGAGGTCGCGCCCTACGCGGAGGTGTTGAACAAGGAAGCGGAAATCATCGGTGTGTCGGACCATTTGGCGAGCGAGATTCCGTTGCTATTGGAAATGGCACGAACCCGAAAACTCGATCTGGGTCATGGAATCATCCGGACGATTCCGCTCGATCCGTTCGTCGTCAACGAGGTGCTCGATGGCCTGGAAAAATTCAGCGACGATGTGCGCGTGGTTATCACGCCGTAATGCGGGAAGACAAAAGGCTTTACGATTGCGTTTTTTTTGACCCTGATGAGCAGATGAAATGGCGGTTGTGGTTCGCTTTTTTAATTTTGGTTCCTTTCATTTGCTCCGCGATGAACGAAGAAAAAACAATTGATGGGCTGCTGTCGGACTTCGCGCGTCCTGAATCGCCGGGCGCGGCGGTCATGGTCATCAAAAACGGCAAGCCGATTTTTTCCAAAGCGTACGGACTGGCCAATCTCGAAAAGCAAACGAGCTGCACGACGAATACGAATTTCCGGCTCGCTTCCGTTACGAAACAATTTACGGCGATGGCGATCCTGATTTTGGCGGAGCGCGGCAAACTTTCGTTGGATGACAAAATGGCGAAGTTTTTTCCGGAATTTCCAGACTATGGAAAAGAGATCACGATTCGCCATTTGCTGACGCACACTTCGGGGTTGTTGGATTATGAAGAGGTCATGCCCGCGAACGTCACGATTCCGCTAAGCGATCGCGACGTGCTTTACATTCTGTGCCAGCAAAACAAGTTGGAATTTCCGGCCGGTAAAAAGTTTCATTACAGCAATACCGGATATTCGTTTCTTGCGCTGATGGTCGAAGCGGCTTCCGGGCAGAAATTCGCGGTGTTTCTGTCGCAAAATATTTTTCAACCGCTTGGAATGAAAAATAGCGTTGCCTACGAGCCGGGAATTTCCGTCGTGCCGAATCGCGCGTTTGGCTACGTGAAAGTGAAAGATGGTTTTCAGTTTAGTGATCAAAGTCTGACCAGCGCCGTGTTGGGTGACGGCGGAGTTTATGCGTCAGTGACGGATCTCTATCAATGGGACCAGGCACTTTACACGGAAAAACTTGTCAGCCGAAAAATGTTGGAGCACGCGTTTACGGTCCAGTCTTCCAGCTCTGATTTTGCGGGCAGCGGTTATGGATTCGGCTGGTATCTTGGGCAGTATCGCGGCACGAAACACATCTGGCATTCCGGCAGCACCTGCGGTTTCTCGACGAAGATCGAGCGGTTTCCAGAGAAGAAATTATCGGTGATCCTGCTAACGAACCGGCGAGACGCGAATATCAAAGAAATCCCGCAGAAGATCGCGGACTTGTATTGGTGATGGAATTGGATCGGCACCCACTAACTTCAAAACAGAGTTTGGCGGCGATTTCACTCTGAAAAGAAAAAGTCTCATGCCGGTTAAGTGCATGAGACCTGAGACTGTTCAACGGTTCGTGCCGTCGCAATGGCGTTTAATCAAACGCGTGTCCTGCGCAGCAGAGGACGTCGCGGACTTTGTGGCGAACGAGTTCTTTGACTTTCGCCCGGGCTGGCGCCAGATATTTGCGTGGATCAAATTCTTTTGGATTTTCGAAAAGCACTTTGCGAATGGCCGCCGTCATCGCGAGACGAAGGTCGGTGTCGATGTTGACCTTGGTGCAACCGACGCGACGAGCGATTTCGATGTCCGCTTCTGGAACGCCAGCGGTGTCTTCGCCCATTTTGCCGCCATACTGGTTGATTTCGGTAACGAGGTCGCGCGGAACGCTGGATGCGCCGTGCAACACCAGCGGATAATCGCCGAGACCTGCGTCGAGCAGAGCTTTCTTGATTGCTTTGAGGCGTTCCAAATCCAAGTGCTGTTCGCCTTTGAATTTGTAAGCGCCATGGGAATTGCCAATTGCAACGGCGAGGGAATCAACGCCGGATTCTTTGACGAATTTCACGGCTTCGTCGGGGTGTGTGTAGCAGCCGCCTTTGGAATAGCCGCCGCCTTCTTCGCCGTCGTCGTGCTGCGCGCCAACCAACATGCCGAGTTCGCCTTCGACCACGCAATTATGTTTGTGAGCGTAATCGACGACTTTTTTGCAAATTTCCACGTTCTTTTCAAATGGCTCGTGGGAAGCATCAATCATCACGCTGGTAAAACCTTCGTCAATGCACTCTTTGCAAAGCTCAAAGCTGTCGCCGTGATCCAAATGAACCGCGATGGGGATGTTCGAGAGACTGACGGCCGCTTCGATCAATTTCTTAAGATAAACCGGGTTGGCGTATTGCCGTGCGCCTTTGGAAATCTGGAGCATAACGGGGGCTTTTTCTTCTTCGCAGGCCTCAATGATCGCCTGGAGAAGTTCCATGTTGTTGACGTTGAATGCGCCGAGCGCGTACTTGCCTTTTAATGCTTTCGCAAAAAGGTCTTTGGTATGTGTTAATGGCATAGATTTATTACGAATTGAACTCGGTGGAACTCGTGTCCTCGAATTGGGGGCGCATATTAGGATGCGCAGTTCAAAAGGAAATAAAAAAAACGGACGTTCTTTTGCTACGCCGCAACGATGGCGGGTTCTTCTTCCTCGGAAAGTTTGCGATACAATGTGGCGAGACTGACTCCGAGCATTTCTGCGGTTTTTTCTTTGTCGCCGCCGGTGTGGGCCAGGGCGCGGTTCAGATAAGCCACTTCCTGTTCGCGCATGAAGTTCTTCAAAGACGAAATTGACGACATCGATGCAGGACCGGGCGCGGGTTGATGATTGTCGATCATCGGGCTGAACTGGGACGTGACCCTGTTCGCCGATTGGTAAAGCCTGGTTTCCTCGCCGGCTTCTTTGGCGCAGGGAAGATTTCGCAGAACCGGCGGCAAATCAGCCACTCTGACCGTGCCGGCATCGCACAAAACGGTGGCGCGCTCCAAAGCATTTTCCAATTCGCGGACGTTGCCCGGCCAATCGTGATCGCATAAAACGTCCATTACTTTTTGCGTCATCTGGAACGGTTTGCCGCTGGCTGCCTGTATTTTTGTTTTCAGAAAATGCGTGATTAACAGCGGGATGTCTTCACGACGTTCGCGCAAGCTGGGTAGCTGCACGGAAATCACGTTCAATCGGTAATATAAATCCTCGCGAAAGAGTCCCTGTTTTATTTTTTCCTCAAGCGGTTCATGGGTTGCAGCCAGCACGCGGACATTCACGTAAGTTGGAACATTGTCGCCGACGCGACGAACCTCTTTTTCCTGGAGAACACGCAAGAGTCGCGCCTGCAGAGTCGGGGACATCGAGCCAATTTCATCGAGGAAAATCGTTCCGCCTTCGGCTTCCTGAAAAAGGCCGCGTTTGTCGTTGATGGCGCCGGTGAAGGCTCCTTTGCGGTGTCCGAATAACTCTGATTCCAACAAACTCTCGGGCAACGCGCTGCAATTGATCGGGATGAACGGAGCAAATTGGCGATTGCTGTTGAAGTGTAACGCGCGGGCCACCAGTTCTTTTCCGGTGCCGCTTTCGCCGCGAATCAAAACCGTGCTGTCGCTGGCCGCGACGCGTTCAATCATTTTGAAAACGTCCTGCATCTGCGGCGAATTTCCCACGATCTGGTTAAACTGATATTTTTTCTTGAGCTGTTTGCGCAGATAAACATTTTCGGAAACCGCTACGTTGTAGGAAAGCGCGCGCTGGATGCACAGCTTGAGTTCATCGACTTGAAACGGTTTTTCCACGTAGTCGTACGCGCCATTTTTCATGGCATCGACGGCGGTTTCAATTGTGCCGAAGCCGGTGATGACGATGACCGTGGCTGGCGGATTAAGGGTGCGTGCTTTTTGCAAAACTTCCAATCCGTGCGCGCGGGCTTTGTCGAGGTAAAGATCGGTGATGACGAGTTCGGGCGAGAGGGCTTCCAGTCCTTCCATCGCGGCGGTGAAGTTGCTGAATGGAAATACTTCGTGGCCCTCGTTGCGCAGGAGTTCGGTGACGATCTGGACCATCGTCACTTCGTCATCAATTAAGAGAACCTTTGCCATAAAATTTTTTGTTATTAATGCTACCGCCTAACCATCGCCATTCTAAATCAATGCCCCTTGCCGCTGACGATTTCGCTCATTTTGAAAATCGGCAAAAACATACAGATGGCAATACCGCCAACGGTTACTCCAAGAAAAACGATCAGGATCGGCTCGATCAACGAGGTTAATCCTGAGAGCGTGGTTTCGATTTCTTCATCCAAAAAATCAGAGATGCGTTCGAGCATGCTGTCGATTTTGCCGGTTTGTTCGCCGGCCGTGATCATGCGAATAATCATGGTGGGAAACACCGGATGCTTGCTCAGCGCAGCGGAGATGCCTTCGCCACGTTCGATATCTGCGGAAGCCACTTTCACGGCTTTTTCCATCACGACGTTTCCGACGGTGTTCTGAACGATCTGCAACACTTCAAGAATGGGAACACCGCTGCGGATCAACGACGAGAGTGTTCGAGTGAAACGCGCCAGACAGATTTTGTGCGCGATGGATCCGAAGATCGGGAGCTTGATGCGTTTTGCATCCCAGAAAGCGCGACCCGGTGGTGTTTTGATAAAATAGAGCCAACCCCAAACGGAGGCGCCACCGACCACAAAGACCATGATAAAATATTTTTGCATGAAATTGCTGACGGCGATCAAATACCGCGTTGGCGCGGGCAGCGCTGCACCGAAACTGGAAAAAATCTCGCCGAAGACTGGAACGACTTTCACCAACAGAAAGATGGTGATGCCAATCGCGACGATGGTGACCGCGACCGGATACATCATGGCAGACTTCACTTTTTTACGGAGCCGCGCCGTGTTTTCCAAATAGGTGGCCAAACGCGATAAAATTTCCGCGAGCAAACCGCCCTTTTCACCAGCGGCGACCATGCAGTAATAAAGTTTTGAAAACGCTTTTGGATGCTTCTGCAACGCCTCCGAAAAACTGTCGCCGCTTTCCACGCGCACCGTGATGTCCTTGATCACATCGCGCATGACTTTGTTGGTGGTTTGCTCAGCCAGCGCGTCGAGGCACTGCACCATGGCGAGACCAGCATCAATCATGGTGGCAAGCTGGCGCGTAAACATGACAAGATCCGCGAGGCTGACTTTTCCTCCTGAGGTTTTGCCTTTGCGCCCGATCTTTTCCTGGATGGAAATGACCAATAAATTCCGGTTCAACAGCGCGGCAATTGCCGCAGACTCTGAAGAAGCATCGACTCCACTGCGAATTTCTCGTCCGGTGGCCGACTCGCGCGCTACGTATGTATAAGTGGGCATAAATTAGTTCCTGCAAAATTATTCCGTTAACGCTGAAAGCTAAAGCTATGCCACGGGTACCCTTTGCGGAGTTTTACCTGTGAAAACAAAGGTTTGTTTCATTTCTTCAGGTCAAAAATCCGATCGGAACGCCCAAAGATGAGACGTTGGCGTCTCGCAAATTGAGCGACGATGGCGGGTTGGAAATCGCGCGAACCGTTATGGGAAGGTGATTCGGAAAAAACGTTTGGGCAAAGCGGGATCAAGCGCGGTTGACCAAACAGTGATTCCATTCACGTCGGTGGTGTTTGTGACTATGTTTGCCCAAGTCGAGAGGTCACTGGAAGCTTGGATGACGTACGCTTGCAAGGCGATTCCTTGAACCGTGACCTGTAGTTGGTTGGTGTAAACAAGTTGCACGGAAGAAATTTGCGGGGCCGGAAGATTCGTGTAAGTGGCGGTAACCACCGTGTTGCTCCCAGGCATGATGAAAAGGGTGGCCGGAGAATTGGGAGTGCTTATGCCCGAACCAATCCATTGCGAAAACGCGGTTCCCGACGGCGGCGGATTGGCCGTTAAATTCAGAATTGAACCAGCCCCATAATTTCCGCTGCCGCTTCCTTGATTCACGGCGACTTGATACGTGGTGACCGCGTTGGTTTTCCAGTAGCGCAGAAGGTGGCGCAATGCCAGGGGCGCGTTTGTCGGCGGACCGCTGCGGCCCAGTTGATCTTTGTCATTGATCCCGTGGCAATTGGCGCAGGTTCGAATTTCTCCGGGTCGGAACGTGATCCAGTAACGTTCCTTGACGATGCTCAAATTATTATTCGTTCCGGTGAGTTGCCATGTGATCGCGCGTCCGGCGGGGATGAATGTCGCCTGAGAACCGTCGGGCAGGAGCTCGGTTCCTCCAAGCGGCGCATTGGCCACCGTGCTGGGCAGATTATAATTCGTGGTATCGTGCATCGGCGTAGCCAGGACGCGCCGTCCCGGTTGAATATTGGTGGTGCCGAAATTGTAACCGCGCAAATAGTCCGCCTGGAGAAACTGGAGATGCGTGATGTCGTAATTCGTATAGCTGCCCGGAACGATGGAATTCGTGCCGCCGGGAATTTTTAAATTAAACGGCTGTTGTTTGTCGCCAGCATCCCGTGCCGTGACATTCCGGCTGACCACCAAAGCCAGATTGCGCGCCTGTAGTTCCGTCTGGAACGTGGACATGTCCACCCCTTCCTCGACAAAGACCTGCGCTTCAATACTAGCCACAGCTGGGCTCCATGGTTGGGGAATATAGCGTGATCGCACTTCGACTGGTTGCAATTCCCAAAGCGCCGTGCTGTTGGTAACCAGAGTATTGCCATCCCAATAAACCGCCGGATTGGTCAACCCGCCGGTGAGTGTCTGGTTCGTTGACCAACTCGTGCTGTTGCTGGTCATCGTCATCAATCGAAAATGATACGAGGGAACAATCAGCGAATCTGTTCCAAGATTTGTATCCACGGTCGAAGCCGCAGTAAAAGAGGCGATCAATCCACCATCGGACATCGGTAATGGATTTCGAAAAACGCCAATGGCGTTGGGCCCCGCCGTTGTCTTTGGCGTGATATACGAAACCACCATTCCCGTTGGATTCAATCCTTGCGAGCCGGTGAGTGTAATGATTTGTCCGGCAGAATGGGTTCCGCCAAATGGGCTGAAGTCCGGCGCGTCCACGCCAACGTAAGTGCCGGGTTGGCGCGGGTTTTCAATGATCTGCACGAAGTTCAAAAAGTCGTTGGTGTTCCCGCTCACAATTCCCGCCGCCGCACGGGCCACCGCCGTTGAATTCGTCAACGCCACCAGGTCATGGTCAGTCCGAAACGACGTCACGACGGCTTTGTTCAATTCCTGACGGCCCACGTGATTCAACAACTCTTCGTTGCCCCCGTTCTGCGAAAGCATCCACGGGAAAAATTGATTAAACGTATTTCCATTTACGCCGAGTAGATTGAGCGCGTTCGTATCGAAATTGCGCGGTTCCGGAAACGGTTCGACGTCATTGGTCAGGATCAAGGCATTCAGCCCTTCGCTCGAGAAATTGAACGAGCCATTCGTCGCGCGTCCCAACCGGTCGTCGGTCGAATTGCTATCGACGACCAGATGATCCCACCGCGTCATGATCAATCGGCCAAAGCTGTCGATAAACGGGTTAGACGCACCGCTCGTCGTGTGTTCCAAAACTCGCAAATCATTCGTGGACGGGTCAATGCTGTAAACGCCGGTGACGGAGGGCGCGCCTTTGTATTCTTCGCGTTGGGGATAAAGATGCCATTGCCCCTGAAACGGACGATCGCTCATGAAAATAATCCGCCCATCCGTCGCGTAACAAGGAGTGACATTGTTGCAGTTTGTCGGTTGATTCGGAACTTTGACGATCGCCGGAACGGTGTTGGAATTCGCTAAAACGGCGGTGAGGTTGGTGACTTCGTAAAGTTGCCAGAAGAAAATATTGGTATCGGCCTGAAATCGTGGCGCGCCCACCACCATGCTGAAGAGAACACGTCCACCGCCCCAATGAATTTGCGGATCACGCACCGCAATGCCGTTCGTATGCTGCGCTCCCGGTTGGCCGTAGCCCGCGTTGCGCGTCAGGTTCAGTAACGCGCCATTCGTATGAAGCACCCACAAATCTCCACCGCGACCAGCGCGCGCTGTGTCGGAAATCTGATTGCCGAAAAGCGATAGCACCGAAAGGAACGTGTTCGAAACCGTGCCATTATTTTCTTTTGGAATCGGCACCTGCGTCACGAAAACAATTGGATTCGTCAGCCCGGCCAAGCCCGTATTCGCTCTCGACTCGACCGCCACCACGCCGATCCAAACGGCAACCAAACAGACCAGCGAAGGGAGGAATCGGCGGTTCCATCCCAAAGCAAGTTGTCGATGCAGCGCCCCGGAATCAGTCAAAATTTTCATTATATGTTGAAATAGCAGCTTGCATACCGCGTCATGGACGAGACCCTTGATCAGTTTCAAATTAAAGAACTTTCGCAAAAGCAGCGCGCGCGCGTATTGACTCACGGCAAAATGTTACCGGCGGTGGGAGACATTAGGTCTTTGTTGCCGCACGATTCAGGTTACGCAATACAGTAAAAAATTTCTTCAGT
>JAYVSV010000163.1:0-39200 GCA_043775015.1 Verrucomicrobiota bacterium
TTTTCCGGCGTCTGGATGGTTCGCGCGCTGATCCGCCGGGCGGGACGCCACGGCTCCACGGCAGGCGGGGACGCCCGCCGCTACACCGCCTGTTTCCAATTCCTATTTCGGAATTCGGGTTTCATTGTTCCAACGGGATCGATGGAACCGGGAATGGTTTTCATGGACAGCCCGACCAAAGGAGTATAAAAATTCGTCGTATTCCACAGGATGTCTAACGAGCCGGAGACAACCGCCGTTGCCGTTTTCTGTTCCGATGCGCGGTTTACGTGACGAACAGCGGTGGCTCAGTTCTTAGCCGTTAGACGGCGAGCGCAAATGAGCGATATTTTTACAGCTAGACGAAGGGCCGAACTACACCTTGGAAAAGGTGCATGCATATGACACTTTCGCTCTTGTTTCCATGTTTGAATTACGGACACGCAACCCTCGCAGAGTAACATCAACCCTTCATAACTTATGCAAAGACCTTCTAAAAAAGCCATCCTTCTTGGCGAAGAACTATGCGATTACGTCACCTACGGTCTGACTCGAAATAACGTGATTGAGGAGTTGGCGGAAATGTCGGATGAGTCCAACCGCGAGATCCTTGAGGCCGTCCGCTCGGTTTTGCAAGATGCGCAACGCAACGGCGGATTCACAAATGTCCACATTGCGCATTTGCAGCGGGTCTTTTTAGATTACGAACCTTTTCCACGGTTGTCGGATTCACAGGGCGAACTCGCCGGGATGGACGCGCCAACCCACCCACGCCTGCTTTAGCAGCCGAGACACCAGAAAAGTGAGCCCGACCTCGCGCACCGGTTGTCTGAAATGCCAGAGGACTATGTTCATCGGGCCGATTCAAAACGGACTTCGCCACTTTGCATCGTGGCGAGGAAGTAACCAAAGCCAGCGTTTTGTTTCTGTTGCAATGCGCAGGAGAACAAGACTATCTGGCCCGTTCCTGCTTCCACAAAACTTCACTTGAACAATCCTGTCTTCGGCGTGATGGAGACAGGGTCAACGTGTTGCTGCTGGGTGTTCACCACTTTGTTGTCCGCACCCAGCGCCACCGTGAACGTCCGATTGCAAGTCGGCCTTAAAGTTAAAGGCTCGTCCCAGAACAAAAGGAAAAAACTAGCAGCCCGATCCAGTCATAATCTTTCGGATTTTACCGCGTTGACACACGCTCCTCCTTCTACACTGCCCCTCCTTCTACACTGCCTCTCCAGGAAAGAAATTCAAAAAACAAAACGGACGAACACGACACATTAATCCTGCTCGGCGCCGGGGCGCCGTCAGAAAAAATTGACCAGAAGCCAAACCCAAAAATTTAAAATTATGACATTACTACCGCCCCCACTCTGGCCTTGGCGCTGGCCGTGGGTCCGGCCTTTGTTGCCGATAGCAAATGCTACAAGACGCATTACAACAGTCTGGAGATGTTGATCACGGTGGGCTACCGCAACTCCGCTCCAATGGGGACATTCTCAAAGAGTCGCGACAGTCACGGGCTCAGGCTTGACGCCGCTCCGCCGAAATGATTCCATGAAACACGTCAACACTATGAAAAGCACCCCTCAAACAGCAAAATACAGTTCAGATAAATTAAGCTCGGTGGCACTCTTATGTTTGCTGGTATTTCTATTTCTTTCGAACCTGACAGCGATGGCAGAGGATGAACCGACTCTGGCCGACAAAGCCAAGGCCAGAGCGAACGAAACGAAAGAAGCCATCACCGAGGCCGCGCAGGATACCAAGAAAGCCGCAGTGGGTGCAGGTCAGGCGACGGCGGAGTCTTTTGAGAACCTCTGGCGGCGTGTGGACGAGAGCCGCATCAAAAACCGCAGTCGCGACGAAATCGTGGCGTGGGTCATTATGGGGGCGCTCGTCAGCGCGGTGGCGGGGGCGCTGACCTCGCTCAAAAATTCCGGGCTGGGAAAGGTGGGGAGATTGTTACTGGGGCTAGGCGGAGCCTTGATCGGAGGAATGGTGGTGCGTGTGGCCCAGATCAACTTCGGCTGGGGGCCGGTGCTGATCCGCTATGAGGATTTATTGTTTTCCCTGCTGGGCGCCATTGTTTTGATTTTTGTAGGACGACTGCTCCGCTCCAGCTCCAAAAAACCTTCGGATAAATGATTTAACAGGCTATCCGAACTAATCCTGCTCGCCGCCGGGGTGCCGCCAGAAAAATGAACTGGAAGCCAAACCCAAAGATTAAGACAGACCTCCCCCACTCTGGCAAATGCTATAAGACGCACTACAACAATCTGGAGATGTTGATCGCGGTGGGCTACCGCACGCTTGAGTGAGTATCCATCGGACCTCCAGAACGAAGCGGTGAAGACTGTGCTCGTGACTCCGCACGGAGCATCGAAGCAGATTCCGATCAATAAACCTAGAAACGGCAGTTGAAACTGCTGCTGAAGCAGTCTTCTGGGCGGCAAAACAAGGGCGAAACAGGGGAAACCAGCCAGCGAATAAGCTCACCCGGAAAGTGATCTGGTTTCCAACTGCTCCGCAGTTGCAATTCTTCAATCCAATAGTGCTACCGACAGCAACTTGCACAAAGAATCACCCCCTAGATTTTACCCTGCAACTGCCGTTTCTAGGTTGATGCTTACCACTTTCTTCGATCAGAAATCGAAAAGCCGGGCGCTGACAGACGGAGCTTCCGACTTTCTGCTCAAAGGTTTCCCCATCGAACAGATTGTTTCTTCCATTCAACGGGCGGCGAAAAATCCAGCGCCGCACCTGAAGCGTACTCGGAAACAAAAATGCGCTGCGGCCTCGGCGGAACAAACCTCGGCGGCGGGCAATCTGCCAAACCGGATGCCGTGGGTGAAAAGCTGTTTGAGTCTGTTCCGCAATCGTTCGAACTGAAGGCCCGGCGACTTTTTTCCGGCGAGCCAGCCCCGTCCCCTGCGATGCCTCTTCACAAGTGGCTCTCCGCGCGGAGCGTCGGAGCAAATTTCGATCAATAAAAATCCCAAGATCATTCGTAACGCATGGCGGGAAAATCATCAGAACTGGGAAAAGCGATCCATCACTTCGTCCCATTCCGAGCAATTTTTCGGCAGGTACTCGGCGATGGAAAACGATGCACGAACCGTGTTGCGCAAGTCAGTGAGCGAGTTGAGATGACCGAGAGCTATAGCTTGGATCAAGACATTCCCAAGGGCAGTCGCTTCGACAGGCCCGGCAAGAACATTTCGTCCAGTGGCACTGGCCGCAAATTGATTGAGCAGCGCACTCTGGCTTCCTCCACCGACGATGTGTAACCGCCTGATCTTATGACCGGTGACGTGCTCCAGTTCGCCTAAAGTGCGGCGGTAAAGGAGCGCAAGGCTTTCGTAGATGCAGCGCGTGAACTGGCCCGGCGTTTCGGGAGCGGGTTGACCTGTGTTGCGACAATAGGCAGCGATTCTTTCCGGCATGTCGCCGGGCTTGAGGAAACATGCGTGGTTCGGATTGATGAGTGAACGGAAGGGTTCTGCCTTTTCCGCTTGGGCTTCGAGAGCGGCGTAATCCAGATCCAAACCATCTTGCGCCCAGGCTCGCCGTGACTCCTGTAACAACCAGAGACCACCAATGTTTTTCAAGAATCGTGTCGTCCCGCCAAATCCGGCTTCGTTGGTGAAATTGTGGAAACGCGCCGAATCATTGATCAACGGCGCGGGTAACTCCACGCCAATCAGGGACCATGTGCCGGAGCTAAGATATGCCCAACCCTCTCCACTCGCCGGCACAGCAGCGACCGCCGCACCTGTATCGTGCGAACAGGTCGCGATGACTTCCCATGCTGGTCCGCCAATCTCGTTGGCAACCTCCGGGAGCAATGGTCCCAGCCGGGTGCCGGAAGCGACGAGGCGCGGAAAGATTTTCTCTGGAAAACCAAAGGTTTCGACAAGTCGCCGCGACCAGCCACGCGTCATCGGATTGTAAATTTGAGTCGTGCTCGCCAGACTTTCTTCGATAACGGCAACTTCGCTGAAAAGATAATTAAAGTAGTCAGCAATCGTTAGGAATTGGTCAGCACTTTCAAGCAATCCCGGGCTCTGATCAAGCTCGGCAGCGAGCTGGTAAAGCGTGTTGATCGACATGAACTGGATGCCGGTCTCGGCGAAAATAATTTCCGGCCCCGGCGATTTCATTGCCGCAGCATAGGCAGGATCGGTGCGGGCGTCGCGGTAGTGGTAGGGCAACGAACGCAGCGGTTGATTTGCTCCGGACAGCACGTAATCGACACCCCACGAATCAACACTCAGACTTTCCACAGCAATGTCTCGCACCACAACTATGCGCAGGCCGATTTTTAGTTCATCGAAAATTCGTTGAATGTCCCAGCGTAAAGAACCGGCGATCTTCAATGGCCCGTTTGGGAAACGATGAATTTCCTCCAGGGTTACTTTTTCATCGTGGAGACAGCCAAGAATAACGCGACCGCTTTCCGCGCCTAGGTCACATGCGATGTAATAGTGCGCGCTCAAAAGCCGAGGGCGCGCTGGCGGTGATGCTCGTCGCGCCGATTTGCAATACGTTCAATATCTGACTCAGATAAAAAGACCGGCCCACCAAGCACCATCGCACCCACGAAAGTCTGGGCTGCTTTCACGGCCATGAACATCGCGCTCTTCACGGCTCCAGGCGAGGCTCCGAGAGTTATGATGCCGTGGTTTTGAAGCAAGATGACGCGAGGCAATGTTTCGCTCGTTTCCATAAAACGCTGAGTCTCATCGCGGATGAGTTGAGCGAGTCTGAGGCCAGGATCGGTGTAGGGCACAAAGACAGACCTCGGACCGCAGCAGACGACCTCATCGGGAAACAGGCGACTCGTCGCTAACTTCTCGGCGAGTGGAGAGCAGAGAATAGAATTCACCGCCGTTGGATGAGTGTGACCGACGAAATTAATCCCAGGCAAACCAAGGAGGTAGGCGTGAAAAAGCGCTTCTACAGAAGGTTTCTTGGCCTTCGCATCGAGACGGCAGCCCAGGAGAGTTTGTTCGATTTGTTCATCGGAAACATCCGTCTCGTTCAGGAGCGCCAGGAGCGCCGTAGCATGACATGCAACCACGTCCTCATCCCGCAATGTACCGAGATTGCTGCCACTCGCTTTGACAATGAACGCATCGTCGCTCAACTTCGCGGAGGTATTCCCCTCGCCTAAAATAGCAAGTTGCCGATGCTCCGCGCCGAGTTCGTGCGAAAGCTCGATTAAATTACGACGATCGTTTTCAAATGTGCTCATTGTATTCTCTTCCAGATTCATTCGGACAAGACTCGCGACGGTCATTCTACAACGAACCAAGTCATCCCCTGCGCCGGAACTTGAATGAGAATCTCAACCGAATAGTCGCGGTTCAATTTATAGCGCTTCGCCGAAGCGTCTTTTTCACGAACTTGCGCAGTTCCAGTAAGGCCAGTGTAGTAGAGGTTTACCCGCAATTTTTTCGTCACGGTCTCATTGAGCGGATTGAACACTGCCAGCAAACCCTTCTCCTTCAACTTCGTATTGACGTGCAGCATCCAGTCGAGGTCGCGGGCGTCGGCGCGTCGGCCATGGATCAAATCGCTTTCAAGAATATCGCGGTGTGTCTTGAACCAATCAACCTTCGACTTGACCATTGCCTTGGTGCGATCGGTGTCATACAGGCGCGGCCCGCGATAACACGCCTGCACGCCGAGCGCTAGATTGCTCTCGATCATCCGCTCATAGTGGGCAAGGTGCTGATCCAGCGGCTCAATTGTCGCAGCGGCGCCGCCACCCTGGTATTGGGTCAACGGAACAAACATCCAACCCATGCTGGGGGTCTTCTGCCAGGTGCCGTCGTAGATGTTCTGCCGAGTATGGATTACCTGCTGCTCGCGCGGCAATGACCAGTTCTCTTCGCGGTAACCCATCCCCGACTTAGTGGAACCAGATAGGTAGTAGTGATCAGGCACATTTAGGTAAAAGCCTTGAGCACGGCACCACTTATAGAAGTCAGAGACTTCACGCCACTGATTCCAACGTGAGTCGGCCAGGCCGTGATGACCTGGGTGCTGCTCGCTCAAGCACGCGTCACCCGGATAGGAGCCGTCGTGCTCTAGTAATGTGAATCCGCTCTCGCGATGAAACTCGTAGAGCCTTCGAAAATAGTTTGTGCCCCAACGACTTTCCAGACAGGGAGACTCGCCGAAAGTGGGCCGTTCACCGGGAGGCATCACCACGTCGTTGCCGCCCCCTACCCGCCTTGAGGCCAGCAATGAGTAACTACCGATCTCGATCCCTTTGCTATGGGCGTAAGAAGCGTAACACTTCGCTCGTTCAAGGGTGGAGGGGTCTTCCTTCTCCATGTCAAAACCGCTGCCGAAGCTCAGGATTAACATCTCAAAGCCCACTGCCGCGCATTGATCGATCGCATTGGTCACACTACTTCCCTTGGAGGTGACCAGGTGCAACATCAATGGGTTCTCGGTGATCCACGGTGCGATGACTCGATACATCCGGCGCAGAGCAAGGCCGCAACGTTCACGGTCCATGCTATCAAACGGCAGCACCCATGCGCGGAAGGATTCGAAGGTGTCGCCAGGAGCAATGTCCTGCGCTGGGCCAAGATCGGGTCCTATGTCCAGCAGACAAGGCGTCTTCCTTTCATAGTTCACCTGTGTCTTAAAATCCGGGTCCGGCAACCAGCGGAAGGAGCGACGGTTTGCACCAGACGCGTTCATGCCACCGAAAGACATATCCGTCTCGACATGAATGTTCGGCGGAGTCCGGCCTTCGCTTAGCTCATCTACCTCCGACGTACGCTCCACAACCGCGAGCGTTTCACTCGAAAACCGATCCAAGCGCACCACCTTATCCGTGCCATTGGAAACCGTGATCCATTTGCTGTAACAGGGAAGCCCATCGTAAAGCTCGTAATGCACCGAGACGCGGACGTTCGGTGAAGGTGTGCCGGTCGTCGAATCAGGCATCGCAAAGTCCAACCGCAGTGCCATCCCCTCTGGCGGCCATTTTACTTCGGGCGCATGATGCCGCGAGCGCTTCCACGCAAGACGTTCCTGGGGCTTGCCTACCTCGCAGCCTACAAATCGGAACGCAGCAGGATCAGCAAGCAGCCCCTCGATCCACTCGGGACGGAGAAAGGCGTAATTTGGCTGGCCTTTAAGCCCGCCGATTTCGAATCGCTTTCCGTCGATCTCCACCAATGCTTCAGGCTTCACTCCACGCAGCAGCGATTCGCCGCTGACCAGGTTATCCAAAGCAACCGTTGCCGCGTTCGGTTGCAATCGAATCACGCGGCGAAGCAACCCGTTATTTATTTCCACCTCGCGTTTATCCCTACTCACGGTGACACGCGCCTTGAATGACGTTGAATCAATCAGCCAATCTCCATGAGGTGCCGCAGAGAGCCCATTGCTAACGAGAAGGAGGGCCGTAAAAATCGAAATCCCATTAACGCGCGGCAGTTTCATTTCTGCAAAAATTATTTCAGCCACTGCGGAATTTTTTCCGTCGCCCAAATTTCTTCCACAGGTTGCCGTTCGCGAATGACTGCCGCTTTTTTACCGTTCACCAGAACTTCCGCAGCGAAACCGCGCGCGTTGTAATTTGAGGCCATGACAAATCCGTATGCTCCAGCGCTGAGTAACGCGAGATAATCCCCTTCCCCGACTTTTGGCAGCGCCCGGTTTTTACAGAAAATATCGCCTGATTCACAAATCGGACCGACGACGTCAGAGGAGATTTTCGCGCCACCCCTTTTCGTCAGCGGAACAATTTCGTGATAGGAATCGTAAAACGCGGGACGAATCAGGTCGTTCATTGCGGCGTCCACAATCACAAAATTCTTTTTGCCGGTCCTCTTCACGTATTCGACCCGCGTCACCAGAATGCCTGCATTTGCCGTGATGAAACGTCCCGGCTCCAACAAAATTTTCAATCCAAGCGGCTTCAACAACGGAACGAGCTTTTCGGCGTAGTTGGTCGGGGTCAGAATGTTTTTGGCTTTGGCCGTTTTCCACCAACTCGGCGAACCGCTATCCAACGCGGGATCATAGACAATTCCTAATCCACCGCCGACGCTGAAGAATTCAAAGCCATATTTGGCCGCAAGTTTTTTCACGAGTGGCAGAACTTTTTGGACGGCGAGTTCGTATGGCTTCACCTGAGTGAGCTGCGAGCCGATATGCATTTGGATTCCGCGCAGCCGGAGATTTTTCAATTTGCTGGCACGTGCGTAAACGCCTTCCACCTGTTCAAACGCAATTCCAAATTTATTCTCATAAGTGCCGGTGGTGATTTTGGCGTGGGTGTGCGCGTCGATGTTTGGGTTCACCCGCACGGCGACCGGCGCAGTTTTTTTCAATCGGGCAGCGACTCGATTGATGCGGACCAATTCCGGTTCGCTTTCGGCATTGAACGAATAAATCCCCTGCTTCAAAGCATATTCAATTTCCTCAGTGGTTTTGCCAACGCCCGCGAAAATACATTTGCCTGGATCACCGCCCGCCGCAATGACCCGCTTGAGTTCGCCGCCGCTCACGATGTCAAAGCCGCTGCCCAGATTGGCCAGGGTGCGAATCACCGCGAGATTCGAGTTGGCCTTCATCGCGAAACAAATCGTGTGATCCAAATCGGCCAGCGCGGCGTCGAGGCGACCAAAATGATCGGCCAAAGTATTTTGAGAATAGATGTAAAGTGGCGTTCCGTATTTCCTGGCGAGCGATTCAACGGAAACGCTTTCACACATTAACTTGCCACCGAGATATTGAAAATGATGCACGGGCGATGTTATGCCAGACGCATTTCAAAGTTCAACGGACAAACTTCACGGCAACAAAAAACCCGCCAGTAAAACTGGCGGGTTGGCTGGTTGGAAAATCGATTATTGTCCGGCGATAATTTTCGCGCGTTGCATGTGATATTCGTGCGGCGTAATTTCGTCCGTTTTGTATTTGTAAAGTAGATCAGCGAGCTTGCCTTCCTTCGTGTTTATATCATAAGTCGGCACGACGTAGGCCGCTTGAGTCGCCTTCGACGACTTGCTTTGCATCGCGGCTTTCTCTGCAGCTTTGCGGTCCGCTTCAATTTGGCGGACTTTTTTAGCTGTCTCTGCTTGTCCGCCGGCAACAACTGGCGCGGGCGCGGGCGCGGACTTGACGCCTGGGTTCGAGTCCAATTCCGCCTGTTTGCGGCGGAGTGTTTCGACTAACCGATCCTCTTCGGGTGAGCGGGCGGCGGGTGGCATTACGGCAGCCGGTTTGGCGACGTTCGCGGTCGGAACGGCGGCTATTTCTGGTTTGGCCACCACGGCGGGTGCCGCCGGTTTTTGAATGGACTGCGGCGTTTTAACCTGCCCCACACCTTGGGCTTCCTGGGCGTCCAGTTCTGATTGCTTACGACGAAGCGCTTGAGTCAATGGGTCTGATTCAGACGCGGTTTGCGCTAAGGACACGCTCACCGTCGAGCCTGCCAGTAAGAAAATGGTTGCTAGTTTTTGGAATCGCATCTCGAATTTGTAACGGAAAGAACTTTGGGAATCAATAGGATTTCCTTATCCCGCAATCTTCGTGAATTGACGCTTCCAAGCCGATGGAAAGGGATATAGAAAAAGCGATTTTGCCAGGATGTTGCGGACCTCTCCCCTGCTAATCTTCACGCGCTGGGCTGGATCAAGGACATCCGCGTCCCGCAATTTTTGCAGTGTTTTTGCTCCGATCAAAATTGGCCAGGCGCAAGCGAGCCTCAGCCTGAAATCGCTTTTCGACAAATAATTTGTGTAGTTCCAGCCGACGGCCAGGTGTTCTTGCGCGATGTTCAAGTAGTCTTGATAAAGCGGGCGGAACTTCGGTTCGTTCGATGGCGAAAGCAAATCGTCCGGGGTCAAGCCGAGCGCATTCAATCGCTGTTCAGGAATGTAGCAACGACCCGAACGCAAATCGCGTGGCAGATCGCGAAGAATATTCACAAGCTGCAACCCCTTTCCGAAGCGCACGCCGTTGGTGAGCAAAAAATCCTGATCCACTTTGCGGTTTTGAAAAAGATGAGCAACACACATTTTTGTCCAGAATTCTCCAACACAACCAGCCACGCGATACGTGTAGTCGTCCAGTTCCGCATCCGTTTGCAAAGCGACAATTTTTTTTTCATTCGCAGTGCCGAACCGTTTCAAATCCAGTTCCTGCCCGCTCGCAATCGTGTTCAGAACTTCACGAATACACTTTTGATCTTCCTTGGCAAAACCGGCGAGCACTGAGATCGCTTCCCCGGCGCGCTCCAGTATAATTTTCTCCGAGACAGAACCTTGATGTTTCGCCAGTTCACCGAAATTCAACGCGCTCTGGTTTTCCCCCAGAATCCTGGAGCGCAAACTATCCAACGCGTCCAACCGCCGTTCCGGGGAAACAACTTCTGTATCCGCGATGGTGTCGGTCGCGCGGGCGAGGAGATAGGCAAGGCCGATTTGCGGTCGAATCGCACCCGGCAGAATCCGCATTGTGAGATAAAACGAGCGCGAAACTTCTTTGAGGAGCGAGGTGAGCAAGGGAACGTCCGACATGATTCAGCTACCAAAGTGTTTGGACGGAATACTTTTTAATTTCAGGATCAGGGGTGACGAGAGTCATTTGGTCGCTCAAAGACTGGGAAATGAGCATCCGGTCAAATGGATCGTCGCTGATGAACCAAAGCAAAGCGTGCGTATCGAGCAGAAGCTTCATTCCCGATAATCTTTAAAATCGTCCAGCGGCGCGTCAAAATCCGGCGACATCCAGATTTTGCCCGGCAGACTTCCCGCGTGCGCCTGTGCGTGCTTGTGCGACGACGCGGCGGAGAGCTTCGCCTTCGGTTCGCCGTTCTGTGTGATGGTGAACTCCTCGCCACCGGCAACCTGCCGAAGCAAATCCGGGAGCGTGGCCTGGGCTTTTTCAAGAGGAACCGTTTGCATAACTGGTCAAAACAATAATCCGTTCAATCGCGCAACGCGAATTCTTTACCAATCCCGACAAAGCACTGGAAGTTTATGTCCCATCCGCAAACCAACAAGAATCCAATCCTCCAAGGTCGAGCGCAATTCGTTTTCACAGTCGCTCAAGGTGCGGCCAAACGCCGCAACACCTTTGAGTTTTTGGATTTCACCTGCGAACGAGCCGTCGTCCAGCTTGTCGTAACGCGCCAGTTCCAACGCACCTTCAATGTAAGCGGTGATCGGAAATGTCATAGGTAAAAACTAGATGCTTTCGAAAAGGAAACAAGGCCGGAGTGACGGTGCGATTCAATGGCTTGGATTATCTATGTATGCTCCAAGAAGTGACCAATGCAGTAATACTTTATTCCACAATGGGTATTCAGATGTGTAAGAGTAAACGTAAAAGCTTGAGTAGGTGATTGGAGACATTTTTTCAATTGGAATCACAATTTGATAATTAGTTGTTGTCGTAAAAATGCTGATGTCAGCTTTCGCAATTTGGTCGGCAGTCCACTCGATTCCATTTGTGCCTGATTCTCCATAGTAGAAATAATACCTACGACGCAGAACAGTGTTTGATTTCACCAAAGAGATTACATTTGTAGGATAAAATCCGTGCAATTTCTTTTCATTTTCAAGTTCAGCAATCAGAGAAGCGCTTTCAGCGAATGGCTTCTGAGCACGTCTTTCGCACAATCTCCCTCCAAAATATCCAAACAAAAGCGGAACAATAAGCATTGCGACGGCAGCCCTCCAAAAAAGTTCAAGCAGTGGCATTTGACTCGGCGAAACCTCTGGCTGTTTTGCCAGTCGTTTCCATATCCAAATCTGCAAACGACCTGCCAATATGACCGCGATCAGCAAAATGCATACTGAAGGAATGAAGATCAGGAAAAGCAGGCCCCCAATCCGAAACCAACTACCATAACCAAAGTAGCAAGTGCCAAATGTTGTTGCTGAAATTACTGCAAGCAGGACGTAGAAACCACACAAATCCGGATTTAGAAAACCGAAAGCAAAATGCCTAACTGCGTTTCTCAAACTCACAACGTTATCGCGATAATTGGTTCCGCCATCGTGCCAGTTGTTTAGTGACTTCTTTTGTTCCCGGCGCGCCGATGAGATTTCTTTGCGACATCGCTTTCTTCAAATCAAAAACCGCTATCGCATCCGCGCCAAACGTTTTGTCCACCGACTGAAATTCTTTGAGCGAAAGTTTGTTCAACGGCTTCTTTAATTTTTCTGCGAGCGCGACGACTGCGCCAACAGCATGATGCGCTTGCCGAAAAGCCATTCCTTTTCGCACGAGATAATCGGCAAGATCCGTCGCGAGCAAAGCAGGATCGTTCGCCGCAGATTCGCACGCTGCTTTGTTCACTGAAGTATTTTGCAACATCGCCGACATTAGCCGAATCGTGGTGCGAATCGTATCCGTCGTGTCGAACAATCGCTCTTTGTCCTCCTGTAGATCGCGGTTGTAAGTCATCGGCAAACCTTTCAAGAGCGTGAGCAGCGCAACGAGATTACCGAATACCCGACCGGTTTTGCCACGCGTCAACTCCGCGATGTCGGGATTTTTTTTCTGCGGCATCAATGACGAGCCAGTTGTGTAGGCGTCCGCAATTTTTATGAAATTAAATTCTGCGCTCGCCCAAAGAATGACATCCTCGGCCAGTCGCGACAAATGCACGGCCACCAATGCGGCGACGCTGCAAAATTCAATCGCGAAATCTCGATCGCTCACGGCGTCCATGGAGTTTTGCGTGAGTTGAGGATTTCCTTTCGCATCCACGAAACCCAGCAGTTTTGCGACGAGCTCGCGATCGAGCGGCAATGTGGAACCGGCAATCGCGCCACTGCCGAGCGGGCATACATTTACGCGCTGAAAACAATCTGCGAGCCGCGAGTGATCGCGAGCCAACATCTCAACGTAAGCCAACAGGTGATGAGCGAAGTAAACCGGCTGGGCGCGTTGCAAATGCGTGTAGCCGGGAATAATCACGTCGGAATTTTTCGTGCCGAGTTCGATGAGCGATTTTTGCAGCAACCGAAGTTCGCCGGTAAGTTCGGCAATTTGATCGCGCAACCACATCCGGATATCCAGCGCAACTTGATCATTCCGGGAACGAGCCGTGTGCAGCTTTGCCCCGGCGGGAACGCGTTGGGTCAATTCCGCCTCGATGTTCATGTGGACATCTTCGAGTTCCGGTTTCCACTCGAACTTGCCGTCGAAAATTTCCTGCCCGATTTGTTCCAGCCCTTTTTTGATTTGCGCCAACTCCGCTTTTGTCAGCACGCCGATTTTTTGGAGCATCGTGGCGTGGGCGATGGAGCCAAGAATGTCCTGTTCCCACAGTCGCCAGTCGAAGGAAATGGATTCAGTAAATTGCGCGACATCCGCGCCGGGTCCGCTGGCGAAGCGTCCACTGCGAGAGACTGGAGAAGATTTTTTCATACCATTCAGTGGCGCCGAATGTGCGACGAACAAAAACGAAAGTCACGCAAGGAAATCTTCCGGAGTTTTAAAATTCAAGAAGAGAGTTTGGCCAGATTCAATCAAGACACAGCCGCAACCGCTGCTTCATAGACAGCGATTGCTTCATTAAAATCCGTGACGGTGCTTTTCAGATCGCGCAGGAGTCCGTCTTGCAAACCGTAAATCCAGCCATGCACCGTCAACTCCTGACCCCGCTCCCACGCGTCGCGCGCAATCGAGGTTTGGCAGACGTTGGCCACTTGCTCGATCACGTTTAGCTCGCAGAGACGATCGAGAGCGGCGGAACCTGCGCTCAATAAAAATTTCTGATGTTTCTCTCGAACGTCTTGAACATGACGCAGCCAATTATCGCTCAAGCCAAGCCGGTCGCGACGCAGCACCGCTTGTACGCCGCTGCAACCGTAATGTCCGCAGACGATGATGTGGCGCACTTTGAGAATATCCACGGCGAACTGCATGACCGAGAGGCAGTTGAGGTCGGTGTGTACAACCAGATTGGCGACATTGCGATGGACGAACAACTCGCCGGGGAGCAGCCCGACAATCTGGTTGGCAGGCACTCGGCTGTCCGAGCAGCCGATCCAGAGGTAGCCGGGCGATTGTTGTTGCGAAAGTTTCGGGAAAAAATCCGGATCTTGCCCGCGAATGAGAGCAGCCCAAATTTTATTTTTCTCGATTAAATGTTTGAGGGATCGCATAAAAATAACGCACCAGATTCTAACGTGAACCACCCTCGCTGGGCTGGCTGTTGCTAGACGAAAACATAGTGGGGTTTGAAACTCTTCTTCGGCAACTGCAATCTAGCGACACGCACCCTTCGCATTGCGAAAACCCTCGCCCAATGAGTCTCGCGCAAAATGATTCTATTGCGCAAAATCAATGTTACGGTTTTTCTAAAGACACAACAAAACCATGATCAATCTAAAAGGTAAAACGTTATTCATCACCGGGGCCAGTCGAGGCATTGGCAAAGCCATCGGGCTGCGTGCGGCGCGAGATGGCGCCAACATTGTCATCGCGGCAAAAACCATTGCGCCTCACCCGCAATTGCCCGGGACGATTTACAGCGCCGCAGAAGAAATGGAAGCGGCTGGCGGCAAAGCGTTGGCATGCGTCGTTGATATCCGTGATGAGAAACAAATTCACGAGGCGGTGAAGCGCGCGGTCGAAACGTTCGGTGGAATTGATATTCTGGTGAACAATGCGAGCGCCATCAGTTTGACCGGAACGCTGGCGACTCCGATGAAACGCTTTGACCTCATGCATCAGGTCAATACGCGCGGCACGTTCGCTTGTTCCCAGGCTTGTCTTCCGCACCTGTTGGCGTCGAAAAATCCGCACATCTTAAACATCTCGCCACCGCTCAACCTGCAACCACGCTGGTTTGCGCCGCATGTTGCTTACACCATGGCCAAGTATGGAATGAGCCTTTGCGTTTTGGGAATGGCGGAAGAATTTCGCGAACAAGGCATTGCGGTCAACGCACTTTGGCCCAGAACTATAATCGCCACCGCCGCCGTGCTGAATCTGCTCGGCGGAGAAACGGTCGCCCGCCAAAGTCGCAAGCCAGAAATCATGGCGGATGCCGCGCAAATTATTTTCAGGCGGTCCAGCCGCGAATGCACCGGGAATTTTTTCCTCGATGAACACGTTCTCGCGGCGGAAGGTGTAACCAATTTCGATGATTATGCCATCGTCCCCGGCGGAAATCTTTTGCCCGATCTGTTCTTGTGAAAATTAATTTTCGCATCGGTTGCCCTCAAACGACGACGTTTGATTGAACAAGTTCAGGCATGCCGATCCTCGATTCCACTTACGTTCCGCCGGTACTTCTTTCGAACGGCCATCTGCAAACAATCTTCCCGACCTTGTTCAGAAATGTCACCGGCGTCACCTATCGTCGCGAGCGAATCACCACGCCCGACGATGACATCCTCGATCTCGACTGGGCCATCAATGGTTGCCGTCGCCTCGCCGTCATCGCGCATGGGTTGGAAGGAAGTTCCACCCGCTCTTACGTTTTGGGAATGGTCCGCGCGCTCTCGAAGAACGGTTGGGACATCGTGGTCTGGAATGCGCGGGGCTGCGGCGGCGAACCCAATCGCAGGCTGCGCTTCACGCACAGCGGGGCGACGGAAGATTTAAAATCCGTCATCGCGCACGTCACTGCGACGCGCCCCTACGACAACATCGCGCTGATCGGCTTCAGTCTGGGCGGCAACGTGACGTTAAAATATCTGGGCGAATGCGGACAACAACTTCCGCCAAATATTACCAAAGCTGTCGCCTTTTCCGTTCCATGCGATCTGCAATCCGGCTCGCTACGATTGGCCGAGCTGACCAATCGAATCTACATGCGCCGGTTCCTGAAAGATCTTCGCGGAAAAATCCGACACAAAATGCGAGCGATGCCGGGCCAAATCAACGACGAGAATTATTCGCGGATGCGCAACTTCAAGGACTTCGATGATCGTTACACTGCGCCGATTCACGGTTTTGTGGATGCGGAAGATTATTGGCGCCAATCCAGTAGCCGCCCGTGGTTGAAACACATTTCCATCCCCACACTTTTGGTCAATGCGCGCAACGATCCTTTCCTAGCTGACCCGTGCTTCCCGATCGAAGAAAGCAAAGCGAACCCCAATCTCTATTTGGAAATGCCCGCTTCGGGAGGACACGTCGGATTCATCGCGTTCAATTCGCAGGGCGAATACTGGTCGGAAACGCGCGCGATTTCTTTTCTGAAGTCTAATGTGTCAATGAATGTGGTCACTTCCGAACCGGGAACGGCGTTGTAAGTTTGCCCAATTGGAACGATGGGTCGAATCGCATTGGTCTGGTAGCCGGTCAAACCATTTTGCCAACTGGTCTATTGCGAATCCATGTTAGCAATCATGGTGGGCGGCGTAACTCCAATGTCGCCCCAATAATCCTGCGGCATCAGGCGCGGTTTGAGCTGAAACCAATGGCATGATGGCCAAGAGAAACAGACCGCTGAAAAAAACTTTTAACTCATCGCCATGGCCGCGCTGGTGATTTCAAGAAGCTCTTTGGTGATGTTGGCCTGGCGCAGCTTGTTGTATTCGAGTGTGAGGTCTTTGATGAGTTGCTTGGCGTTGTCCGTCGCGTTTTTCATCGCCACCATGCGCGCGCTGTGTTCGCTGGCTTTCGCCTCCATCAAAATATGAAACACTTGGAAATTTAAATAATGCGGAATCAACGACGCAAACACTGCTCCGACGTTCGGCTCGAAAATATATTCGGCTCCACCTGGCGCCAACGGTTCCTGGCCATCTTCACCCTGAACAACGGCTGTCACTCCTTTGATTTCCACAATCGGCAAGAGTTGAAGCACCTCGGGTTTTTGGTTGAGCGTTGAGATAAAATTCGTGAAAAGAATATCAACCTGATCGACTTCGCCTTTGCTGAAAAGTTCCTGCGCAAATCTTGATATCGCGCGCGCTTCTGAAAACAGCGGCGCGTCTTTGTAGGTGAATTCAGCCGCAAGCTGGCGCTTGGTTCGCACGACGAATTGTGACGCCTTTCTGCCCGCCGTTACGTAAACGGTTGTATTCTTGTCAAATTTTGCCGCTTCCCGAAGCAGATTGCTGTTCAATGCGCCGGCCAAACCTTTGTCGCTGCTGACAATAATAAGAGCCCGCTTTTTCACCTTGCGAATTTCCAACAGCGGATGAGAAAAATCTCCGACGTTTGCCGTCACCTGAGCCAGCACGGTGTTCATCAACGCGGCATAGGGCCGGCCCGCGATCGCAGCCGATTGCGCCTTGCGCATTTTTGAGGCGGCGACCATTTGCATCGCCTTGGTGATTTGCGCCGTGTTTTTGACCGACTTGATGCGTCGGCGAATGTCGCGTGTGCTGGGCATGAAAGCTTATTTGTAAGTTTGCTTGAACTCGGTCACCGCCGCTTTCAAATCGGCAATCAGCGCGTCGCTCAATGCTTTTTCTTTGGCGATTTTTCCCATCAGATCGGACTTACGGCTCGTCAAATGGTCGGTCAGCTTGGCCTGAAAATCTTTGATCTTGTCCACGGCCACATCGTCCATCAAACCGTTTTGCACAGTCCAGAGAACCGCAGCCTGCATTTCCACCGGCAACGGGTTGTATTGCGGCTGTTTGAAAACTTCGACGATGCGTTTGCCGCGTTCGAGTTGCGCCTGAGTTTTCGCGTCGAGGTCAGAACCAAATTGAGCGAAGGCCGCAAGCTCGCGGAATTGCGCGAGATCACCTTTGATACGTCCAGCGACTTGTTTCATCGCTTTGATTTGCGCAGCAGAACCGACGCGCGACACGGACAAACCAACGGAAACAGCGGGGCGAACACCTTGATAAAACAAATCGGTTTCCAAATAAATTTGGCCGTCCGTGATGGAAATAACGTTCGTCGGAATGTAAGCCGAGACGTCGCCCGCTTGCGTTTCGATGATCGGCAACGCAGTCAGAGAGCCGTTGCCATATTTTTCGCTCACACGCGCAGAACGTTCGAGCAAACGGCTGTGCAAATAAAACACGTCGCCCGGATAAGCTTCACGACCGGAAGGACGTTTCAAGATAAGAGCAACCTGACGATAGGCGACGGCGTGTTTCGACAAATCGTCAAAAATAATCAGCGCGTCCATTCCGTTGTCCATGAACCATTCGCCCATCGAGGCTCCGGCGAACGGCGCAAGATATTGGTTGGAAGCTGAATCTGATGCAGAAGAACAAACCACAATCGTGTAAGGCATCGCGCCGGCTTCTTCGAGAACATTGATCACGCGAGCGACGGTGGATTGCTTCTGGCCGATCGCGACGTAAATGCTATACATCGGGCGAAAATCTTTATCGCCACTCGCTTCAGCTGCTTTATTCAAACGCGCCTGAGAAATAATCGTGTCCACGCCAATGGTGGTTTTTCCAGTGGAACGGTCGCCGATGATCAATTCGCGTTGACCACGCCCAATCGGAATCATCGCGTCGATGGCCATGATGCCGGTTTGCACCGGTTGGCTGACCGATTTGCGCTTGATGATGCCGGGTGCGATTTTTTCGACGGGATAAGCAACGTCGCTCTTGATCGGGCCTTTGCCGTCGAGCGGTTGGCCGAGAGAATTCACCACGCGGCCGAGCAGACCTTTGCCGACGGGAACTTGCAGCAATTTGCCGGTGGTTTTGACTTCTTGGCCTTCTTTGATGCCAGTGTAATCGCCGAGAACAATCGCGCCGACTTCAGTCTCTTCGAGGTTCAATGCCTGGCCGACGATACCATTGCCGAAATCCAGCATCTCGTTGAGCATCACATCAGTCAGACCTTCGATCTTCGCCACGCCGTCGCCGATTTCACGGACGATGCCGACGTTTTGTTGGGCAACCACCGTCTTGGCGCCGGAAATTTTCGATTCAATTTCTTGCAATATTGTACTCATAAATTTTTCTAAGCCGTCTTAAAACTGTCTTCCAACTCGCTCAACCGCGCACGCACGCTTCCATCAAAAACATCGCTGCCCACCTGAATTCTCATTCCACCGAGCAAGGCCGGATTTTGCGCGAAGCTAAAGTGCAAACCTTTGCCGTAACGCTTCTCCAAAGTAGATCTCAAATTCGATTCAATCTCCGGTGTGAGCGGCGCTGCGGTTTCGATCTTTGCCATGCGACGATCTAAATCGAGCTTCAGCAAGCGTTGAAAATGAGAAAGAATCGCCGAGTAACCGCGCGGCTTCGCTTCCAAAACCTGATCAACCACCTGACGGGCGCAATTTTCATTGAGCAATCCATCCACTTGTGCCGCGCGAAATAAATTTTTCGCATCGCGACGGGCTTGTTTGGAAATTTTCATTTTTTCTGTAGCGACGCGTCTGTGACCGCCGCAAACTTCACCGGCGGTCACACAGACCGCCTCTACAAATAATTAAGCTGCTAATTGCCGGTTCGCTTCTTCAGCCAAACGTTTCTGGTCATCGACGGTCAAAATTTTGCCTGTGACTTTGCTTGTTGTGTCCACGACCAAACGGCCAACTTCGCGTTTCAAATCGGTCAACATGCGAGCGTGTTCTGCTTCGGCGGCTTGTTTGGCTTTGGTGACAATATCAGCCGCAGAGGCAATAGCTTTTTGTGTTTCGACTTCCTGCACGCGGGCAGCGGCGGCACGAGCTTCTTCGATCAACTTGACTGCTTGCGCGTTGGCTTGGTTCAAAACTTCCAATCGCGCCGCTTCGGTTCGCGCGAGTTCGGCTTTAATTTTTTCCGCGTTAGCCAAACCGGAGGCAATTTCTTCGCGACGTTCCTCGAGAACATTCAATACTTTCTTGTAAGCAAATTTATAGAGCAAGCCGGCCACAATCAGGAAGCTCACCACTTGGGAAATGAAGTGATGGACGTTGAAACCAAACGTGCGCGAAATTTCCTGAATCGGATTTTCTGTCGCAGCCGCAAATAAAATAAAATCGTGCATAAATAAAAAAGTTGAGGGTTGAGAGAGTGAGAGTTGAGAGCCTCTCAACTCTCAACTCCCCAACTCTCAACTATTTCTCATTGACCTTTCGCGAGGTAAATCGCGAAGAACACGATGCCTTCAGCGAAGGCCGTGCTCAGAATGGCTTGCACCAGAATCGGCGTCGCCGCACCGGGATTGCGTCCCACTGCTTCCGAAGCTTTCATACCGATGAAACCCACGCCGATGGCCGCGCCGAGCGCCGCCAAACCGATGTGTATATTTCCAGTCATTTCTGCCAACATATGTTTCCTTTCGTTTCCTCCAACGGCTCCCGCGATTGAACACGGTCAAACCGCCGAAATTATTTAATTTTTAATGGTGCGCTCCGGTGTGACTTTCATCGTGCTGCGTAATGAGCAACGTGAATACAGCCGTCAATAACATGAACACCAGCGCCTGCACCAAACCAACCATGATTTCTAAAAAGTAAAACGGAATTGGAATCAGCCACGAGAGGCTTGGCACAATATTCGCCATCGCTTCCAACATGCTTTCGCCCGCATAAACATTTCCATACAAGCGGAAGCTGAGCGATATTGGGCGAAATAAAATTGAAACCACTTCCAAAATTCCAACGAGAAAAAAGACGACAACCATCAACATTTTCAGCGCGCCAGTGGTATTTCCTTTTGCGCCGAAGATGTGCATGAACACGCCACCAACTCCGTTCGCCTGAAATGCCCAGATGATCCAGCAAGCGAAAAAGATGATCGACATGGCGAAAGTCATGTTGAGATCAGCATTCGCTCCGCGGAACCAGGGCAGAAATTCTTTTGAGCCGTCAGCAAATTTCACATTCCAACCGACTGTGCCGACTCCCGGAATCAAACCAAACCAATTGCAGAACAGGATGAAAATAAAGATGGTCGCGAAAAACCAAAACGTCTTTTTGACGAGCGCGTGGCCGATAATATTTTCCAAAAATTTATAAAGGCTTTCGACGAGAAACTCCCAAAAATTCTGCGCACCTTCAGGAATACGTTTGATGTCGCGAGTGGCGTATTGCGCAAAACCAATCAAAGCCAACGCCACGATCCACGTCACCAACATGGAGTTAGTGATGGGAAAAGAACCAATGTGGCCGATTTCCACAGGCTTGAGCGGCAATCCATGTTCTTCATGAGCTGCATCCACCGCGTGTTCCGCGTGTCCACCTGCGGCACTGAGCACCGGCTCAACCGCGTTCGCAAAAACAGCGGCGATAAAGATAAAAACGGCTACTAAAATTGATTTCATTACAGACTCGAAACTAAAAAACTCTCGGGACAAACGTCCCTGAAATCCGACGGTTTTGTCAGGAGCGCGTGAAAACTTGCATTATCGTGAAATTTTTCACAAGGGAATTTTGCATCCATTTTTTGCGGAAACCCCACGAGCAAGAATACCGGCAAATCCCGACGTTACCTCAGATCGAGATTGTGTCGTTCTTCTTTCTTTCTTTGCGCTCCCAATACCACGCGATCCAAATGCTGATTTCGTAAAGGATATACAATGGTACCGCCATCAAAATTTGCGTAATGACTTCCGGCGTCGTCAACACCGCACCCAAAACCAGACAAACGACAATCATATACCGACGGAACCCGGCGAGCTTTTGATAATCCAGAACACCAATCTTGACGAGGACGAGCAAGACCACGGGCATCTCAAAACCAAGCCCCATGCCCAACAAAAATTTGGAAACGAACGCGACATATTCTTCTGCCCGCCAGGTTTCTGCCTGGAAACCCATCCACTCGGAATATTGCACGGCCGCGTTCAAAGCAATTGGCATCAAGATAAAATAACAAAAAGTCACACCGGTGAAGAAAAGCAATATCCCGATGGCCAATCCCAGATAGGAATATTTTTTCTCCTTCATTTTCAAAGCCGGAAAAACAAATTGGCCGATGAAATAAAATAAAAACGGCGAGGCCAGCGCGATGCCGCCGTAAATCGCCATTTGAAAAGCCAGCATGAAAGCGGACGCGGGTCCCAGATTCACGAGGTTCACTCCGTTCCCCACCGTGGGAGGCAGTTTTTGATCCGGCGCAACCTGAAGCGATAACAGCAGGTTGGTTCCAATTTGCACCGGCACGACTTCCAAAACGTGGTTTGTGCCGAAGAGATTTGCATTATTGGTGTCGAGCAAAAATGTTCCAACGCGGTTGGTGCCGACGAGCAAAGTGAGTGTTCCGCTATTTTCGGAATTGTGAATATTCGCTTTCTTGAGCGGATAGGCGAGGACTTTGACCAGAGTGGGCGAACCCAAAAGGCAGGCCATGAAAGTGATGGCTACGGCTGCTGCGCATTTCATCAAGACCCAGCGAAGGTCTTCCAAATGTTCGAGAAAACTTTTACTCGGGCCGCCTTCGTGCTCGTGGGAAGAATCCTCGTCAGGCTCTGTGGCAGGCATGGAAAAAATTGACGACCCGAAATTATTTCGGCGTCGGCGAAGGGTTTTCAGTGTGAGGAACGGTATGCTCGTGGCCAGCAATCCCGCAGTCGCGGGACTCCGGAAGCGCCTGCGGAGTGTGCGGAACACCGTAATCAGAATGAGGAGAACCTTCGGTGGGGAATTTGGTTGGCGGAGCGGGCGGTTCTTCGACAGCTCGTTCCAATTCTTCGGTGACTTCGCTGGAAGCTTTTTTAAATTCGCGAATCCCCTTGCCCAAACCGCGAGCCAGTTCAGGTAGTTTCTTCGGCCCAAAAAGGAGCAACACAGCACCCATGATGACCATCAACTCCGTTCCTCCCAGCCCTAAAAAAGCAAACATCGAATTCATCACGATCTTTCAGGACTACGACCGTTTAGCGCTGCTGCCCTCGACCGGTTTGGCTTCGTTCTTGGCGTCATCGTCATCGCGAGCGCCTTTTTTGAATTCCTTGATGCTTTGGCCCAGACCACGCGCCAAGGCTGGAAGTTTGGTGCCGCCGAAGAGAAGGAGCACGACGCCAGCGATCACGAGTATTTCCGTTCCACCGATTGCTGCAAATAAACTGTTCATAGTAATGACAGAAAGTAAGCCAGTCCGGGCTTCGAGTAAAGCCCCAATCCCGCAGGCGCGGGACTATTTTGCCGGTTCAACGAAGATGAATTCGCCACGGCGGTTCTTGGACCAGGTGGCTTCGCCCGTGCCGGTGGCGACGGGTTTGGCTTCACCGAAGCTGACGGTGTGAATCTTGTCAGCGGGAACCCCGAGATTGGCCAGATATTCGCGCAACGCGTTGGCTCGACGATCTCCCAGCGCGAGGTTGTAGCCTTCCGTTCCGCGTTCGTCGCAATGACCTTCGATCAACAAGTCGCCGCCCGGCTGTGATTTGAGACCACTGGCCACGGCATCGAGCTTGGATTTTTCACTCCCTTTGACGCTGGCGCTATCGACATCAAAATAAACCGTGTCGTTGGCAAACATTTCACGATTTTTGGTGCGGGTGTCCCAATCAGGATGGCCACCTTCGCCGAACGGATGCGTTCCATCTTGATTGGCAGTGATACCGCCTGGCGCAATGCCGCCGTCGGCAATGCCCTCTGGCTTGCCAGAACCAACAACAAAGCCGTTTTTAGGAATGGCAGTCGTTCCTTTTGGAACTTTTTTACAGCCTGCGCCGACAAAGATGAGAACAAAAGCGAGGATTACGATGTTGAAGAGTGTTATGCGTTTCATTGGATTTTTTGTGATTGCGGAATTTATTTTTATTGATGTAGGAAGAGATCATTTAGCTATTTTGCCCAACATGGCTGAGAGCTGCTTCCCGAAATTCGGGTGACATCCTTGACACGTTTGGTAGGCACGTCAAGTAAAGACAGCCTGCGGCTCCCATTTTTTCTGTTCGTGAAAATGAGCGTGCGCGAATTGGCTCCCCAAGCCGGGTCTTCGCCGGCACACAGCACGTTCGCAGAACCTCCTTCGGCTGGAACCGTGCAGATATTGAAGCTGCCCATTTGCGCTGTGAAAACGATGGTCTTGCCATCGGGCGACCAATCCGGCTCGGTCAAATTCCCGCCCACCCCTGCCGTTTGCAGTCTCTGCGGCTGGCCACCGTCGGCGTCAATTTTGTAAAGCCCGGCGCGACCACTCGTGGCGACATAACAAATCGTTCGTCCGTTCGGCGACCAGCACGGTGACGATTCGCTATCGCGGGTTTTGGTGATCTGCTTGAGATTCGTTCCGTCCGCGTTGCAAACGAATAGCTCTGCGTTGCCGGTTTTGCTCAGGATCAAAGCGACCCGCCGTCCGTCCGGCGAAACGGCAGGACTCAGATTCGAACCGCCATACGCGGCGATCTTCTGGCGCGCTCCACTCGTGAGATCGTGCGCGAGAATGTCGGGGAAACCAGACTTGTAGGAGACGTAATAAAGTTTCCGCTGGCCCGGCATCCAGGTCGGCGCGCTGACCAAATTTTTGTCGTGCGTGACCGCGACGGCATTCGCGCCGTCGTAATCAGCGATGTAAATTTCACTCGTTTTCCCTTCGCCGACGCGAAAAGCAATTTGTCCCTGGGCCACACCTTTGCGCTGTGTGATGGAGAAAATAACGTCGTTGGCGAGCGCGTGCGATTGCGAGCGCGTGTTGCCGCCGGTATAAGCTTTCGAGAAAATCGTGGTTTTACTTTGATCGCTCAAACGTCCGCCCACCTGACCGTCGTTGCTGCCACTCAAATTGAATTTCGCCCGGTCACCGCCGACCACTTCGAAACCGTGGACTTCCAAATCGAATTTCAAAACTTCCTGCGCGGTCCCGGTAAATCCGCTGAGCGAGATCGGAATCGCCTCTGCGGAATTGGCAAACTGGGTGATGGTTCCCTCTTCGGATTTTTGAGCGAGGGCTGAGTTGATTGCCACCTGTTGAATCAGGGCAGTGACTAAAAATAATGTTGGGCTGACAATCTTGAGATGTTTCATCCGAGTCCTTTTTTTGCTTTCAGATTAAAATTGATGATAAAAATGCGTTGAGAATCTTTGCTGCTCTCTGGGAATGGCGCAATGAAACTCAGAGAATCAATGGCCCGCCGAACCGATTTGTCCAAAACGGAATTACCGGAAGCTTTGATGATCTCAGCGGAACTAACCTTCCCACTTCGTGCGATAACCACCTTCACTTTTGTGATCGCTTCGGCATCATCAATGTCCGGCGGCGGAGTCCATGCGGCATCGTATTTGCTAAAAACTAGATCACGATAATTGATTTCCGCCGCGCCGCCTCCTCCGCCTCCGATTGATTCGATTCCGCTGCTCAACACGGATAAATTTTGCCCAAGCTTGTTCAGGGAAGAATTCAAAGCAGCGATGTGTTGACCCCGCGCCCGGTCGTCCGCTTTTTGATCGGCGAGGCGCTGGGCGGCGGCGGCAGTTTTTTGATCGGCGTTATTTCTCACCGTCGGCTTGGTGATGTCCGGAATATCGCGCGGCTTCGGTGGCATTTTCGCGGCCGGCTTGGGAATTAATTCAGGTTTCGGCAATGTTTTCGTTTTCGGCTTTGGCACCGGAAGTTCAGAAACCTCTTCATGCTTCGGCTCTGGTGCTGGCTTTGGCTGTTCAATTGGTTTCGGCAGCTCAGGTGCGGGATCAACCGGTTTCGGCGTTGGCGCAGGTGCCGAAGCTGGCGCAGGTGCAGCGGACGCGCCTTGAGCGGGACTTCCGCCGTCGTGCGTTTTCCCATCGGTCACCGTGGCGTTGAATGGGATGACTGTAATGATGTGCGGCGGATCCTCGGGTTTCTTCTCCGCATGGAAAGCCGTGCCCACAATCAGCACCAAACCCAAAAGCGCGTGCATCGCTGCCGAAACCACCAAACATTTTTTTTGAAATCGGTTCATTTTATTGCGGCGCGGTTTTCAATTCGAACCGGGTAATCTCCCGTTTCTGGCAGCCATCCATGACCGCATAAAAAAATTCGCTGGGCGCTTTCTTATCAGTGCGGATCGAAACAAACGCATTTGGATTCGAGCGCGTCATGTTTCGTATTTGATCGAGCATCGGCACGAGCGCCATTTGCTGCTTGTTCAATTTATAAATTCCTTGCGGTGAAATTTCCACCGTCACCCGATCTTTTGCTTCAACTTTCCCGGCTTTGTCGCCGCCTCTCGGCAACTTCAACTCCATCGATTGCTCCAGCATCGGTCGCGTGATGATGAAGATGAGCAACAATACAAACGCCAAATCAAGCAGCGGTGTGATGTTGATTTCATTCAACGTCACCAGCGAATTGCGTTTGGAAAAACGTCTCATGCTCGGCTCGAATTATTCGTCGTCCTTCAAATACTCAGATTCCATTTTGGAAACAAGTTCCTGCGCAAAATTATCCAACTCCACCGAGCGCACTCGCAGATTATGGATGAGATAATTGTAACCAAACATGGAAGGAATCGCGACGAGCAGCCCGGCTACCGTCGTCACCAAGGCCGTCGAAACACCCGGAGCCATCGTCACCAAATCCGCCGAACCGCGCTGGCCGACATCCGCGAAGGTGATCATCACGCCCCAAACAGTTCCCAGCAGCCCCATAAACGGCGCTCCACTCACGACAATCGCCAATAAGATCAAACCCGATTCCAGCTTCAACGACTCTCGCGCCACCGCGTTTTCCAAAGTACGTTTCAAATGCTCCATCGACTTCAGCGAGACATATCGTTTTCGCCCCTCCGTCGCCGGATCTTTCAAACGAGCGTCCAATTCCAAACTGCCGTCGTTATAGACGGTGAACAGCGGACAACCATCCACTTGAATGCGGCGATCAAAAATTCCGAGCACATTTTTCTGCGCGCGAAATTCTGCGTCGAAGTACTGGTTGAGTTTTTTGGCGCGGCGCATTTGCAGCGCCTTGGACGCCATGACCCACCAGGCGAAAATGGAAAAGACCATCAACACCATTAAAATAGTTTTGCCTTCGATGGGCGCGCGCGACCAAACGTAATGCAGTTGCGATTCCGCAAAAATGTACACGGGAATATTCATTAAAAGCTCACCTTTCAAATTGACCTGTCGCGAAATGATTTCACGCGCGAGGAGGAATGGTCAATCCGTTTTGCTACTTCGATGCGAAGTTGTAGAGATTTGTTCAAAACATTTCAACATCTTTTCGAAAAATATTTTTTGGAAGCAAATAATTTTCAACTTTGACCTCAAAAACGAGGCTGTTAGCGTGCCAACGAATGAACCCGGCCATTTCATCGCTGAAGCCGTCACGCCGCTGGCGATTGCAAGAAGGCGGTTTGCTCGTGGTCATTTTCGTTCTCGGCGCGTTGCTCACTCTCTTCGGCGGACGCGTTCCGATGCCCGAACTCAAAAAGAATGCTGCCGGCGAAGTTGAGCGCGTGATGGTGGAGAAAAATAAATTCCTCAATTCGCGCACGCTCATTCAACTCGCCAAAGACACAAGCTTCATTGCGATCATGGCGGTCGGCGCGACCTTCGTTATTATTGCCGGCGGAATCGATCTTTCGGTCGGTGCCATTTACGCGCTGGCTTCCGTCCTCGGCGCGATGGTCTTCCATCATTTTGGTCCGGAGGTTTCCTCGGGCGGCCACGCGGGCGGTGTTTTCCTTGGACTGCTGGCGTGCATTGCCGTGGCGATGGCGTGCGGAATTTTCAACGGAGCAATGATTGTCGCGCTCAAAGTTCATCCGTTTATCATCACGCTGGGAACGATGGCGGTGTTCCGTGGAATCGCTTTTGTCATTACCAACGGGCAATCGATCGGCGGATTTCCACAACCCTTCCGCGATTTTGTGCGCTGGGAAACCGGCGGCGGACTCAGCCTGGTGCCGCTCGCTGGAATGCTTTTCATTCTCGCGCTCGGCTGGATTTATTTAGCGCGCATGTCGATGGGCCGACACATTTACGCAGTAGGCGGAAATGAAATTGCCAGCCGTTTCAGCGGCATCCGCGTCACGCGCACGAAGCTAAGTGTTTATCTCATTTCTGGATTGATGGCCGGGGTGGCCGCCTTGCTGGCGCTTGGTTATTACGGCAGCGCCTCTTCGAGCGACGGGCAAGGTTACGAACTGAACGTGATCGCCGCCGCGGTGGTCGGAGGCGCCAGTTTGTCCGGTGGAAAAGGCTCCGCGCTCGGGGCGATTCTCGGCGCGGTGATTCTACAAATGATCAACACTGGAATCGTCATTCTCGGCATCAGTCAAAACTACAGCCAGATCATCATCGGCGCGGTGGTCATTGTCGCCGTGGTGCTGGATCAGTTTAACGAGTGGCTTGCGAAGCGTCGGTTGACGAGAAGCGCCTAAGGCTGCTTCGAGGCGCTCAAAATTTCCGCAACCAAATCGTCGCTGGTCCATTTATTTTCCGGAATAATCTTTTGAATCTTTCCGTTCACATCAACCACAGCCGTCCGCACATTGTGGCTGATCGATCCGCCCTCGCGCCAAAATGTTTGACCGAACTGCTCTGCGATGGCCGTGATCTCGATCAAATCGCCGGTGAGAAAACTCCAGTGCGCCGAATCATAATTGAAACGCCCCGCGTAATCCTTCAACACGGTGGGTGTGTCTTTACCCGGATCAAATGAGATCGTCAGCAAATGCCAGTTCGTCGGTGCGTTCGGCATTTCTTTTAATTTTCTTTGCGCCTCGGAAAAATTTTGAGAAAGACGCGGACACATCGTCGGGAATGGACACGTCGTGAAAATGAAATCGATGGCGACGGCCTGCCCTTTGAACTGGCTCAAACTCACGGCCTGCCCAAGCTGATTCGTAAAATGATATTCGGGCAAAGCGTCACCCACATTCAACATTTCCACATCGCGAACCCGTCGAAAAGTTGAGCGCGAGGGAGTCTCGGTCGGCGGCACGTTTAGCTTCTTTACCTGATCAATCCAACCATCGTCGCCCGTGACGATCATGCGAAACGAAATCGCGTCACCTGGTTTCAGGCCGCGCAACTCATTCGTGTTTTTCGTTTCAAACTCCATCGTCATCGCCGCCATGTAATTTGGAATTTCCTCGTGTTTGATCACGGCGCTTTTTCCGTCCGGCTTGATTTCTTCGACCACTCCTCTGGCCTGAAAAATTTGCTGGTTGGTATGCGCAGACTTTTCCGTGGAAAAATTTTCCGATTTCTTGCCGCAAGAAACAGCGGTGCCCGCCAGCAACGCCGCAAAAAAAAATCTTGAAAATTTAGCTCCAAACATAAAAGAGGGATTGCCTCAACTAATTGCTTTTGGCAAGCGGAGTAAGTTGTCCCGCGAAGGACGCGAAGAAAAACGAAGGGCGGAAAAATTTCCCGGAGCGCGGACAGCCTTGTCGACGTGTTTCTTTCCAAACGCCGCTTTCGCGCGACAAGGCTGCCCGCGCTCCTTTGGTTTTAATTTCGCAACCTTCGCGTCCTTCGCGCGACATTTTTTGTGAACAGAGCCGCGTCTTGCCAGCGCTTCCGAATCCATGCTTAATTCTTTCCGCATGTCCACGCCATCATTGCCGAGCCAAAGCGCGGAAGATTATCTCGAACGCATTCACGAGCTGATCGAAGAGAAGGGTTATGCCCGCGTCGTGGACATCGCGTCGTCGCTGCAAGTGCGCCAGGCGTCCGTCACGAGCATGGTCCAACGCCTCGGCGAACTCGGTTATTTGAACTACGAAAAATATCGCGGCCTGATCCTCACCGACAAAGGCCGCGCCGTCGCCACGCAAATTCAAAAACGTCACGAAACTCTTTCGCGATTCTTTTCGCTATTTGGTTTGGATGAAGAAACGCAGCGCCACGACATCGAAGGCATCGAACATCATTTGAGTCCGGCCACGGTGGAAATCCTTTCCGGCCTCGCGAAATTTTTCGAAAGCAATCCCGATACGCTGAAGCAGTTTTTGAAATCCCGAAAATCGCGAAAAGAATAAATTGTGGATTCGGAAAACGATTCTGCCTGCGACGGGAAAATACCCGATTGGCAATGGCTTCTCTCCATTGCGAAAACTGAAGTCGATAATTTAGTCGCCACTTTGCCTGAAGAAATCCGCCTTCCCGCTCAATGTCTGCCCATTTATTTCGAGCCAAAACCCGATTCCGAAAAACACCACGACATCGAACCAGACACCTTGGGATTATTCGTCGGAAGTCCCCTCGCGGAAACCCACCTCGCCCACGGCCAACTCGCCGCGCACATCATTCTCTTCCTGGAAAATATTTGGTTCGGCGACGAGGACGATTACAGAAAGGAAGTTCGCATCACCTACTTTCACGAACTTGGGCACTATCTTGGATTGGAAGAAGATGATTTGGAAGATCGCGGGTTGTAACCATTAATTTCGTTTTGTGAGAACTCTCGCTCCATGCCAGAACCGCGAAACCAACACTGCTTTTCTTTCGTAATCCACGCGATAGACAATCCGATATGGCGAATGGATTAACTCCCGCGTAATCCCATCGTCAAACTCTGGAACAAAGCGCCCTCGATCAGGAAAAGTGGATAAAGAAATCCGAAGTCGATAGTTTAATTGCCTCGCTACCCGAAGAAATCCGTCTGCCCGCTCAACGTCTCCCCATTTATTTCGAACCGAAACCCGATTTCGATAAGCATCACGACATCGAACCAGACACGTTAGGATTATTTATTGGAAATCCTCTCGCCGAAACTCACCTCGCCCACGGCCAACTCGCCGCGCATATCATTTTGTTCTTGGAAAACGTCTGGTTCGGCGACGAAGCGAAATACAAAGAAGAAGTCCGCATCACCTATTTCCACGAGCTTGGCCATTATCTCGGATTGGAAGAAGATGATTTGGACGAGCGCGGATTATAGCTGGAAAATTTGGAAACCTTGCTTTCATGTAAGACTATCATTTCCAAGATTTGGGATTTGTTTTTCTAGCTCCTCTAAGAATTTAGTTTGTTGATAAGTTTCAATCGCCGCTGGTTCGAGGGTGCGAATAGAGCCAATGGCTTGTTGGGCACTCTGACCTTCATACATAAGATAAGTTGCAAGGACTGTTCCCGTTCTTCCTAATCCTGCTTCGCAAAAGACAGCCAGTGGTTGTTGTTGCGAACGGCAATGATCAATAAACTGAATGAGTTTCTTGGCTTGTTCTAGAGTTGGGGGACAACCATCCGCAATTGGAAAGCATTTAAAATTGAACCCCGCAGATTGAAAAATTATGTCGTCGCTCGGAATGTTCAATAAACAGGCAACCGCACGAATGCCTGCGTCGTAAAGTAAGGGCAAGTCATCAGCGTGTTCACGCAACGATCCACCAAGGTTCAACCGTCTCTGAACTTCGATAAACGGAATTCCCATGCCTGCCAAAACATTTGGTGTTACCCACCATAGATTATTGTAATTCGTTGACATGGTCACAGTTGACTTCCCTACGGAAACAATCCGCGAATCTTCTTCGCTTCCTGCACGGGCTTGACTCCCAGACCCAACGCCGCCAGACGCATCGTGATTTTTTCTTTGCGACCCATTGCGAATGTTTGCGTAAGGCGATACTTGCCCGCCATCAGAATACAATATAAAATGTCGTCATGAAGTCAGCCGCAATTATCGAGGAGATAAAACAATTGCCGCCAGGCGGCCAGGCCGAAGTCATTCAATTTGCTTTTGAACTGGCGCGCAGCCGTCCGCTGACCGCCACGGAATTGGGTGAACTGGCCGACAAGCTCGCCGCATCAGACGATCCTGCGGAAATCATTCGATTGAAGTCTGCCATGACCCGCGGATTTTACGGCGAGTGAACCATGCCAAAAATTCTTCGTCGGAATTTACCCCGCCAGTTGTATGCGCATTTGCTGGAACGCGTCCAACAACGACACATTTCAGGAGCACAACTTTCGTTGCTCATCGAATGGCTGGATACTCAGCCGGGAGTTCCCGACGGAAAATGGTTCAAAAAGTTTTCAGGCATGATCGTGTGTGGGGAAGGTGAGTTGGTGAAAACGTTTCTCGTGCCGGGACAAATTCCATTTGGCGAAGAGATCTAACAGATCGGAGAATGTCGCCGTTACGGAAACAACCCGCGAATTTTCTTCGCCTCCTGCACCCGCTTAACTCCGAGGCTCAACGCCGCCAGTCGCATCGTGATTTTTTCTTTGCGGCTCATCGTGAGCGTTTGCGTGAAGGCGTGTTCCAGAATGCGGAAAAGCTTGTCCATCACTTCGCTCTCCGTCCAAAAGAAACTCTGAAGATCCTGCACCCATTCGAAATAGGAAACGATCACGCCGCCCGCGTTGCAGAGAATGTCGGGGATGATAAAAATCTCCGGGCGCTGTTCCAGAATCACGTCGGCTTCCGGCGTGACCGGTCCGTTGGCAGCCTCGGCCAAAATGCGACACTGGATTTTCGCCGCGTTCTTCCCGGTGATTTGCCGCTCAAGCGCGGCAGGAACGAGAATGTCGCATTTCAATTCCAACAATTTTTCGTTGCTGATTGACTCGGCCTCCTTGAATCCAACAACAGACTTCGTTTCCGCAACATATTTTTCCAATTCCCAAAGATTGATTCCTTTGGCATTGAAAAGTCCGCCGAACGCATCACTCACCGCGATGACTTTCACGCCGTATTTCGCCAGCGAATAAGCCGTCACCGAACCAACGTTCCCAAAACCTTGCACTACCGCTGTGGCTTCGCCCGCGTTTAAGCCGACCGTGTCCATCGCGCGATTGATGAGATACGCCACGCCACGCCCGGTTGATTCGCGACGCCCCAAGGAGCCACCTAGCAAAACTGGTTTTCCCGTGACAATGCTCGGAACGGTGTAACCGGTGTGCATCGAATACGTGTCCATCATCCACGCCATCGTTTGCTCGTTCGTGCCCAGGTCGGGTGCCATGACATCGATTTGTGGCCCTATGAACGGAATCATTTCCTGCGTATAACGACGCGTGAGCCGTTCGAGTTCGCCCGCCGACATTTTGCCCGGCTCGCAGGTGATTCCGCCTTTCGCGCCGCCATAAGGCAGACCGGTCAACGCGCATTTCCAACTCATCCACATCGCCAGCGCCGCGACTTCTCCAAGCGCGACATCGGGATGATAACGCAAGCCGCCTTTCGTCGGGCCAAGGGTCAGATGATGTTGCACCCGATAACCGGAAAAAACTTTCACCGAGCCATCATCGCAATGAATCGGCAGCGCGACCGTCATCGAACGTTTAGGAAATTTCAATCGCGCGCGGTCAACCTCTGGAATCTGCAAACGTTCAGCCACCAAATCAAACTGCTGACAAGCCATGCGGAAAGTCGGATGGTCGTATATTTCCATAAAACGAGATTAGCACCCGCGTCTCACGGGTCAATTGCTTCAAACCCGGAAAAAACAAGACACAGATTTCACGAATTAAAACGAATTTCAAATTGCCTTTTAAACCGCGTCCATTCGCGTAACTCAGTTTTGAATGGCTCCTAACTCTGCGCTTTGAAACCAAGCTGTGTTCGCTAAATTAAAGCGGAATGTCCGACACGCTGAACATCAACGAAATTTATTTGAGCATCCAGGGCGAGAGCACTTTTGCTGGATTGCCCTGCGTTTTTGTCCGGCTCACCGCTTGCAATTTGCGCTGTTCCTATTGCGACACCGCTTACGCATTTACTGAGGGAACAAAATGGAGTTTCAATGAGGTTCTTCACGAAATTAACGACTTCGCAATTTTCTATAATTCAAAGGTGAACGACCATAGGCTTCCTTTAATAGAATTCACTGGAGGCGAACCGCTTCTTCAGAAAAATTTGTTCCCCTTAATGACAAGACTATGCGACGACGGATTTACCGTCCTCATTGAGACGAGTGGTGCGCTCGATATTTCGCAAGTTGACCAAAGAGTTCATCGCATCATGGATTTGAAATGCCCAAGCAGTGGCGAGTCTGAGCGCAATCGTTTGGAAAATCTTGCGCATCTCAAAAACACCGATGAAATTAAATTCGTCATCGGCACGCAAGAGGATTACGACTGGGCAAAACAAAGAATCGCCGAACATCATCTCACCGCAATTTGTCCGCTGCTTTTTTCGTGGGTCGCGCCGCTGCTTCCGCACCAACAAGACAAGTCACTGAAAAAAGTTCCCGAAGGCCAAACACCCATTTCACGAAAGGAGTTGGTTGATAAAATTACGGCAGACGCATTGCCCGTTCGTTTCCAGCTTCAAATGCACAAGTTCATCTGGCCACCTGATGAACGTGGGGTTTGATTTGTGTTTCGCATGAGAACCAAAACCAAAAAAACTCTCGAACTGCTCCGCGATTACGAGTCGCGCAATGTAACGTTCGTCGAACCGGACGGCTCGTGGCCGATTGTTTGGGAGCGCGCCAAAGGCGTTCATGTCTGGGACGCCGAGGGAAAACAATATCTCGATCTCACCGCCGCTTTTGGAGTCACGGCAGCGGGTCACGCGAATCCAAATGTTGTCAAAGCCGGCCAGCGTCAAATGGCGAAACTTCTCCACGCCATGGGCGACGTACATCCGCATGCACTCAAAGCCAAGCTCGCGAGAGAACTGAGCAAAATTACTTTCGAGCGATGGAGTTCCTTTGGCCATCGACCATCGGCGATTGGCAATTCTGCCAAAACCATTTTCTGCAATTCCGGTTTTGAATCCGTCGAAGCCGCCTTAAAAACTTCCATGCTCGCGACAGGTAAACACGGCGTGATCGCGTTTTCCGGTGCCTATCACGGCCTCGGCTACGGCGCGCTCAACGCCACGCATCGCGATCATTTTCGAACATCGTTCCGTTCGCAACTGCGTCAGTTCTGCTGCTTCGCTCCGTTTCCCGCCGAGAAAAACAATCTCGTCGAGGTTGAAAGCGTGATTCGTTCGTATTTCCGCAGCCACAAAATCGGCGCGATCCTCGTCGAGCCGATTCAAGCGCGGGGTGGCATCAATATTCCGCCGCTAGAATTCCTTCCGCTCTTGCGCAAGCTTTGTGACGAACACGAAGCTCTGTTGATCCTCGACGAGATTTACACCGGTTTCGGGCGCACCGGAAAATGGTTCGCCTGCGAGCATACAAAAACTGTTCCCGATTTGATTTGTCTCGGCAAAGCGCTCACCGGTGGCTTTCCACTTTCCGCGTGCGTCGGTCGCGCTGATGTAATGAACCACGCGTGGCCGCCGTCGTCGGGCGAAGCGATTCACACCAGCACTTTTCTCGGCCATCCGGTCGGTTGCGCGATGGCGTTGGCGCAAATCGCCGAAATCAAAAAGCAAAAACTCGTCGGGCGGAGTGCGGCGATGGGCAAGCTGTTGCTCAATCTGCTTTTTGACGTGGCCGCCAATGTGAATCGGCGCAACTCCACGAGGAAAAAGTTAGCGCGGACTGACGTCCACGGCTATGAGTTGAAACTGGCAGTGCGCGGACTTGGTTTGATGGCCGGATTGGAATTAAAAAATCAAAATAGCACTCCCGCAACGCAAGCCAGTCTGCAAACTATAAAAAAAATGTTGCACTGTGGTTTCATTCTTTTGCCCGAAGGCGAACATGCGAGCGTGATCTCCTTCACGCCGCCCTTGACAATTTCCGAGCGGCATTTGAAAAGCACAGTTGGAGAATTGAATCGAGTTTTGGAGTCATTATGAACGAAAGCGCACGATCGGGTAGCACCTGCCTCCGGCGGGTGCGATGCAGTTTTCATTCGCTGTTGGGAGTTCAATGTTCAACGTTCGATGTTGGAAGAAACAAATTCGCACCCGCCGGAGGCAGGTGCTACCCACGCTCATGACACTTTCCGAAATGAGAAAAATTCTGGCGGCGGGCGACATTCAACTGTCCAAGTCGCTCGGCCAAAACTTTTTGCACGATCAAAATCAGCTTCAGAAAATTGTGGCATCAGCGGAATTGAAATCATCGGACAAAGTTTTGGAAATCGGTCCCGGACTTGGACCTCTCACCGAATTGCTTCTCGCCAGTGCGGGCGAAGTTTTGGCCATCGAGAAAGACAAGCGGCTGGTCGATTTCTTGCATACAAAATTTTCGAGTGCCAAAAATTTGCAACTCCTTCACGATGATGCGCTGGAACTTTTGAAGCACGAAAGCCGCGATTGGTCTGAGTGGAAACTGGTGGCAAACCTTCCCTACTCCGTCGCGTCTCCAATTTTGGTGGAACTCGCCGAAGCCAAAGGTGCGCCGCAAAAAATCGTCACGACATTGCAGATCGAAGTCGCGCAACGCATCGTCGCGAACGCGGACGACGATGATTATGGTGTTCTGTCGTTGCTGATGCAGCTTCACTACGAACCGCAAGGTTGGTTCAAAATTCCCGCCGCCTGTTTTTTCCCCGAGCCAGAGGTGGATTCGGCCTGCATCGTTTTGAATCGTCGCGTTGTTCCACTTCTCAGTTCGGACGAGTCAAAAATTTTCAAAAAAATTGTGAAACGCGCCTTTTCGCAACGCCGCAAAATGATGCTGAAACTTTTGAAACAAGATTGGCCGAAAGAAAAACTGGAAAATGCTTTTGCAGAGTTGAACATCTCGCCGCAGGAGCGGGCGGAGAAAGTCAGCTTGGAGCAGTTCGTTGCATTAACGAAAAAACTTTTTAGCAACAGTTTGGTCAACTAGCGTTCTAAATAATTGAAATTGCACGATGAGCCTTACAGCCATAGAACTTTGTGCGGGTGGTGGTGGCCAAGCTCTTGGTTTGGAAATGGCCGGATTCCATCACGTCGCAGCAGTTGAATACGAGCCGCACTATTGCACAACTCTCCGAACGAACCGGCCTCATTGGAAAGTAGTTGAAGACGACATCCGCAATTTTCGTTCTCAAGATTATTCAGATATTGATTTGATTGCTGGTGGTGTGCCTTGTCCTCCTTTCAGCATCGCTGGCAAACAACTCGGTGCTGACGATGAGCGCGATATGTTTCCAGCGGCGTTGAAAATTATTGAGGCGATTCGTCCTCGTGCCGTTCTTCTGGAAAATGTACGCGGCCTTGCCGCTTCCAAATTTGAAGATTATCGGCGCGCATTGATGGCTAAACTTTCAAAATTCGGATACCAGCCGGAATGGAAAGTTTTGCAGGCTGCCGATTTCGGCGTCCCACAATTACGTCCACGTTTCATTCTCATTGCTTTGCAACCGCGCGATGCAGAATTTTTTGAATGGCCTGAACCCAATGGGCCGTTTCGTTCAGTTGGTGAAACCTTAGTGGATTTGATGGGAGCAAATGGTTGGACAGGAGCAGATGCCTGGGCTGGTCGGGCATTGGCTATTGCGCCGACAATTATTGGCGGTTCAAAAAAACATGGCGGCCCTGATCTTGGCCCAACTCGCGCAAAAAAACAGTGGCGCGAACTTGGCGTGGATGGAATGGGTCTTGCCGATGAAGCTCCTGACGAAAATTTTCCTGAAAATGGAATGCCACGTCTGACTGTCCGTATGGCTGCTAGAATTCAAAGTTTTCCTGACGAGTGGGAGTTTGCAGGAAAGAAAACCATAGCTTACCGCCAAGTTGGAAACGCATTTCCCCCACTGGTTGCCCGCGCAGTTGGTTTGGCAATTCGTCGCGCTTTAAATCGGCAACGGACTCAATTGGATGGCGTTGAACGCCACGCGGAAATGAGATTGCTGGAAGAACACAAACAAAGAAAAAATTATGGCAAAGGAAAAAGGCTCCAAAGCACTGATTCTGGAATTCCTCCTGGCAAACATCGGGCGCGTCATTGAAAGCAAAGAGCTTCAAGAAGCTTCCGGCTGGAAAGCCGAATGGGGACGGCGTGTGCGAGAACTTCGTGACGAGGCGGGTTATCAAATTCTTTCGCACAAAGACCGAGCTGATTTGAAGCCCGGCCAATACTTGCTTGAAACTCCTAAACGGCGGATAGCATTTGAGCGTGGCATTTCAAAAAAGACACAAGCGGTTGTCCTCGCTCGAAATGGAAATACCTGCCAAATGTGCGGGCTGGCCGCTGGTGACAAAGACCCATTTAGCCCGAATCGCACTGTTCGGTTAACGATGGGACACATCAAAGATAAATCCAAGGGCGGTGATGATACGCCGGGAAACTTACGCGCCCTTTGCACCAACTGTAATGAGGGTTTGCAAAATACGAACCTTCCAACGCCTGACCAAGTTTGGCTCTTGTCACAGATTCGCCGTGCAACAATGGATGATCAGAAAGTGGTTTTAGATTGGTTGCGAAAAAAGTTTGGTGAGAAAATTTGATTGAATCAAATATGTCTGAGGAAATCTTCGACATCGTGAACGAGTGCGATGAAGTCATGGGCCAAAAACTGCGCCACGAAGTTCATCGCGACGGCGACAAACATCGTGCGGTGCATGTTTTGATTTTCAATGCGCGCGGCGAAGTTTTTTTGCAGAAGCGTTCGACGACCAAAGATACTTTTCCCGGCGCGTGGGATTCGTCGTCGTCCGGGCATTTGGATTGCGGGGAAGATTACGATGCCTGCGCGATTCGCGAAGTGCGCGAGGAACTCGGCTTGCGACTGGAGAATTGTCCATCGCGGCTTTTCAAAATTGAGGCGTGCGAGGAAACGGGCCAGGAGTTTGTCTGGGTTTATCGCTGCGAACATGAAGGTCCATTCGTGTTGCATCCCGAGGAGATTGAAAGCGGCGGATGGTTTGCACCGGAGTTTGTGACGAAATGGATTTCAGAAAACCCAGAGGATTTCGCCAGCGCACTCGTGTTGATTTGGGATAAATTAGCCACGGATGGACACGGATAATCACGGATTTTGAGACACGAATTAGTTCGAATGTTTGAAAGGGCTTTTCCAATTCGTGTTGATTCGTGAAATTCGTGTTTCTCTCCGCTTTAGTTGAAAATCGAAACCACTGGTCGCTCGACCAAGTGGAGTAAATTATTTTCCATATCTCGAAAAAACAAAACTCTCCCGCCGCCGCCAGCCGGTTTGATTGGGTCGGTAAATTTCACGCCGCGTTTTTCCAATTCTGCTTTGGCGATTTCAATTGAATCGACGCGCAACGCCAGATGCCGCCAGCCGTTCAGCGCGTTGTCGGACGTTTCCTTGAGAGAAAAATCGCCTTCGTAAATTTCGAGCATCAACCCACTCGCAAGCTGGAGAAAGTAAGCTGGCGGCGTTTGGCCGTTGTCGAAAATCAGCTTCGCGTCGAGCACTCGTTCATACCAGTTTTTCAAAGCAACGGTGTCGCGCGCGGGCAACCCCACATGTTCAACGCTGAATTTCATGAGTTGAAGTAAATCATGGGCGAAACAATTTGCACCGCCTTTTACACGGCACTCAACCTGCTTAGCCTCCTTGGAAGTCCGGGCGGGGCGGCTTGACGCTGTCGCGGGGCGAGCAAACCAGGACAAGTCGTGTAGTTAGCAAACCAGGACTCTGCTTGTCGGCACGTCCCGTCTTTGAGGAGGGCGAGCGA
>JAYVSV010000164.1:0-13826 GCA_043775015.1 Verrucomicrobiota bacterium
TTTTCCGGCGTCTGGATGGTTCGCGCGCTGATCCGCCGGGCGGGACGCCACGGCTCCACGGCAGGCGGGGACGCCCGCCGCTACACCGCCTGTTTCCAAATCTGATTTCGGAATTCGGGTTTAAGACTCTGGTTTTTGCTGTCGCACTGACGGCGTTGCTGAATCCAAAAACCGAGGCTGCCCAGGTTGAGTTCAATCGCGATATTCGCCCCATCCTTTCGGAAAATTGTTTCTTCTGTCATGGCGCAGATGCGGGCAAGCGCAAAGGAAAACTGCGCCTCGACGTGGCGGGCGATGCCTTGGTGGCAGGCGCGATCGTCCCTGGGAAACCGGACAAGAGCAAGCTCGTCACCCGGATTTTTTCCAAAGACCCCGAGGAAGTCATGCCGCCGCCGGATTCCAAACGGTATTTGACTGATGCGCAAAAAAGACTTTTGCGCGATTGGGTCAAGGACGGGGCAAAATACGAAAAGCATTGGGCGTTTACGGCCCCCAAAAAGGCAGCGCTCCCGCAGGTGAAATCTAAAAAGTGGCCGCGCAACGAAATTGACAATTTTGTTCTCGCGCGTCTTGAAAAGGAAAAGCTCGCGCCGACATCGCGCGCTTCTTTAGACAGACTTCTCCGCCGCGTGAGCCTCGATCTCAGCGGTTTGCCGCCAACGCCTGACCAAATTAAAACATGGTCCAGCCGAACCAATGCGTACGAATTCGCAGTGGATGAATTGCTGGCGAGTCCGCGTTTCGGTGAGCGCATGGCTACGGATTGGATGGACATCGCGCGCTATGCGGACACCCATGGATTCAACAACGATTCGTCGCGCACGATGTGGCGCTGGCGTGATTGGGTGATCGAGGCGTTCAATCGCAATCTTCCTTACGACCGGTTTATCACCGAGCAACTCGCGGGCGATCTTCTCGAAAAACCTTCACTCGATCAACTCGTGGCGACCGGTTTCAATCGCAATCACGTCATCAACTCGGAAGGCGGGATCATCGACGAGGAATATCGCGTCGAGTATGTCGTGGACCGCGTGCAGACCACAACTTTGGCGTGGCTGGGCTTGACGGTCGGATGCGCGCGTTGTCACGACCACAAGTTTGATCCGGTGACGCAAAAAGATTTCTACCGGCTCTTTGCGTTCTTCAACAACAACGACGAGGTGGGCGAAGATGGCCGGATTGGCAATGCCTCTCCGCTGATGGCAGCGCCAACCGCAGCGCAACAAGCAATGGCAATAAAGCATCGCGGCTCGCTGCGAGAGTCTGCGGATAAGATCAAAAACCTGCTGGCGACGGTTTCGAATCAAAATGATTTTTCCGGTTTGACACTGGATCCAATTCCGGTTCACACCAACGTGGTCGTCGCGTTGAATCCTCCCAGGAACAGCGCGGTCACATCAGCGGTGACAAATTCAGCGGGAGGAAAACCGTTTGAAGTGAGTGGGGCAATCGCCTCGACGAACGGGCCGCTTGGAAATCCGGCGTTGATTTTGAACGGCCAATCTTTCTTGAAAACAGAAACGTTGCCGAAACTTGACGCGGGAAAAGGCTGGGCGGTTTCGACCTGGGTTAAACGTGACCGTGACATGGAAGGCGTGATTTTTTCCACGATGGATTTCAGCGCGCCGCCGTCGTCACAGGCGCACGGACGCGGAGTGGAAATCCGGTTCACAGCCGAGGGCGCGATTGAGGTTCGCCTCTCGCGACGCTGGCCCGCTTACTCCGCGGTCATCGTCACGCGCGAGACGGTTGCGCCGGGTGAATGGCGGAATCTGCTCGTGACCAGCGACGGTCCGGCCAATGCGGCGAGCCTGCGCGTTTTTCTGGATGGCGAGGAATGTTTCCGCGATCTGTTGCACGATAATAATGCCGAGGTGGCTCTCGACGGGCAGGCGTTGATCGGTTCGTCCAAAGAAACGAACGCCCATCCCTTTGCCGGAGCGCTGGCAGATTTTAAATTGTTTTCACAACCGATCGATCACCAGAAGCTCGCAGCGGAATCGAGTTTGGCGGCATTGCGTTTTGCATTGGAAACTCCCGCACCATCGCGTTCTCCAAAACAAATGGAACTGCTGCGCACGGCGTTGCTGGAAAAGAACAACCTGGAATTTTCTCGCGCCCTTTCCGACGCAAAAGCGGCGCGCGTCGCTCTGTTGGAAATCGAGCGCACGGCTCCGACGACGATGGTCATGCACGACCTCAAAACGACGCGACCGACGCATATTCTTTTTCGCGGCCAATACGATCAGCCCCGCGAAATAGTGGAACCGGGTGTGCCGGAATTTTTGCTGCCCTTTCCCGCATCCGCACCGCGCAACCGACTCGGTCTGGCTCAGTGGTTTACCGATCCGCGCCAACCGCTCACGTCGCGGGTCGTCGTGAACCATTTTTGGCAAGGACTGTTCGGCGCGGGCATCGTGAAGTCGGCGGAAGACTTCGGTTTTCAAGCCGATTGGCCAAGCCATCCCGAATTGCTCGATTGGCTCGCGGTGGATTTCATCGAGAGCGGCTGGGATGTGAAAAAATTGATCCGCCGCATCTTGACTTCTTCCACCTATTGTCAGGATTCAAAATCCAATGAACGCCACAACGAACGCGACCCGGAAAACCGTTTGCTCGCGCGTGGGCCGCGACAACGTCTCACGGCGGAAATGTTGCGCGATCAGGCGTTGGCGATCAGTGGACTGCTGCACGAGGAAATTGGGGGCCCGCCGGTGTTTCCATTTCAACCAACCAATCTTTACAAGGGCATTGTTGTCGCGGCGGATTATCCGGGCACGAGCTACGTGGAATCGCAAGGCAAAGATCTTTATCGCCGCAGTCTTTACACCTTTTGGAAACGCACGGTGCCGCATCCGACGCTCTCGACGTTCGACGCGCCGGATCGCGAAGTTTGCGTGGCTCGTCGCTTGCGCACGAACACACCGTTGCAAGCGCTGGCGTTGATGAATGACCCGATTCAACTCGAAGCGGCGCGGAAATTTGCCGAGCGAATTTTGCTTGAAGGCGGGGAAAAGAGTTCTGATCGACTCGATTTCGCGTTTCAGCTTGCGACCGCGCGCTCTCCAAAACCAGTCGAGCGAAATGCAATCAGTTCACTTCTGGAACAACGACTCGCGCACTACAAATCCAACCCCGACGCAGCAAAAGCTTTGCTCGCCGTCGGCGCTTACCGAGCGAAGGAGAGCCTGGATTCCGCTGAACTGGCGGCTTACGCCAACATCGCCAGTTTGATTTTGAACCTCGATGAAACCATCACCCGCAATTAAACATGAGCGCGCCACATCTTCTTAGCCGACGCAGTTTCCTGATGCGATCGACCTTTGGCCTCGGCGGTCTGGCGCTGGGACAATTACTGGGTGGCGCGGCTCAGGCGGCAACGACAAGCTCAAGAGGAGCATTGGCGCCGCATTTCGCGCCTCGCGCCAAACGGGTCATTTTTTTGTTTCAATCCGGCGGGCCGTCGCAACTGGAATTACTCGATTACAAACCGCGTTTGAAAGAGCACTTCGACCAGGATTTGCCTGACTCCATTCGCCGGGGCCAGCGCATTACCGGAATGGTTTCAGGGCAGGCCCGTTTGCCGGTGGCCCCGAGCAAATATCCCTTTCAACAGTGCGGACGGAGCGGCGCGTGGATCAGCGATCTTTTGCCGCATACCCAAAAAATCGCGGACGACCTTTGCATCATCAACTCGATGAACACGGAGGCGATCAATCACGATCCCGCAATTACATTTATCCAGACCGGCAGCCAGCAACCGGGCCGGCCCAGTCTCGGGTCGTGGGTCGATTACGGACTCGGGTCGGAGAGCGAAAATCTCCCGTCATTCGTCGTGCTGATTTCGCTGCCGAGTAACAACAACGCCGACCAGGGGCTTCTCTCGCGCTTGTGGGGCAGTGGATTTCTGCCGAGCCGCCATCAGGGAGTCAAGTTGCGCAGCGGCAGCGATCCGGTTCTTTATTTAAACGATCCGCCCGGGATGGATCGTGCGGGCCGCCGACAATGGCTCGATACGTTGGGGAAACTGAATGCGCGCCAATTCGCCGAGGCGCAAGATCCGGAAATTGCGACACGCATTGCGCAATATGAATTGGCCTACCGCATGCAGGCCTCTGCGCCGGAATTGGTCGATCTTTCGGGAGAGTCGGAAGCGGTGTTCAAATTGTACGGCGACACCGCGCGCCAGCCCGGTTCGTTTGCCGCAAATTGTTTGCTCGCCCGGCGCATGGCGGAACGCGGCGTGCGCTTCATTCAACTTTACCATCGTGGATGGGATCATCATGGCGCGCTGCCGGAACGAATCGAATCGATGACACGCGATGTGGACCAGGCCTCCGCTGCGCTCGTCACTGATTTGAAACAGCGCGGTCTGCTCGAAGATACTCTCGTGATCTGGGGTGGGGAATTCGGTCGCACGGTTTACAGCCAGGGCAATTTGACCAAGGACAATTACGGCCGCGATCATCACGGAAGAGCCTTCTCGATGTGGATGGCCGGTGGCGGTGTGAAGCCGGGATTGACCTATGGAAAAACCGATGACTTCTCTTTCAACATCGTCGAGAACCCGGTTCACATTCACGATTTGCAAGCGACCATTTTGCACACGCTCGGCCTCGATCACGAGAAACTGACATTCCGTTTTCAAGGTCGCCAATACAGGCTGACTGATGTTCATGGGAACGTGGTTAAAGGCGTTCTCGCTTAATCTTTAAAGAATCATGCGCACGAAAATCAATTTACGGCTTCATATCATCATTGTTCTCGGCTGTTCGTTTCTATTTCTGCACGGCGCAAATTCGCTGGTGGGCAAAGAACCGGCGCGCAAGCCGAACGTGCTGTTTCTTTTCACCGACGATCAGCGTGCAGACACGGTTGCCGCTCTGGGAAATCCGGTGATCAAAACGCCTGCGATGGATAGCCTGGTGCGTCGTGGGTTTACGTTTCGCAACGCGTATTGCTCTGGCGGAAACAGCGGCGCGGTTTGCACGCCGAGCCGGAATATGTTGCTGAGCGGGAAAAGTTATTTTCGCTGGACGGGTCATCTCGCGCCGGGCGATGCACCCAACTTTCCGCTCTCGATGAAAGATGCCGGGTATCTGACCTATCACCATGGCAAAAGGGGAAACACGGCGGTGAACATTCAGGAGCGTTTTGAAATCAATAAATATCTCGCGAGCGATTTGGAAGATCGCGTGGATGGCGAACCGGGGCGCTCCATCGTGGATGGCGCGATCACTTTTCTGAAGGAGCGAAAGGAGGATCGTCCGTTTTTCATGTATCTCGCTTTCGGCAACCCGCACGACCCGCGAGTCGCCGCCCCAAAATATCTCGATCTCTACAAACGTGATTCCATTCCGTTGCCGAAAAATTTTCTCCCGGTTCATCCGTTCGATAATGGCGAGATGATTGTTCGCGATGAATTGCTCGCGCCCTGGCCGCGAACGGAAGACGAAATCCGGCGGCATCTGCACGAATATTACGCCGTGATTTCTGGACTCGACCATCACATTGGTCGCTTGCTGCAATCGTTGAAAGAGCAGGGGCTTTTTGAGAACACGATTATCATTTTCTCCTCCGACCAGGGGCTTGCCGTGGGCAGCCACGGTTTGATGGGGAAACAAAATCTCTACGATGACGGCATGAGAGTTCCGTTGGTTTTTTCGGGCCCGGGAATTCCTCACGGAAAATCGGATGCGCTGGTTTACCTGCACGATATTTATCCGACCGTGTGCGAATTGGTTGGCGAAAAAATTCCCACTGGCTTGGACGGTGTCAGCTTCAAGCCGGTTCTCTCCGGCAAAACAAAGACGTCGCGTGACTCGTTGTTTTTCTCTTACCTGAATGTGCAGCGCGCACTTCGAGACCGCGATTGGAAACTGATTCGCTACCCGCAGATTAACAGAACGCAGCTTTTCGATTTGCGAGATGATCCTGGAGAAATTCAGGATCGTTCTGGCGAACTGTCGCAAGCCAAACGCATCGCGCGCATGACGACTGAACTACAAAGTTGGCAAGCCCGACTCGGCGACACGCAGTCGCTTACATCAACAAATCCCAAAGATCCGCATTTCACACCACCGACCGGGGAAGCGTTGAGCAAATTGACGAAGCGATGGGAAGAGAAGCGGAAATAACTTTAGTGGTGGTCGCAAAGTTTTCTCCAAGCGGCAGTCAATTCGATGTCGCCGTGCGCGACACTCCAAAAACCGGGTAACTCATCAATTGAATAAGTGCGGAGAAATCTACCAACAACGTGGAAAGCCGCGTTGCCTTGACCAGTCGTTCGAAAGCGATGGATGTGGATCAGTTTGCCATCTCTGCTGACCAACTCATCCTTGTTGATGATACGACCATCTGAAGTGGTGCGAATAAGAAGAGCCGCCAGCAACAGTAATGGCAAGACCAAGACAAGCACGATGAGCGCAACAAAACGCTCCAGAGCCGAAAATAAAAATCGTTTGGGTGAATCCATTCGAGATCAACGCTTAAACCGAATGACAATGAGGGTCAACCCCCTTCCTATGCAAAAACCACGCCGTGCGCTTGGCTTCTCAGTCGTGGATCGTGCGATTTGACCAGCACCGGTCGACCGCTGAGAACCTCATCACATCGCGCCAAAGTTTCTTCCTCCAACCGTTCCATTGCCTCCTGCGTGTAAAATGTGAGATGAGGCGTGAGCACCACATTCGGCATATCGAAAAGAGCACTCATCGGATGGTCGGCGAGGCGCAATGGTTCCTGGCTGAATACGTCCAAGCCCGCGCCCGCAATTCGTCCGTCCACCAACGCCTCCACAAGGGCGGCCTCGTCCACCAGCGCGCCGCGAGAAACATTGATGAGCGATGCCGAGCGTTTCATTTTTGCCAATTCCGCCCGCCCAATGATGTGTCTTGTCTCCGGATTGAGGACTGCGTGCAGTGAAACAAAATCCGATGCGCTCAAAAGCTCCGGCAAAGTGTCGCACTTCTCCACGCCTGCGCGCCGCATGGTGTCCTTGTCCACATGGGGATCATACCCGAGCACACGCATCCTGAAACCGTGACCAGCCATCCTAGCCAGACTGCGACCGATGCGTCCGACTCCGACCAATCCCAGGGTTTTGCCAGCGAGATCGTTTCCCAGCCACTCCGGTTTCGGCCAGGCCCAACCAGTTGATTTCATTTCGCAATGCAATCGTCCCAGTTTTCTGGCCAAAGTAATCATCAAAGCAAAGGCACCTTCCGCCACGGTTTCCTCCGCGTATTCCGGCACGTTGACAACCGGGATTCGCCGCCGCTTCGCCGCCTCAATGTCAATCGCGTCAATGCCGACGCCATACTTGACGATGCCACGGAGACGCGGGGCGGACTCGATGATCCGGGCGGTGATCGGGGTGTAACACATCAGGATCAGTTCTGTGTCCGCCACCTCTTGCATGAGCGCTTCCTCGCGAATGCCATCGGGCAGAGTCACGAGGTGAAGGCCACGGGCGCGGAGTCCTGCATCCACTCGCGGGCACTCGAGTTCTTGATCGGTTCTAACGGCTTTGAGCATCGTGGTTCTATTCATTCACAATCCACACCGTCTTTCGAGACGAGCATCGCAATCCAACAGGACTACGTTTCCTTGCCGATGAATTGCGTGAATTCCTTCGGGCTGATTTCGCCCAAGCCCTTGAACCGTGTGTTCAAACAGGCTCCTAGCCGCCGAGTTCTTTCACAACGTTGACTCGCCCGGCGTTATTTAACCGGGAGAGCAAAGGCCACGTAGGCATCGCCATGCGCCGGATCGAGTTTGCTGCCCGTGGCGGCGATGACGACGAACTGCCGGCCGTTTACCTGATAGGTTGCGGGCGGGGCATTGCCGATCCAGGGCAGTTTCGCCGACCAGAGTTCTGCGCCGGTATCCTTGTCGAACGCGCGGATCATTGTGTCACGGGTGCCGGCACAGAACACCAAGCCACCCGCTGTGACGATGGCTCCACCGTAGTTTTCGGTGCCGGTTTTCTTCACGCCTTGCGCCGTTAACTCGCGGCGTTCGCCCAGTGGAACTTTCCAGAGGAGCTTGCCCGTGTTCAGATCCAAACAGTTGAGCGTGCCCCACGGAGGCTTGTTCGCCGGATAACCTTCCTGGTCGATAAATCTGGGGTAGCCGGAAAAGCTGTAACGGGGTCGCTCCGTTTGCGTCAACGCGGGTGGAATCGGACGATCCCGCAGCAGGAGGAAATCCGTCAGCGCCTTCTGATCTTCCCCGCTCAAGGTGGCAAATGAAGGCATGGAGTTTTTCCCCTGGCGGATTTGGTTCAGCACGGCCTCCTCCGTCATCCGATGACGCAGCCCGCGCAACGGAGGCGCCACGCCGATGCCGAGCCGGTTCATCCCGTGGCATTGCGCGCAGCTTTGTTCGAAGACCAGTTGCCCGCGCGTTTTCGGCGCGCCCGGATCGTCTGGCGGATCGTCATCCCGGAAGAGCGAGATGATCCAGCCGATGTGATTCGCCGTGACGTAAAGACGGCCCGTGTCCGGGTCAATACAAGCCCCCGACCACTCCGCGCCGCCATCAATGTTGAAGAACAGCGTGGGCCGGCCTTCGCTGCACGGACGGAACCAACCTGTGTTCACGCTCTTGAAGCGGCCGGTCGCAAAGTCCGCCGCCTCTTCCGTGCGGTCGGTGAGATCGTCGGCGGTGAATTCCTGCTTCGAGAAACGTTCCGGCAATTCCACGTCGGGCTGGTACGGCCAGGTTCTTTCCCCGGGCAGATCACTCGTCGGCGCACGGCGCAGGCGGAATGGAAAAATCGGTTTTCCGGTCACGCGGTCGAGTAGGAGCGTGTTGCCGATTTTCGTCACGGCGGTGACGACATCCACGCGGCGGCCTTCGCGGGTGATGGTGGCGAGGTTGGGCGGCGAAGGGACATCGAGGTCCCAGATGTCGTGGCCGATTTCCTGGAAGTGCCAGAGGCGTTTGCCAGTCCGGGCGTCGAGGGCAATCAAGCAGTTGGCAAAAAGATTTTGTCCGAGATGACCCACGCCAATGAAGTTTTCCTTCGGCCCACCGGTCGAGATGTAGGCAATGCCGCGAACCTCGTCGAGGGCCATGCCGCTCCAGCAATTCGCGCCGTAAGCTTCAGTCCGATCCCAGGTGTCGTAACCAAACTCGCCTTCATGCGGCACGGTGTGAAAAGTCCAACGTAGCTCCCCCGTCACAACATCCAATCCCCACACGTCCTTCTCCCAGCCCGGGACAACGATGGTGCGCTCGAAGATGGCGGGCGCAGCGGTGGCGGCACCGAAGTCGCCCAGCGAGTTCCCCGGCAAAAGCGTCTTTCCACCTTGACCAAAATCGGCGATGGGCTGGCCGGTCTTGAGGTTGAGTGCGTAAAGAAATTTTCCGGCGCAGAACATGACCCGCTCGTTAGCGCCTTCGCGACCCGGCCAGTAAATCAATCCGCGAAACGCCGGCTTGCCTTCCGGCTTGTAGCGCCACAGTTCGACGCCTGTTTCTGCATTGACAGCGACGATGAATTTTCCCGGCGTGGGCGCGAACATGACGCCGTTCACGATGATAGGATTGCATTGGATGCTGTTACTGCCGTCACGGGAGTGATAGGTCCAGGCCACCTGCAAGTTGGTGACGTTCTGCCGGCTGATTTGATCAAGCGCGGAGAAGCGCGTTCCGCCGTTGTCGCCATGCGAGCGATGCCAGGTGAGGAACGTCTCGCGCTTGGGGAGTCCGTTGGCGGGAGTCAGTTCGTCGGGCTTGGCGGCGGGAATGGTTTTATACAACGGCAACTTCTCGCGCTCGGCTGGGTCTTCGACAGTCCAGTAGGGCGAATTGGTTTTCGCCTCGGCTTTGAGATCATCGAAATGCCAAAGGCCAATGGTTTTATCGTCCTTTGCGAATGGCTGTTTGGGAACAACAACAATTTCCCGCGCGCCACCTGAGATGCGGACTTCATCCACCAGGCCATCACAGCCAACCGAACCATCGACGAGTTGTCCAAACGCGAGGTCGCCGGGAACAACCTCACCAGTCAGCGGCGTGGCGGCTTGGTCGAGCACGAGCTTGGCGTCCACGAACAACCGCACGCGTTCGGGTTCAAGAATCGCGGCCAGATGATGCCATTGACCGTCGCAGATGTTGACATCCGACTTGAACTCCCCTCCACGCCCCGGTTGATAGACGCTGAACGCGCCATTGCCCGCGTAGGAATACAATTCCCAATGTTCGGAAGAATTTTTTGGATCGCTTGCGACGAGGATGTTGAAACCTTGTTTGCTGTTCAACTTCGCGAAACATTCCACCGTGAGCGGGCGCGCACGGTAAGAGGCTTTGCCTTTCACGACCATTCCGCCATTCAGTGCCGTGCCGAAAGCCGGAGCCAGCGAAGCCTTGCCATGAGCGGCGGGTGGTTGCGCCGAAGAACCCGGTTCGCGCCAGGTTCCAGGCTGCGGTTTTTTGCCAGCAGGACGACCGGCGATCTGGGGGACCAACCAGTCAAGGCCTTCGAGGTTGTCCAGCAGCCGGCCCTCGGCATCTTCGTCCGTGTGATTGAGAATCCCGATCGGTCCGCGCCAGCCGCTCGCTACGATTTGTTTCAACAGGGTTAACTCCAAATCACCCTGACCGAGGGGTAGAATCAGTTTCCCGTTCTTGTTCCCGTCGCGAACCATGCCGTTGATATTCACGACGCTGAGGTAGGGCTTCATCTTTTGAAGTAGTGCGCCGAAGCGATCCATGTGGTCGTGGCCATGATGCAGGTTGTAAACAATGGTGACATTGGTGATTCCTTGCGGACGCAACTTCTCGATGATGGCGATCTGGTTCTCCGGTTCACCGAACCAATTGTCGTGATTGTAGAGAGCGACCGAGCAACCAATCTTCGCGGCTTCCTCCGCGATGGATTTAATGCGAAGCGACTCGGACTCGACGAGTGCCGCGTGTTGTTCGGGAGTGGCCCGGATATCGCCGCCGCCCATGACCCAAAGCTGTGTTTGAATTCCGCGTCGTTTCAACAGGGCTAGGATTTGTTTTGCCTCTTCGTTCAAAACGGTTGGGAACCACCATGCGGTCAGTTGGACATGGTGTCGTTGGAGGGCATCCATTTCCGCGTCGAACGTGGGAATATGTTGCGCGCGATAATCGTAGGCGAACATTTTGAAACCAAGTTGCTCAAGCATCGCGGCACGCTCCTCGGGACCGCGTTTCTTGGCGTCGAACGGCACGATGCACCACGCAACCAGATTCGTGCGCGCGAAGAGCTGGTAATCAGCTTTAGCTTGAGCCACTGCGACGGTGGTCAGACCGATGAGGTAAATGAAAACCGCCGTCAACGTTCGCCTTAAAGCAGATAAATTCATCAGGATACGATAACGAATAGACAGCGGTTCGACCATCGTCAAGTGTGCGGTTGCTCGTGGAGATGCAGGGGGCGCATCTTGACACCACCACCTTTGGAGTTCCGCCCCGCCACTGCGGGGCGGGGCGGAACTCCAAACAGAAATGCGCCTCGCCTGTTTGGTGGTGGTGTCAAGGTGCGCACGGCACAAATGCTGCCACGCTTGCTGCGGCCAAAGTATTCCATGAATCGCTCAAGCCGTTCACGGCTTGGCTGAGGGTAGCACTGCCACGGTCAGCGATGACGACGCATTGATTGCGTGATAGATGCGTTGCGTTGCCTTGCGGAAATCCCCCGGTTTTGCCGTGGCGATATTCACAAAGGTCTGCGGGTTGCGATCCACCAGCGGGAACCACGAGCTTTGCACATGCACCATCATGCGGTGGCCGCGGCGGAACGTGTGGCACACGTCGGGCATGGCGAATTCGATCTTCGTCATTTTGCCCGGCACCAGCGCCTCGGGCTTTTCAAAGCTGTTCCGGAAGCGCGCCCGCATCACGTCGCCACGCACGAGTTGCTGATAACCGCCCATGACGACATAAGCGGGATTCGGTTCTGGATTCGGAAAATCGGGGTCGTAAACATCGATTAACTTCACCACCCAATCCGCGTCGGTGCCCGTGGTGGAGACGTTCAGCGTGACTTTGATCGGGCCGGTCAATGTGAGGTCTTCTTCCAGGGGTTCCGTTTCGTAAACAAGCACATCAGGCCGCGACGCAGCGAAACGCTGGTCATGCACCGGGTAGCCGCGCGGATAGCCGGTGGTCACTTCCAACGTGAACGGCGCGGGCTTGTTTGGATCACTGATGTATTCGTCGAATGTCGCCGGGCTTTTCGATGGCGGCGTGAAGTTCAGTGTGCTGCCAGGGTGGAAGTAGAGCGTTTGCTCGCGCGCGGTGCGAGGTGGCCACGTGTCGAAGCGACGCCACTGGTTCAGACCGGTCACAAAGACGTAGGCTTCGGGCAACGGGTTGTTCGTGTCTCCCTTTAGGAATTGCCGAAAAAATGGTAGTTCGATGTGTTCGCGATAAAACAGGGCGGTGTTCGCGCGAAACTTTACGTTGCCCAGCTTGTCGCCGTCCTTGCGCCCCCAATCGCCGTGCGCCCACGGGCCCATGACCAGCAGATTGGTGATGCCGGGATTCTGCCGTTCCGTCGAGCGATAGGTCTCCAGCGCGCCAAAGAGGTCTTCGCCATCAAACCACCCACCCACGGTCATCACCGCGCAGTGGACGTTTTTCAAGTGCGGCCGGATGTTGCGAGCCTGCCAGAAAGCGTCGTAATTCGGATGCGCGAGAAATTCGGTCCACGCTGGGATCTCGCTATTGAACAGGACCGTGTCGGAATTTGCCAGCGACCCCATGCGCAGGAAGAAGTCGTAACCATCGGGATTATTGAAGACGAATTTCCGGCCACCATCGTGCAGCGGGTCATCGGATTTCCGCTCGAACGAGTAGAAGAACCCGAGGTTTTGTGAGAGGAAAAATGCGCCATTATGACGGAGATCATCGCCCATGAACCAGTCGGCAATGGGCGCTTGCGGCGAGGCGGCCTTGAGCGCGGGATGGGTGTCGATCATCCCCATTGAGGTGTAGAAGCCGGGATAGGAGATGCCGAACATGCCGACCTTGCCGTTGTTGCTCGGAACATTTTTTACGAGCCAGTCAATGGTGTCCCACGCATCAGTGCTTTCGTCCGCGTCTTTCGGTCCTTTGTTCGGATTGAAAGGTCGCATGTGGACGTACTCGCCTTCCGAAGCGTAGCGCCCGCGCACGTCCTGAGTGACGAGAATGAATTTGTCCCGGGCCAGCGTCCCGAACGTGCCGTTGGGATCGTTGTAGTTGTCCGCGCCGTAGGGCTTGAGTGCATAGGGCGTGCGCGTGAGCATGATGGGCCAAGTCTGCGAGTCGTCCTTGGGCACATAGACCCGCGTGAACAGGCGCACACCATCGCGCATCGGAATGCGATGTTCGTATTTCGTGTAATGCTCCGCCAGCCAGACGGCGTTGGTGTCGGCGGTTTTGTCGTCGGCTGCCCAAACGCGGCCAGCAACAAACAACAACAGGACAACCCGGCGAAGGATGAGACGAGGAGAGACATTCATGCGCGTGCATTGTCCGCAAGTCAATTTGGGTAGCAAGGCAAAAACCAGCGCGCTTGATCTCAGAAACCGGACATGGATTTAACCCGATCAAAATTGATCTGCGTCAGCCCTGCGACTGGGTAGTGTCCTAATTTGAAAAAGGAGCGCGGGCTTTAGCCCGCTTCACGCCACAATTATTTTGAGAGTTGGAGCGGCCTGAAGGCCGCGCTCCACGAATCAGGACACTACCTGCGACTGGAAGTAATGTCGCGGGGCGAGCAAACCAGGACAAGTCGTGTAGTTAGCAAACCAGGACTCTGCTTGTCGGCACGTCCCGTCTTTGAGGAGGGCGAGCGAAGCGAT
>JAYVSV010000165.1:0-9514 GCA_043775015.1 Verrucomicrobiota bacterium
GAGCCGTGGCGTCTCGCCCGGCGGAAAAGGTGCGAGCCGTGTTGGAGAGCCGCGGATTACCTGAATCTCTTCTCGCAATCCTGCCCCAATCCGGGCGGCAAGATGCCGCCCTCTACGGCAGGCCAGAGGCCCTCCGCTACTTTTCAGACAGGCTCTGAGAACTTCGTGAGAAGATCCCAGTATTAGAGAGCTATTTCTTTTCTGGGGCCGCTGCGGGTTTGCTCGCAGCATTTTCCCCTTTGGTCGAAGCAACTAGTTCCACACTGGCTTCTTTGCGAATTTTTTCGAAGTAATCGGGTACCTGTTTCTGTAATTCCTGCTGAGTTAAACCGTCTTTCAAATCAGGCAGCACTTTTTCGAAGGCGATTTTCTCCGGCGGAATTTTTTGCAACAGCTTGATGATGTGATAGCCAAAACGAGTTTCCACAAGGTCGCTGACCTGATTGGTCTTCAACGAGAAGGCCGCCGTTTCAAATTCCGGAACCATTTCTTTCCTGCTGAAAGTGTATTCGCCTCCTTTATCCTTTGAACCAGAATCTTCCGAGAACTCTTTCACCAGCTTCGCAAAGTCCTCTCCTTTGTCCGCGCGGGCTTTCACCTCTTTGGCGATTTTTTCCTTTTCCTTTTTCTTCTCCGCCGAAAACGGCTGCTGCGTTTCTTTATTAACCGTTGAAATCAAAACATGCGCGGTGCGAACGCTCTCCGGACGTTCAAAGCGGGCCGGGTTCTCATCATAAAATTTCTTCGCTTGTTCGTCCGAAATTTTAATTTTCGATTTTACCTCGCGCTCGATCACCGTTTCGCAAAGCGTTTGCTCATAAGCGCGTGTGCGAAATTGCTCAGGCGACATGCCGGTTGCTTTTAATTGCTGCATGAACAATTCCTCGGTTGAAAATTGTTTCTTCGCATCTGCCATCAATTTTTCCGATCCCTCTTTTGCCTTCGTCTTATCGGCATCGTTCGCCCGGCCGATCAAAACTTTCGTGATCACCAGTCGCTGTAAAAGATTCGATTCCACCACTGAACGCTGATCTTCTGGAATGGGCTTCCCGCCGCGTGAAGCCATGTTCGCTTTGAAATCAATAAACGCATCTTCGACTTCGTTCTGGTGAATTTCGAAACCCTTGCCTTTGGCCACAACAGGATTTGCGAAAAGACCGTCGTCTTTCTTGGGAGGGGTTGCCGCGATTAGACTCGTGGAAAGCGATACGAGGGTGAGAAGCGCGAGGCCGCGCAGGTTGTTTGTCATTTTTTTCATTTGAATAATTCCGTTTATAATTTCACGACGCGCACATTGCTGATGTCGGGATCAGCTTGAATTTCCTCCAACAACGAAGCTGGTGGAACGCTGTCGAGGTTCAAAACCGTCAACGCCTCGCCGCCCGCCGCGTCGCGACTCAGACTCATGCTGGCGATATTCACTTTGTGCTTGGCCATCAACGATCCAATGTAGCCGACGATGCCGGGCCGATCCTTGTTGTTCATCAGGAAAACGACTCCGCTTGGCACAATCTCCGTCGGCTGGCTAAAAAGTCGAACGATGCGCGGATTATTCGGCGAACCAAAGAACGTCCCGCCTGCCGAAACTTTTTCTTTGCCCGCAGTCACCGATACATGAAGCCATTCGTTGAACGTGACCGGCTCGTCCGATTTTTTTTCCTCAACCGTGATTCCCGCCGCCGCTGTGGCCGCTCGAACATTGACGTTGTTCACATCCTTGATTGCGCCTGCTTGCAGAAAGCCCATCAAAATAGACCGCGTAATTGGATCAATGTTCGGCAACTCACGCGCTTTGCCGCCGTAAGTAATGTGAATGCGATCCACGTTCGGCGGAGAAAGCTGGCTCAACAACTTGCCCAGTTTTTCGCCGAGCAACAGATACGGCTGCACTTCTTCAAACGTCTTCGCGTCGATGAAGGGAAGGTTGACCGCGTTGCGCACTTCGCCCGTCAGCAGATAAGCCGCGATGATTTCCGCGACTTCGAGGCCGCATTTCTCCTGCGCTTCCGATGTGCTCGCCCCTAAATGGGGTGTGAGTAAAACGTTGGGTGATTTGCGGAAAACGTGATCTGCCGGAAGCGGTTCCACTGCGAAAACGTCCAGGGCAACGCCGCCAATTTTTTTGGATTCCAACGCTGCGACCAAATCTTTTTCCTGGATGATTTCGCCGCGCGCACAATTGACGATGCGTACGCCCGGCTTCATTTTCGCAAAAGCGTCGGCGTTCAACATGCCTCGGGTTTGCTCGGTCACCGGCATGTGGACCGTGATAAAATCCGCCGCTTTATAAATCGCGTCCGCCTCGGGCACCAGTTCCACGCCGAGTTGGCGCGCGCGGGCTTCCGTCAGAAACGGATCGTAAGCCACGACTCGCATATTGAAGGCGAGAGCGCGCTTGGCGACTTCTCCGCCGATCCGGCCCATGCCCAAAACACCGAGTGTCTTTCCGTTGAGTTCCGTGCCTTGAAATAATTTCCTATCCCATTTGCCGGCCACCATCGAGCTGTGCGCGGGGCCGATGTGCCGCGCCAAAGCGCCCAGCATGAAAAACGTCAGTTCCGCCGTGGTAATTGTGTTTCCGCCAGGCGTGTTCATCACGACGACGCCGCGTTGCGTGGCCGCTTCGACATCCACGTTATCCACGCCGACACCGGCGCGACCGACGACGCGCAATTTCGGCGCGGCTTCGAGAATTTTTTTTGAAATCTTGGTTTCCGAACGAACGACCATTGCCTCAACTTCGCCGACGAGCGGGATTAATTCCGCTTCGGACAAACGTTTGTCTAAAACCGTGACCTTGAATTCAGGCCGTTGTTTAAACAGGGCAATTCCCTTCGGAGAAATGGGGTCGCAAATCAGCACATTCATAAAAAATGGAAGCGCAGTCTAGGGAATCGATTTTAGCAGGTCAAATACTTAGCCGACCTTCGCAACAGGCGCTTCGCCAACACTTTTTCACGAGCCGATCACCTCTATTATTCAGCGCCGGTTTCAAGTCGGGCAGTGCACAAAGTAATTTGTAAACATGACCATTCTCCACCGGCTTGATCGTGACGCCGTGCCGGAACGCGGGTCCCCACGCAATAAATCTTGCACCCATGGAATCCGCCCGAGTCTGAAAACCGAGCAGAAGCAGTCGAGCGAACCCTGGATTTGGAGGACGAGCTTTTATCGCGGCTCAGGTGCGAGATCGAGTTTCCCCGCGCGATCCAATCGGGTGATTTCCGCAGTGTAACCTTGTCGAAAAGTGGGATGCTTAAATTGGTAGCCAAGTTCCATCTTCAACTTGCGATTGGAAACTTTCTTTTGCGTAATGCCGCGTTTGCTTTGCGCCACCTCTTCTTCTGCCGAAAACGGAGGCATATATTTGCCGAGCGTTTCCGAGAGCCAGCGGAAGAAATGAATCTGCGCCACCGGCTCGTCATCGACGGCGTTGTAAACTTCTCCAGCGCGCCCGCTTTTCAGGGCGGCGACGATGGCGCCGACCACATCGTCGCGGTGAATCATGTTAATTAATCGCTCTCCTTTGCCCGCCATTTTCGCTTCGTTCCGGCAATATTGCTGGAATAAGTGACCCCGGTCTGGCCCGTAAATTCCGGCGACTCGCAAAATCACGGCGGGAAATTTCTTCTGTTGCGCAGCATCGAAAAGAATTTTTTCCGTCTCAACTAAAATTTTTCCAGTATCGGTTTGCGGTTCGGTGGGACTGCTCTCCTTGACGAGCGATCCGTCGTTTTGTCCGTAAACACCCGTGCTGCTCGTGTAAACGAATTTCTTCGGCGGATTCGCGCTGAGCCAATCAATCAAATGACGTGTACCGTTGAGATAAACCTGCTCGTATTCAGCGGGACCGCCTTGCGTTGATGCGACGGTGTTCACCACCCAATCGAAAGTACCGGGCAACTTATCCAAATCTTCTCTGCGCGAAATGTCGGCCACCAGTGGATGAATACCAGCCTCTTTCAACTCGGCATCGGCATCAATCGATCGACGCACGCCAAAAACTTCGTGCCCAAGCCGGACCAGTTCCGCGCCAAGCGGGATGCCAACGTAACCGCAACCGATGATTAAAACTCGCATTAAGAAATTTTTAACACAGAGGCGCCGAGGCACAGAGAACTAATTTTTAATCCTTCTTCGCTGCAAGTTCGTGATGAAACTTCGATTTGTGTCTTTGCTCCGCAGTGTTAGTTTGTGCGCCCAAGAAATGCCTGCACATAAAACCAGTTCTGTTGAGCCAACACCGCGAGATGGGAAACCCCAAACGCGAAGTGTGCCCGAGCTTCTTGCGCCGGCCGGCGATTGGGAATGCGCCAAAGCCGCCGTGGAAAATGGTGCGGACGCCATTTATTTTGGTCTGGAAAAATTCAACGCGCGGATGCGGGCGCATAATTTCACCGAAGCCGGTTTGCCGAAGTTGATGGAGTTTCTGCATCGGCGCGGAGTGAAGGGTTACGTCACTTTCAACACGCTGGTTTTCGCGAATGAACTGGACGACGCGGAGAAATATCTGCGCTCAATAATTTCTGCGGGAGTGGATGCGGCGATTGTTCAGGACATTGGGATTTGTCGTTTGATCCGAAAACTTTCGCCCGATTTCCCCATTCACAGCTCGACGCAAATGACCATTACCAGCGCGGCTGGTGTGGAATTTGCGAAGGAGTTGGGCTGCAATCTCGTCGTGCTCGCGCGCGAATGTTCGATCAAAGAGATCGAGAAGATGCAGGAGATTATGGTGGGGCGAGCGTCCTCGCGAGCCGAAGTCGATGAAACGCTTAAAGAAAAGACGGCTCCCGAGGACGCTCGCCCCACCGCATTTCCTCTCGAAGTGTTCGTTCACGGCGCGTTGTGCGTCGCTTACTCCGGCCAATGCCTCACCAGCGAATCGCTCGGCGGGCGCTCGGCGAATCGCGGCGAATGCGCTCAAGCCTGTCGTATGCCTTACGATTTAATTTCCGACGGTCAACCAGTTCCGCTCGGCGACAAACGTTATCTCCTCAGTCCACAAGATTTGTCCGGCTTGGAAATTTTACCGGATTTGGTTCGTGCTGGAGTGAGTTCGCTGAAAATTGAAGGGCGGCTAAAATCGCCGGAATACGTGGCGAATATCACGCGGGTTTATCGGAACGCGCTTGACCAACTCGAAGCGGTGAACTCGGAGCCAGGAAAGTGCATAAGCGAAAATATTCCGCGTTCCGCGTTCCCCGTTCCGCGTTACGAACTTGAGATGGGATTTTCGCGCGGGCTTTACACCGGCTGGTTTGACGGAATTGATAATCAAAAACTGGTCCACGCTCGCTTCGGGAAAAAACGCGGTGTTTTTCTGGGAGAAGTGCAAAAGATCCAGGGTGAAAAGGTTTTTCTAAAATTGGTTGCGCCTTTGAAGCCGGGCGACGGAATTGTTTTCGATGCGGGCCGCCCTGACGAAAAGGAGGAAGGCGGTCGCGTTTACGAAGTTAATTTGTTGAATCGTAGCAGCCGAGGTAACGAGGCTCATGCTTCCGCTGATCATCAGAGCCTCCTCAAATCGTCTCCGATATTGGGTGAAGTCGCGCTCGCTTTCGGCTGGGGAAATTTGGATTTCAGTCGCATTCATGTCGGAGATAAAATTTGGAAGACGAGCGATCCCGAACTCGACAAACGGTTGCGGCAAACTTTCGCGGGTGAGTTGCCGCAGTTTCAGCGCAACATCGAGATCGAGGTTCATGGCGCCATTGGCCTGCCGCTCACGCTGATTCTTCGCGACGAACTTGGAAATGTGGTGAAGGAGATTTCCGCCAAACCGTTGGAGAAGGCAGAGAAACGACCTTTGACCACTGAACTTTTGCGCGAACAGTTTGGTCGGCTCGGCGGAACGCCCTTCAAACTCGGCGAGTTGAAAAATCTTTTGGAAGGCGAAGTCATTTTGCCGATGAGCGAAATGAATCGGTTGCGGCGCGAAGCTGTCAGTCGGTTGGAAATTTTGCGAGCGCAGCCGAAAAGATGGAGCTTGGTAGGGACGAGTTCCACCTCGTCCCAAATTATTTCTTCGTGGGATTCTAATTTAGGAAAAGTCGGGGACGCGGTGGAACGCGTCCCTACCGCACAACTGATTGTCCTCGTTCGCAGCATGGCGCAACTGGAGGTGACGTTGCGGTGCGGTGTGCAAACCATTTACTGCGAGTTTGAAGATCCAAAAAAATATCGCGAAGCGGTTCGCGTGGCGCATGAATCATTCGGCTGTTCCGATCCACAAAAATCAATTTGGGTCGCGCCGCCGCGTATTTTCAAGACGGGTGAAGAGTGGACTTTGAATCAGGTTCGCTCGTGCAACGCCGATGGTTATTTGGTTCGCAACTACGACCACTTGAAATTTTTCGCTGACACCCGGCGCATCGGAGATTTTTCACTGAACGTCGCCAACGCGTTCACGGCGGATTATTTCAAAAACAAATTTAGCTTGGAACGACTAACGGCTTCGTACGATTTGAATATCACGCAACTCGAAGCGCTTTTGAAATCCGCGCCGCCGGAGTGGTTTGAGATCACGATTCATCAGCACATGCCGATGTTTCACATGGAGCATTGCGTGTTTTGCGCGTTTCTTTCCAAAGGCACAGACTTCACGAACTGCGGACGTCCCTGTGATACCCATGACGTGAAATTGCGCGACCGTGTTGGCATGGAGCATCCGTTAAAAGCTGATGTCGGCTGTCGCAACACGGTTTTCAATGCCCGCGCGCAGACTGGAGCGGAATACGTTGCTCGCCTGACTGAGCTTGGTGTGCGGCAATTTCGGATTGAATTCGTGAACGAATCGCCGGAAGAAGTGGTGCAAACAATTTCCAAATATCGCGCCCTGTTGCGCGGTGAAATCACCGGCTCACAAGTCTGGCGCGAATTGAAATTGCAAAATCAACTCGGCGTCACGCGCGGGCAGATGGAAAAGGCGGAGTCCTGATTAATTGATGGGGTTCAAAGGCTTGGGCGAAATCAGCCCGAAAGAACGCGCGCAATTCATCGGCAAGGAAATGGTGCTGGCGCACGGCCACCATGTGGAATACGCCCCGCGCGCCGAGTCCGCCCCGATCTTCAACTTTCAGAGCCTGATTGAAAACTGCGAGCGGTGCTGCGGCTTGGGATTTTTGGTGTGGGCAAGGCGGCGAAGAAGGAGCATCCCCGCTGCGGGCTGTGACGACTGAGCCAACGCCGCCCACAGTCAAAAGACCTGCCGCCCGAAGGGTTGTTGAGCAAAAAGCCGTCTGGCTTCGTTGCTCCTCAGTTGAAGACCCATGAAGGGGATTCTCCTTCGTCGCGCCTCGCCATCCAGCCTTTTGCTCAACAACAGCACTGCTCGTAGTTTTCAATCAGGCTCTCACCTGGGCAAGAACACGCCCAAGCGCAAAGATTACATCATGGAGCGGCTGGTCGTGCCGGTGGAGGAGTAAGGTGACCCAGACCCCATCCTGTGAATTGTCGCGACTTCCTTACGTCGAAACATTGTCACTCATCACCGATAGACTCATTTCCGACAATGGGGTGAAGTATGCCTCATGCGAAAGCGCGACAAAATACTCAGCTCGTTTGGCCAGAGTCTGGCCAGGCACCGCCGGGCCAAAGAACTCTCCCAGGAAGCGCTCGCCGAGAAGGCCGACCTCGACCGGACCTACCTCAGCGACATCGAGCGCGGCGTCCGCAATCCAGGCATTCGGAACGTTGTTCTGATTGCAAAAGCGCTCGGGATTCCTGCTTCCGATTTGTTGAAGGGAGTAAAGGGGTGAGTCTGATGCGAACAATCCGGATGAAGATTTCTGAGCTCTTTAACTTTGAGGGGCAGCCAGCTCCGGCATCTCCGGACATTGCGACGGTCACTGTCCTTGTGCTCAAGCGGTTCGGATTTCTATCCCAGCCGGTTTTGGTTCAGATCGAAGGTGACGAAGTGGTCATCCAACACCCCGAAGAATCCACGGCGGCCCAGGCTGAAGCTGCGCGGCTTGCCGAACGCGCCGGCAAACGCGCCGCCGAGGGAAATTACGAAAAGGCAATCGGGATACTCAAGCGGGCTTTGGAACTGCAGCCGACACTGAATACCGCGCGCCGTGACTTGGCGATGGCTTATGTGGAAACCGGCGACGTCGAAAATGCTACGAATCACTTGATCGAAGTGCTTCGCCTTAATCCAGGCGATGCGCGGAGTTGGGTGGTGCTGGCCAACCTTTACATCCGCGAAAAATCAGACAAAGAAACCGGCGAGAAATTTCTTCGCAAGGCACTGGAGATTAAACCGGACGACGCCTGGGCTTTGAACAGCCTGGCGGCGATGACGCACGAACGGGGGAAATCCGAAGAAGCCATCGCGCTTTTTGAACGGGCGATTCAAGCCAACCCGGATTTTGCCAACGCCTACTACGGCGAAGCCATCGCCTACCACGATGCGAAGCAGCCAAACAAATCTCTCGCTGCGCTCGAAAGACTTTTCACTCGCGCCAAGATGCAGGACGCGCGGTCGAAACCGGTTTACGACGGCGCGCGGCAACTCTTCGCCAAGCTGCAGGTTGACCTCGCGGAGCGCAACCAGTCCGACGCTTTCAAACTCGTTCAGAATTACAAAGCGGAAATGGAAACTCTTTCGGGCTTTCCCATTCGGATTCAGGAAGAGAAATTCGAGAGCCAGATCGGCGCGACCATTCAGATGGCGTGGAAGCACAATCGTGACTTCCATTTGCTGAAGATAAGAGCGGATTACCCCCCCCCATTAGTTGCCCACATCCAGAGCCACGAACTCACCCACCTCAAGCTCGAAGCCGAAGCGCGCTCGGCGGGCAAAAACCTTTTCTTCACCACCACCGCCCGGTCGCGCGACACCGCCATCCGGTCGTTCGCGGGCGACATCCGCAAGTGGGAAAAGGCCGGCTACTCCGAGCAGAAAATCACCGGCCTCACGTTGACGCTCGTCAACGGCCTCTGCGAATTCCTGTTCAACTGTCCGCTCGACATGCTCATCGAGCGCCACCTCCGCGCCACCTTCCCGCCGCTTCGCCCCGCCCAATTCCTTTCCGTACGGCTGATGGCTGGCGAAGCGTGGCAGACCAGCAGCAAGCCGGAAGTCCGCCGGTTCACGCCCCGAAAAATCCTGCTCGCCAGCCTCGCGCTGAATGGAGCTTACGCGCTGTTCCTCGATGATTTGTTTTGCGGCGCTTCGGAAGTTACCACACCGTATCGCCGGGAGGAAACCTTCGGCCTGTCGCAAAAACTCTGGCAACACTGGCAGGAACGCAGCAAGAATCTTGGGCCGGGCGACGAATATCGTTTGGTGGATGAGTTCGCCGACATGGTTGGCCTGCGCGACTGGTATGAATGGCGGCCCGACCCCGGCCATCACGAAGCGACCGCCGCGCCGCTCAAGGAAGGCACAACCAACCCCGCGCTCCTCTCGGCCAAACAACCCGCCGCCGTTTTCTATTTCCTCGACGCCTTCAAACGCTACGACGCCCTGACGCCGGAGCAGGTGCGCGACGTGGCCTTTGAAATCTCG
>JAYVSV010000166.1:0-7884 GCA_043775015.1 Verrucomicrobiota bacterium
ACTGAAATTCGCCGTCGTTCCAGGGCAGTTGGTCTGGTTCGATGGCGCTCCCGAAATCAACACGTTCTGATTGACCACCAGGCTCGCGCTGTTCGTCACCGCATTTCCTGCGGCCCCGTTTACAACCACGCTGTAGATTCCGGCATCACTCGAAGTGACGTTCGTCAGGCTGAAACTGTTATTAGTCTGACCGGGCAAAATTCCCAAGCTGCCATACCATTGATAGTTTAAGGCCGTCCCCGTCGCACTCACATTGAAAGTCGCGGTCGTTCCAGGGCAAACCGTCTGGTTTGTCGGAGACGAAACCACGATGACCGGCAGTGGGATAATCGTAATCGTCACGGTCATGAGTTCAGAATTTGTCACACCATTATTGGCGCGGTAGGTAAACGTGTCGGTGCTATTGAAATTAGTCGGAGTATAAACAAACGAACCATTTGTATTGAAAACGAGCGACCCGAAACTTGGACTACTCGCAAGAATCGCGGTGAGCGGACTACCACCTGGAGAGGTGTCGTTGGTGAGAATGCCAGGAGCATTCACCGTCAAAATAGCATCTATATTTACAGTGTAGAAATCAGGGTTTGCGACGGGCGGACTAATATTCTGAACGGTCGTCGTTACAGATGAAGTGTTGTTCGCGGGATCGAGATCATTTTGCGAACTGTCGATGCTTGCGTAGTTGGTGAAGGAAGAACCTGCGACAACATTGGAATTCACCATGGCCTGATAAGTAACAAACCCATTGGCTCCCACGGCCAAATCCGGCAAATCCCAAACGATAGTATTTCCGATCTGCGTCCCTCCGCCCGAAGCCGATCCATCAACATACGTAACGGAAGGCGGGCAGATGTCGGTAATTTGCACTCCTTTCGCAGGAGTACTCCCAAAGACATTGTTATTTGTGTAAAAAATTGTATAAGAAATAATTTCGCTAGCAGCAGCCAAAGCTGGCCCTGCCTTTTTAACCGTCAAATCAGGGCTTCCGGGACCTACACCCGGCTTAAAAATTTGGAGAGGTGGACTGTTAAGTTTCAATTTACTACCCACGAAATTATGGCAGCCAGCCGCCAGCCGGGCGAGAAACTGAATCGAGCCTGCTTGATTGTTGGTGATATTAACCGTGAATTGATAATACCAGTTGCCAGTGGGGTCCACCGTTAAAGTCGGTCCAGCTGTGATAACCACATTGGAGGAGGGAACAAAACTGGATAAGTTTTGAATTCCAGGAATTAGGCCGTCATTGTGCGCAAATGTGACCGTCACCACTTTGTTGCTGACGGGGCCTGGAAGCAATAAGCTCCGACACGGAATGTATTGCAGTTCGAGCCAATTCTGCACGATGCCGCTTATCCAGATTCCACTCGGCGTACCGTTGGTGTCCAGACTGCTTTGACCTTGGAGGTCATCGGATGCTGCCTTGGCACTATCAATTCCAGCCAAGAGTGAAACAGAGAGCAGAAATATCCGACAAATTCTTAGCATTCGATTCATTTGTTCTTTTTTCATAGTAACGGCAACAATTTTTCAAAAATGAGTTAAGCAGCTTCAATGCCTACGCGTCCCGATCAGGCATAAAAACAATACAAAGCTGTCTTGCTTCGAGAATTACAGTCACGAAAACAGTAGGGGAAACCGACAATTGTTGTCAAGTTAAGCAACGTATATCAGCCTCGAAACCGTTTTAGAGGCCCAACGCGGAGATTGATAGAATTGCTCAGACTGTAACTTTAAAGACCTCGCCCTTCTTAACGGAAAGCGCGAAGTAACTCAACAGGACAGGAATCTGTCCCAAATCCTTCAGACTGACCAATTCGACAGGCGAATGCATATAACGATTTGGCAAGCTAATCAGGGCGCTCGGGATTCCGCCCCGGGTCCAAAAAATAACGTCCGTATCAGTGCCGCTGGTCGCCGACATGGCTTCGTGCTGAAGTTTAATTTTCTGTTTTGCAGCAACGGCTTCCAAACGTTCCACCACCACAGGATGATTACAGCCGCCGTGGGTTAAAGTCGGTCCACAACCAATTTTCACGTCGCCATGCTGAGCTTTGCTGACGGTCGGGTAATCGGTCGCGTGTGTGACATCGACCACCAAAGCCACGTCCGGCTTGAGCGAATAAGCGATTTGCCGCGCGCCGAACAAACCGACTTCTTCCATGATATTAGAGACCGCGCAAATCTCGGCATTGAGCTTTCCTTTGCCCTCTTTCAATAATCTCAACGCTTCGGCCACGGACCAGGTGCCGATGCGATTATCAAACGCGCGGGCAATCGCCAGATCACCGCGCAACATTTCGAATTCGTGGTTAAGCGTGATCGGGTTCCCAACTTGAACTAATTTTAGCGCCTCGGCCCGATTGGCCACGCCGATGTCGATGAACAAATCCTCAATCTTCGGCGGCTTCGGGTCTTTTTCCGCTTTCATCAAGTGAGGTGCCACATTTCCAACGACCCCTTTCACCGGACCTTTCTTCGTGTGAATGATGACTCGCTTGGCTTTGGTAATTGCGGGATCGACTCCGCCTAATTTGCGAACGTAAATGAATCCTTCTTCACTGACCCAATTCACTGCCATCCCGATTTCATCCGCGTGTGCAGCCAACATGATGCGTGGAGAACCTCCTTTGTTCAAAACAGCGACACAGTTTCCGTATGAATCAGAAAATGTTTCGTCCGCGTATTGTTTCACGTAATCCAGCCAGACTCGTTGGCCGCGAGTTTCGTGTCCGGACGGACTCGGCGTGTTAACGAGCGTTTTTAAAAAATCCAATGATGGTTCGCGCATTCCGATATTAGGCGTCAGCCGATACCTGCTCGGCAATAGAAAAACAGCGGCTTGCCGGATATTGACCCTGCCCTATAACTTGACGCCCGATTTTATGTTTCGTGAGTCGCTAAAAAACGTCAGCCGCATTGTTGTGAAACTCGGAACGGGAGTTCTCACCAACAGCCAGAAGCAACCCGACCTCGCGCAAATGAACCAATTGGTCACGCAAGCCGCCGCATTGCGCAAAGCCGGCAAGGAAATCGTGATCGTCACTTCGGGCGCCGTGGGTGCTGGGATGGGCGTCTTGGGCCACACCAAACGCCCCGCTGAACTCGCTGAGATGCAGGCCTGCGCTGCCGTTGGCCAATCGCGATTGATGGCCACTTACGAAAAACTTTTTGCGGAGTTCGGTCTCAACGTTGCACAAGTCCTGGTGACTCACGATGACCTGCAACATCACGAGCGCCATCTCAACGCGCGCAACACGCTCGTCACGCTGCTCGAACATGGCGTCGTCCCGATCATCAATGAAAACGACGCCATCTCCTTCACGGAATTGAAATTCGGCGACAATGACAAACTCTCAGCGCTCGTCGCCTGTTTATTGCCCGCTGATCTTCTCGTGATTTTAACCACCGTCGATGGAGTGATAGAGAACTTCGGAAAAGAGAATCCGAAAACCATTCACGTGATCGAACAAATCGACGAGACTTTGGAAAAGTTGGCGGGGGGCACGACCAGTGACACTGCGGTCGGCGGAATGGCTTCAAAAGTGCAGGCGGCAAAAATTGTGGCGCGAGCTGGAATTCCTCTCGTGATTGCGGCGGGTGCAAAACACGACGTTCTCGCACAAATTTTATCCGGCAACGACGAAGGAACCTTGTTTGTACCGCAGTCGGTCAAACTGCCCGGCCGAAAACGGTGGATCGCATTTTTCCATGCACCGCGCGGGACTTTGTATGTGGACGACGGCTGCAAAGAAGCGCTGCGCGAACGAGGAACCAGTTTGCTCCCGCCCGGCGTCACAAAGTGCGAAGGACATTTTGCGGCGGGCGAAGTGGTTCGCGTTTGCGACACGAACGGAACCGAGTTTGCGCGCGGCATTTCGGCTTTCAGTTCCGACGCGCTGAAGACCGGCGACCTGCCGCGCACCGAAGTGATTCACCGCGATAATCTTGTTATTTTGTGAACGAACAGTTTCTTAATCTTACACTTAATCCTAATCGTAATCTCCAGATTGGTCAGAAAGATTAAGAGTAAGATTACGATTAGGATTAAGATCTGAATGAAAAAATCAGCCGCCATCAACGACCTGATCGCCGTCATGGCCAAACTTCGCTCGCCCATAGGTTGTCCCTGGGATCGCGAGCAAGATCACATGACCCTTCGTTTTCACGCGGTCGAAGAAGTTTATGAGATGATTGATGCGATTGAATCCGGCGATGATCACGAACTAGCCGAAGAACTGGGTGATCTGTTGCTGCAAGTTGTTTTCCATTGCCAGCTCGGCCAAGAACGCGGCGTATTCGATTTCGAAAAAGTCGCGCGTCACATCACCGACAAGTTGATTCGCCGCCATCCGCACGTTTTCGGCACGACCAAAGTCAAAAATGTCGATGAAGTCTGGGCGAATTGGGAAAAAATCAAACGCGCGGAAAAACACGGAACCAAACACGAACGATCTTCCGCCCTCGACGGAATTCCCAAACATCTCCCTGCCCTGCTTCGCGCAGAAAAGTTGCTGAAGAAAGCGCGCAAGGCGAAGTTGTTTGCCGACGGTAAAAACACTCGCAAGTTAAGCAAGTCCACCATCGCAAAAAAACTTTTTTCGCTGGCCGAATCCGCGCAAAGCAATGGCTGGTCGGCAGAAGAATTATTGCGCGGCGAAATCAAAAAACACGAACGAGATTTGCGGCGGCGTGAAAAACAGCAACCTGCCTGATCACCAAATTACGTTCGCGCGGTATTCAACAAAAAATTCATCCGGCGAAACAATGTGGAACTGGTGAATGTGCGCTTGCGCCAAAAGCAATCGGTCAAACGGGTCTTTGTGAATCGGCGGCAACTCACTGGTTTCGTGCAGCGATTCGAGGTCAATCGCCCAATCAGCAACGCCGCGCGCAGCAAGCTGTTGAGAAATCCAGAGACGAGGCGAATCTGGCAATTCAAGTTTTCCCGATCTCGCTTTCAAATGAATTTCCCAAATGCTGGCGTGGCTGAGAAACAAATCATTCGCGGCATGGTCGATGGCTCGTTTGGCTTTGGAACTGATTTTATCCGGCTCTTGGGTAAGCCAGACGAACGTGCAGGTATCGAGCAACAGTTTCACGCCATTCCCCAGGCTTTCAATTCCTCAGCCGTCAACGGCGCAAAACAATTTTTGGAATATTTCACCCGCTTGGAAGTGATTTCGCCGGTGCGCGGACGGACATGAGTTCGCTTCTGATAAGGAACCAACTTGGCGACGGGCTGCGTTCCCTTGCGGACAATGATTTCGCGCCCGGACTGCACTTTCACCAGCAATTTCGAGAGATTGGTTTTGGCCTGATGAATCGTTACTTCAATCATGGCGACAGGTTAGTCCATCCATTAGCTAACTCAAGAAAAATTTCAGAGTTGACCCACATCTAAACCGGGACAATTCAATTGAAACCACGGATGGACACAGATGGACACGGATAAAGCGGTGAGAATGGAAATTTCCGGTTGTAGAGGCAGGCGCACCGTTTGGTGGGAGACATCTTGAAACCGTTACTGCCTGCTTATCCGTGTCCATCCGTGGTTAAAAGAAATCCCAACCGCATGGATTCGGCTAAGTGAGGGTGCGCTTTAGTAGTGTGCGCAAAACCCAATGGTTCACATGCTAAATTGAATGAGCAAGCAGCTGTCAAATACCTCGGGTAATCGCGCAAACTCGGTCGCCGGAGACGTTGCTGAAAAACTTCGACGCTCAAGGCACCGGTTGCTCGATTTGACGCTTCGCAACCGGCTTCTCAACTTTCGGCCAGGCAATCCGAATTATCGGGATGATCTGAAAAATCATAATCATGTCGTGTTAAAGGTAATGCCTTTCGGGAATTCCAAAGTTGAATCCCAACGGGATTCCGACCCAAAGCCCAGGGTTGCGAGGAACGAGCTGCCGGCGACCCAGGGTTGTCCCGCTTTGCGGGACAACCCTGGGCTGGAGGACTCAATCCCTTTGGGATTGTCGGAATGCCGTAGCCTCAAGTTGCCAGCCATTTTCCCATACTTCGAATTCCCGAAAGGCATTAGGGCTAGCCCCGCAGCTTGAGTCTTTATCTCTTTCGCCCCGGCTTCAACTGAGGGGGCTTTCCTACGCGAAAAAGGAGGTGTTCTCCTCATTGTCGAAGATGATGCCGATGTTTAGTTTGGCTCTTTAGAAAGGTAAAAAACAAAAATATGAAAAAAATATTAAGTCTCATAGTCTTATCTGGCGCAGCGCTCGCTTTGGCGGGATGCGGAAACAAGGGCGGTTCACGCGACGATTACAACACCGGTTCCGGTGGCGCGTCGAATACGTACAATAGCCACGGCACTACCAATAATTATCAGGGAGGTGCTCGCAGCCCGGATGGCGTCAACACCGGTACCGGCAGCAGCGGAAATAATAGCAGCCTGAAAGCCCGCGATCAAAGCGGTGTGAACAACTCCTCCGAAAATGGCACCCAGCCAAATGATCCAAAGCGCACGAACAGTGTGCCGGAGAAATGAAATCCCTCAGGCTCTGCAAACCTAAACGTGCAGATGGGTGGGCGGGCGACCGGGGCGAATAGCTCCGGAATCCGCCCAGATTGACGCCCTAGCGCAACCATGTAGTGGTGAATGCGCGCCGGAGTGCAACCTTCGCGCCGCCAATTTCCGGCGTGCGATAGCAGTTACCTTCGACCAGCGTGACGGCGCGGTCATCGGCGGTTTCAAACTTCACCGGGATCGTGACCCGTTGGCGGCCGTCTAGCGTCTTGTAAACGCAAAAATGCAAATGCGGACCGCTGGAGAAGCCGGTATTCCCCGATAAGGCAATGACTTGGCCAGCCCACACGATCTGGCCGGGCGTTACCTTGACCCCGCCCTTTTTCAGATGGCAATAGTGACCCAACGTTCCGTCCTCGTGGCGGATGATGATGAAATTGTTACACGGGTCGAACTGGATCTTCCTCCCGCCTACATTCGAGTCGTCTTTGACCCTTACCACACGTCCACCACGAGCAGCCCGAACTTCCGTGCCTTCGGGCAACTTCCAGTCAATCGCGAATTGTTCCGCCCCGTGATGACTGAAACCGCTGTTGTAGCCCTGCGATACCTTGTAGCTGCGGCCCGGAGCGTAGGGCAGTTGATAAACGACTGAATCGTCATGTACGGCGTCACTGCTCCCGAGCTTGAAATAGGTCTTGTACGAATATTGCCACGGCGCGTCCGGCTGGATCGGCGCCAGCGTGAACGCCTCGGTCTGGCCGGTTTGGAAAGTGACCGTGTGCGGAAACGCAACGCTGCCTTTCAGGTTCGTGCAACTGACATCAAAGGTCAGCGTCACTTCACTGCGCTCGGAGTTATCCACATTGACGTGGATCACGTTTCCATCGCGCCAGGTCGTCACTTCCGCCGCCAGTTTGGGAGACCCAGAGCCGAAGTTGAGGGCGGCAGTGGAGCAGGAAAGGCCGCCCGCGCACAGACACATCAGGCCACACAGGAAAAGAATTCCCCGGGAGCCGCCCAAGCTGCGTTTGGATGCGAGAAGCAACTGGTTAAACATAAAATGAGTTGATTGTTCGTATCACAGCATTTTGCAATTGCCTGAACCGAACCATTGTCGGTGCGTTGATTTTGGCGTCGTTGTTTGTCTGACAGGTAGGTACATTCGAAGGCGGGGTGAGCGGCCTCGCATCCGCTCAGAGCCTGTCTGAAAAGTAGCGGCGGGCCTCTGGCCTGCCGTAGAGGACGGCATCTTGCCGCCCGGATTGGGGCAGTATCGCGAGAAGAGATTCAGGTAATCCGCGGCTCTCCAACACGGCTCGCACTTTTTCCGCCGGGCGAGACGCCACGGCTCCATCCCGCCCATGCGGGACCAAGATGGCCGACGCTACATTTTCAGACAG
>JAYVSV010000167.1:0-26998 GCA_043775015.1 Verrucomicrobiota bacterium
TCCGCTGAAATTTCCAATGCCTCCTCCAATAGCCACGCAGCACACCATTGGCCGAACACTACTGGCGGGGACGCCCGCCGCTACACCGCCTGTTTCCAATTCCTATTTCGGAATTCGGGGTAATGTGAATTATGTTTCCACCAGATTTGTAATTTTCATGTTCACAGCGTCAATCAACCCTTGATCGGTCAGCTTCAATTCGGGGATCGGTGACAGGCTGAGGAAGGAAAGACTCATAAAGGGCGCGTCCAGTTCGCAACCCAGTTTTTTCGCGGCGGAATTTAATTTAGCAATGCTTTCGATGACTGATTCCAGCGGTTCGTCAGAAACCAAACCAGCGATGGGAAGTTCGAGCGCCGCCAGGACTGTCCCATCGGCAAGGGCGACTTGTCCGCCGCGCATTTTTTCCAGTGCCTGGATCGTGGCAATAATATCCAGGTCATTCGTGCCGACGACCACCACGTTATGCGCGTCGTGCGCCACGGTGGATCCCAGCGCGCCGCGTTTCATCTTGAAACCGCGCACGAAACCAACCCCGACATTTCCCGTGGCGCGATGGCGTTCGACCACGACCAGTTTCAAAATGTCCCGCTCGACATCAGAAACAATTTCGCCGTTTTCGATTTTCGGGATTGCGCTGGCGGCCTTCGTCACGATTTGTTGCGGAATAATTTCGATGACTTTGATTTTTTTCGCGCCATTCGCGGCGACCTGAAAATCTTTCGGCGCCGAATAACTCATGTTCATCGTGCTGCGCGGACGCGTGATGGCTTCCGGTTTTGCCCCGAGATATTTTCCATTCTCTGCGACGAGAATGCCTTTCTTGTAAGTCTGTTTCACCACGAGGTTTTTCAAATCGTCAAACACCACAAAGTCGGCCCAATAACGAGGCGCGATGGCTCCGGAATTTTTCAAGCGATAATGTCGCGCGGTGTTGATGGTCCCCATTTGAATGGCGGTCACCGGCGGAACCCCGAGTTCAATGGCCTTGCGAATCGAGTGGTCGATGTGCCCTTCAGAAACAATATCGCCGGCGAGTTTATCATCGGTCGCGAAGGAACAATTCGAGGCGTTCTGGGGAGTAATCAGCGAAATGATGTGTTCGAGATTCCGCTCGGTGCTTCCCTCCCTCACCAGTAAATGCATGCCCAGCCGAAGTTTTTCGCGAGCCTCCTCCAGTTCGGTGCTCTCATGGTCGGAACACACCCCGGCCAGAACGTAGGCGTTTAAATTTTTCCCGCGCAAACCGGGCGCGTGTCCATCAATCGCCTTTCCTTTGCCCGCTCTGATTTTGGCCAGTTCGCTTTCCATCCCAAGAAAAACTCCGGGGTAATTCATTAATTCGGCGATCCCGGCAATGCGGTCGTCCCCAATCATCAATGCCAGATCGTCCGCCGTAAATTTGGCGCCCGCGCTCTCCAGATGCGTCGCCGGAACACACGACGGCAGCATGATAAAAAAGTCGATGGGAAGATTTTTGCTCGAATCCAGCACGTAGCGAATTCCCTCCAGACCGAGAACATTGGCGTATTCATGCGGGTCGATCACCATTGCGCCGGTGCCGTGTGGAACCGCCGCGCGGGTGAATTCAGGAACAGTGAGCATCGTGCTTTCGACGTGAAAATGGCCGTCTATGAAACTGGGCGCGAGATAAGCACCATCCAGATCAATCACGTTTTTTCCCTCGTAATCGCCGAGTCCGACGATGCGCCCGTCGTCCACCGCCACGTGTTCGCGATAAATTTCTCCACTGAGTACGTTGACGAGACTGGCGTTGCGAAAAAGTAATTCGGCGGGTTGTTCCCCGCGAGCGATCCGGAGTTTTTCCTGGATTTTTCTCATGCTGTAAACTTTCTCAGAACGAATTGGATTGAGGTCGCCGGTTTTTCACGCCAGTCAAACCGAAGTGATTTTAGAAGAGCGTGGCCCATTTTTCATCAGTTATTTTCCTGAAAAGTCTGTTTTGCTCTGTTTTTTTTCAAAAAAAATGTCACAAAATTGTTTTTGTCTTGTAACGCTAACGCCACAGCGGAATATACAGCACATGCGAGTGCTGATTCAGAGCACAACTACATTTTTGTTTTTGTCCGACCGCGACACAGTGACTCAAAATCCTGATGAGGCGCGGGACTTTAAACATACGTCCAAGGCGCTCCGGTATATCCGGCAGCAACGCCTCCCCCATGTACAAATCGTCCTCAAGTTTCCAAAATCCAGCGACGACGTAAACCTCGCGATTCTCGAACTGTTGCAAAAAGATCAAATTAAAATTGCACAGAAATCTCAGTCTCTTGGCAGCCCTCCTTCCGGCGGTTCATTCGAATCCGCAAATTTCTGACACCTCCGTCTCAACTTTCCTCCCGGAAAAATATTTTCAGCAAACCGTCCGGATGCCGTCTCGATATTTCTCGACCGCGCTCATGAATTTGTCCGCGTTGCTGAATCAGCCTCGGTTTGACTGGTCTGCAAATCCATCATGTCCGCCGTCCGTGTAAATTTTTTCCAGAAAATCAACGGCCTTGCGGCTGATGGCGCGCCAATCCAAATCGGCGCGAACACGATCGCTGGCTTCTCTTCCCATTGCGGAAATTTTCTCTGGCGCTTCATCAAACCAACTGATCGCTTTGCGCCCCAGATCAGCTCCGTTGAATTCTGAGAATCGAACCAACGGCAAATCGCGGAAGTAACGTTGCACACTTTTCAGTGGAGTGGAAACCAGCGGAATCCCGAGCGCCGCATACTCAACGGCTTTGGCCGCGAACGCGCAATGCGTCCCGATGGATTCTTCATACGGAATAATTCCAACGCTCGCCGTCGCGAGATGTTTGGGCACATCCTGGTAGGGAACGAAGCCGGTGGATTCAATTTTAGCTCCGGGAATTTCGGTCTGCGCGCGGTGGAGAAATTTTTCAATCGCCGCCGTGCGATGGCCGATGAAGCGAAAGACGGTTTCGGGCCGCGCCTGGAAAATCGTTTTCACGGCATCAAACGCAATCCCGCCGACATGATGAAAATCAAGCGATCCGTGCATCGTGACGACGGGAGATTTGGCGGAACCGCGTGCAATGCCTTCCTGGTATTTAAAAATTTCTGAATCGTAGCCGTAATAAATGGGAAGAATTTTTTCGCGCGGATAACCGGTTTCCGCGAATAGGTCTGCGAGCGTGTCCGACACGGTGAAAATGGCGTCGGCGTTATTGCGAATCGGCAATTTGAGTTCGAAATTTTTCAACGCACCAATGACCGGACGTGGCGCGAGGTAAGGCGGCCAGGTTTCCATGAACGCGGTGAGGTAATCCAAAAAATTCATGAACACGGGAACGCCGAGCGATCGTTTCAAACCGCCTGCCGCAACGGAAGAAATGGCGTGCTGGGAAAGCACCGCGTCGAATTTTATTTCCCTGGCTGCCTGTTCCACCATGCGTTGGAGAAAAGAAGGGTAGAGCAGATATTTGAAATTGCGCAGCTTGGTGTAGCGTCCCATTTCCCACGTCGTGAATTCGTGCAAATGGATTCCGAATTTTTTCCGCACCATTTCCGGTTCCGCCAGCTTGGGGCAAAAAAGATGAACGTGATGCCCGCGTTGGACGAGTTCTTCGACGAGATAAACAGCCTCCGCCGAACCTCCACCGGAGGGCGGATAGAACGGCTCATGCGTTAAAAATGCGACGCGAATGGCTTGCACGGCGCGAGGCTAGCCGATTGACTGGGCGCGTTTCAATTTATTATCAACGTTTAACGAAGCGCCGGTTTGCTACCCGCTTTAAATTTGGAGTGTCAAGCCGGTTGCAAACCGGCGCTCCGTTAAAAACCACTGGCATTGGCGGCAACCTTGGTTAAATTGTTTTCTCGACGGATTGGCGAAAAATTTATGCACAACATAACTTCGGTAGAACTCAAACGCGATTGCGACGCAGTCCAGATTCCAGTCGGCACCAGCGTCACGCTTCCCGCCGGAACGCCGGTGGACATCACGCAAACTTTAGGCGGCGTTTACACGGTTCACGCGCAAGGCGGCTTGTATCGAATCGCGACGAAAGATGCTGACGCACTAGGCATCAACGAATCTTCCTCCACGCTGGGAGAAGCGGTTTTGGAAAAACCAGCCGGACCAGCCGGGCCAGTGGACGAGAAGGAAGTTTGGGAAACATTGCGAACCTGTTACGACCCGGAAATTCCCGTGAACATCGTTGATCTCGGCTTGGTTTATGACATGGTCGTCGAGCCATTGCCCAGCGGAAACAGCCAGGTGCTGGTGAAAATGACTTTGACTGCGGCCGGTTGTGGAATGGGCGGCGTGATTGCCGGTGACGCGCAAACAAAATTACTTTCGTTACCCGGCGTCGAGGAAGCAACCGTGGAAATTGTTTGGGATCCGCCGTGGCATCAATCGATGATTACTCCGGCCGGCCGAGGGATACTTGGGTTGGAGTAGAATTTTTTTTAAAGCACTTTCAAGCGGCCTTGCCTTGACTCCAATTCTTGGGCGCGAATTTTTTAATTGGGATTGCCGCCGCCTCAAGATTTCTGAACTCGCGTGGACTGCTTGAGACGTTTCGACTCCTGGCATGGTTAGTTGAATCCGCCGCTGGGTGCGGGAAGAAATGGGTGTCCGGTCGGCCTACCCGCCGACCCCTTGAACTTGAAAACAAGTCGCACGACGTTCGACGGTTGTCCGGCGTGGTCAAAAACTTTTTAGCTTTCGCTAACGGGTAAACTCTGTCTTGACCACGCTTTTCATATCAGCGGCATGGTTAGGCATCGGCTCACAGGATACGGCTGCAAGTTCTTAAAGACCGTCACGAGTTTTGCCACCGTTATTTAGGTTCGGCGTGATCACGTATGGATTACCCCACGGATCGCGATAAACTCCACCGGAGCCTACGCCGGACTTGATGGCGTCGTCAATTTGAGCCGGGTTCAGGAATTTGTGCTCTTGGAAATTCTCTACAAGACCCGCGTTGATGATCGGCTGGCCGTTCGGGTACAGAGCTGATGGCCAGAGGTATTGTGCTGTGCTTGCTTGGAATGAATCTGCCGTAGCCTGGTTGCTAGTATCGGTTTTGGAAACCTTCGGACCAGTGCTGGCGCAGCCCACCATAAAAGTCGAAGCGATGATGACGAGTAATGTTTTCATAAAATGTGTGCTTTGCTGCCTAATCAGCATGGCTTTTGTTGAGAGCGAAAGCGGCGTCAGCTCTCCGAAGTGAGCGCGGGTTGCGTCGCGCCGTGGGGGAAGCCGAGCTACAGGTGGTGGGACTTGCGCCCCAGACAACCAGTAATGATCGAAGAACAAACACCATGAAGACTAATCTAATCCGTGACCCCAAAACTGTCGAGCCGCAAAACCGCCGCGCCCGCAACCGCCCATGAACCGCACGGTAGGGCGCGTCACTCCGTGCGCGCCGTCGTCCAACTTTTCAAGCCGCGGCGCGCACGGAGTGACGCGCCCTACCGCCTCAACAACTTCCATAACCAAGCCCAAGCCGTCAACCTGAAACCCGTGCCCGCATAACACCACCTCAATCCTGTTACTCAGGAGGCAGTTTTTGTCTAATGGGAAATGCGACGGTGGCGTGCTCGAAGTTTCAATTCGGCGATGGTGACTGGCAAGAGCACGATGTTGAAAAGCACAATGCGACAGAGGACTCCAAAATTTCTCGGGCGAGATGGTTCCATTCGCCGGCCAGGCCAAAAGGTCAGCGGCAATTTTTTGCCGTTTACAAATTCCGCAGTTCGCGTCGGAGATATTTTCCAACGCCTGATTTCGGGATCGAATCGCGGAAGACCACCTGGCGCGGAACTTTGTAGGAAGCCATTCGCTCGCGGCAGAAAGCCTGGATTTCTTCTGCCGTTGCGGTCATGCCCTCTTTCAAAACGACGAAGGCTTTCACGGTTTCGCCGCGATACGGATCAGGAACACCGATGACAACGGCTTCATTGATTTTCGGAAATTCAAACAAAACTTCTTCGACTTCGCGCGGATAAATGTTGAACCCGCCAGCGATGATCATGTCCTTCTTGCGATCGACAATGTAGAAAAAACCGTCTTCGTCTTTCTTGGCGACGTCACCCGTGTAGAGCCAGCCATTGCGCAAGGCCAGGGCGGTTTCCTCGGGCTTGTTCCAGTAGCCCTTCATCACTTGAGGGCCGCGAATGGCAATCTCGCCGATTTCTCCCACGGGTACTTCGCGGGTGCCGGTTTCCAAGTCCATGATCCGTGACTCGGTGTCAATCACCGGCAGGCCAATGCTGGCAATTTTTTGTGAACCGTTCGGCGGGTTCACGTGAGTGACCGGAGACGTTTCCGTCAATCCGTAACCTTCCACCAATTTTCCACCGGTCAGTGCTTCAAATTTTTGCAACACCTCGACCGGCATGGCCGCACCGCCGCTCATGCACATGCGGAGCGATTTGAATCCGTATTTTTCCACATTGGGCGCGCCATTGAATCCGACATACATCGTCGGCACGCCGTGGAAAAAGGTGGGGCGATGTTTACGAATAATATTCAACGCGGCGCGCAGTTCGAACCGAGGCAGGATGATCACGGTCGCTCTGATGGAGATCGCAGAAATCATCACACAAGTCATCGCGAATATATGAAACAAGGGCAGGGCAGCCACCAACACCTCGGCACGTTCATCGGACAAGGTCAGCAAACGGTTGGCTTGCCAGGCATTGATCACTAGATTGGCGTGCGTGAGCATCGCGCCTTTGGAGGTTCCAGTGGTGCCGCCGGTGTATTGCAAACAGGCGATGTCCGATTGAACCACACCGCTGGGTCGGGGCGAGCGGGAAATTCTGAGAAGGTCGTTAAACTCATGAACCGCAGGAAGAGTCTTCTGCGTCTTGATTAATTTTTTATTTTTGTCCGACGCAGCTTTCAGTGTTTTACAAAGACGTTCCAAGGGATGCGGATAATAGTCGCGCAGGCTCGTGAGAATGACGTGTCGAACAGAACTGACTTGCGGCAGTGCGGCTTTGATTATCGGATAGAAACGGCGGTCAGCGATAATGACCGTTGCGCCCGAGTCATTCCATTGGTGAGCCACTTCGCGCGCAGTGTACATCGAGCTGGTCGCCGTCACGATTGCACCTGCTTGCATCGCACCAAAGTAACTGACCACAAACTGCGGACAGTTGGGCATCATCAATGCCACGCGATCCCCTTTTTTAACATCGATTGCCTGCAAGCCTGCCGCCAGGCGATTGACATGGTCCAGCAGACGCCCGTAGGAAATTTTTCCGCCAAAATAAATCAGCGCCGTGTGGTTGGGAGATTTGGCCGCCGTTTGCTCCAGCAGTTCCGGCAACGTTGTTTTTGGATAGGCCGATCCTTTGCGTTCCACCTTGGCCGACGTTGCTTTTTTATTTTTCAAACTGGGTTTCATTTCACCGCCACCAGTGCAGGAAAGCTGCCGACTTCGCATAAACGTTTTGCAATACGACGACGCAAGGCCACTGCATTCAACGGCGACCAGCGCAACAAGCGCCGCACCATTCCCAATTGAGCGCGCAATTCATCACCTTCCGAGGTCGCAGCCAGAGCGGATTTCGCCTGCGATTCCATCCTGCCAACCGCATCGTTGATAAAGACCATGGTCAGGTCGGTCATCGCCGAGGAACCCCCGTTGAGCTTGCGATTTTTTTGAGTTCGGAGCAGCGCGCTTTCTCCGAGGTAAACATCAATAATCATGTCGCTGATGTTCGCCACGACTTCCTGTTCGTCGCCGAGCTTTTCGCCGTACTTTTGAAAAGCCACACCGGAAATAAACAGCACCAATTTTTTCGCATTGACCAACAGCTTTTGCGCCGTGGCTAATTCATCGTTGTTTGATCCCTCGTCCAGCGGTGACATGTCTAATAATTCCTTGCTCACTTTCGTGATCGCCTGCACGAGCGGAAACCGGCCTCGTTGCGCGCGGCGCATGAGCAATCCGGGAATGAAGAGACGATTGATTTCGTTCGTGCCTTCAAAAATGCGGTTGATGCGCGAGTCACGGACCGTGCGTGCCGCCGGGAATTCTTCCGTGTAGCCGTAACCGCCGTGGATCTGCAATGTTTCATCCGCCACGGCGTCGAGGATTTCACTGCAAGCCACCTTGATGATGGAACATTCCAGCGCAAATTCATCCAGGCTGCGGGGAAAAGGAGGGGTCATCGAGTCCATCATTTCTCCGGTGTCCTGCACGGCATCCATCATGGCGGCCGTGCGGTAAACGGCGCTTTCGCCTGCGAAAATCTGCGTCGCCATTTCTGCGAGCTTGTGCTGGATCAAACCGAACGAGGCGATGGGCTGGCCAAACTGCGAGCGCTCCAAGGCGTAGCGGGTTGCGACTTTGAGCGATTCCTTCGCGCCGCCGATGGCACCGGCACCCAGGCCGTAGCGACCGATGTTCAAAATGTTGAACGCGATGTAAGCGCCTTTGCCGACTTCACCCAAAAGATTTTCCACTGGAACTTTGACGTCCTCCAGAATTACGCGACGGGTCGAGGATGTCTTGATGCCCAGCTTGTGCTCTTCCTTGCCGGTCGAGACGCCGGGGAAAGTTCGCTCAACGAGAAACGCTGTGACCTTGCCATCCACCTTGGCGAAGATCGTGAACAAATCCGCCCAGGCGGCGTTCGAGATCCACATTTTGGTGCCGTTGAGAAGATAGTGTTTGCCGTCGGGAGTCAGCGTGGCCTTGGTGCGGAGTCCGAGCGCATCGGAGCCAGAGCCGGTTTCGCTTAACGCGTAGGCACCCATCCATTCGCCGGACGCCAGCTTGGAAAGGTATTTTTTCTTTTGCGCCTCTGTGCCGAAATAATGGAGCGGCATGGTGCCGATCCCGCGATGCGCTCCGCAGGTCACGCCAAAACCGCCGAGCCGGGTCAACTGCTCCTCCAATCCCACCGTGCTGGTTTTGCCCAGGCCAAGGCCGCCGTATTCGGTGGGTACTCCCGTGGCGAGGAAGCCCAACGCGCCCGCTTTTCGGAAAATTCCCAGGGTCAATCCTTCCTCCTGATGCTCCATCGCCTCAAGGTTGGGCAGGACATCCTTCTCCATGAACTTCTCGGCGGTCTGCGCCATGAGACGTTGCTCCGAGGATAATTCCTCCGGGGTGAAAACGAGGTTGGGATCTGTTTCAGTGAGTAAAAAATTTCCGCCAATCAAATGTGCGGGGAGTGTATTCAATTCAGGCATACAGAAATTCTGTAATGTTTATGACGCGTTTGACAAACACATTCTGAAAAAAACAGATGCTTTCCTTGCTTGAAATTCACCGAATCAGTTTCGCGTAACCTTAAATTGCCACCTGATTCGCGGATTAGAGCCAGGAGAAAGTCTTCGCGCTGTCTGAAAACACGCTCTGAACGCGTTATTGAAAAACTGGAGTCGAAGAACATCATCGGCGAGCTTCGTTCTTAATTACTAGCTCAATTGACAGATTTTAACCGGGTGGGTTATTCATTGATTCATTACGACAAAGGAAATTTTAATGAACTCCGAAAACCACTCCGCCCAACCGGTTGGCCCACTTCTCATTCGACACGAAGGTCATACAGCTCGCGAACGCAGCACCTGCGGCTGGCGCGATCGCCTCATCAGCCACGAGGATGCCGCCTTGTCACCTGCTGCGTGGGCACACGCCGTGGACATCGATGGAGCCCGACTCCATTTCCATAAGCGCTCCACTGAACTTTACTACGTGCTGGAGGGCAGCGGAACGTTACTCCTCGATGGGACGGAGCACGTTGTTTCCAAAGGTTTTCTGGTTCACATTCCACCAGGGGTTATCCACGGAGCCCGTGGCAAAATGCGAGTATTGGTCGTGGGCATCCCAGACATTGCAGAAGACGATTACTTCGAAGCAGCGGTGTAGGACTGACCTTGCAGAACCCAACGGTTCGGTAGTGGGTTAGTTTGAACTGCTTTCGGGTTTGGAGTTCCGCGTTTACGCGGCTTCTGACCGCCTGAAGGCGGAACTCCAAACCAAACTGAGCCATTACCAATGGTTCCTGATCTTCCAAAGAAAACTAGCTTGAGCGGTAGAGATCGTCTGGCTTCAACGATTTTGTGTCTTCAAAAACTTTGTTTGGACCAGCGGAGCGAATCAAAATTCCATTCTGCGAAAAGTAAATCTGGATCGGCGTCCCCCACGGATCGACGATTTCTCCCTTGGTGTTCATTTCGTTTTTTCCACCCACAATGATCACGACGGCTTTGTCGCCTTGAGTGGAACGACCGGAAAGCGCTTTTGAAATTTCAATCAGGCTGCCGGTCGGGAAATGGCCCATGAACTCTCGATATTGTTGCAGCCCGACGACAAGGTTGTCCGCGTCTTGCGTGAACTTGGCGACCTTCGGGTCAGTTCGATGCATGAAAGCAGGAATCGCAATCGTTGCGACGACTCCGATCAAAACCAGGAGGATGGCTGAGATGATTACTTTTTTCATAATGTCATTTGAGTTGCAGCGGTTTGACTTGGGACGTTACCGAGAGGCATGGAAATGGGAGCGGCCGCCGTGCTCGCTCGAACGACGAGGTCAGCCGGGAGGCGTTTCGATTCCGGCCTCCTACCCTGCAAAAGTTCGATCATGCAATCCATCGCGGCGTCACCCATGCGATGTTTTGGCTGGCGCAAAGTCGTGAGCGGCACGCGAAAATATTCGCTGGCCAGAATATTTCCAAAACCGACCACGGAGAGATCTTCGGGGATTCGAATGCCTTGATTTAAAAAAAGATTTGCGGCGCCAATCGCAACGAGGTCGTTCACCGCTTGCACGGCGGTGACTTCGAGCGATTCGTTGATCATTTGCAGGGCCGCTTTTGCGCCTTCGTCGATGGTGGTGCCAGCGTTAAAGACGAGGCGATCGTCGAGTTCAATGTCAGCCTCGCGCAGCGCGCGGCGATAGCCTTGCAAACGTTCGTGCGCCCAAGGTGAGCCGAGCGGGCCGCTGAAAAATGCGATTCGTCGATGTCCGAGTTGAATCAAGTGAGTCGTGGCGGCATGGCTGCCGGCCACATCGTCACTTTCGACATTTGTAAACTGACTGCAAAACGGGCCGCATTGGCCGAGAATCACGGTGGGCGTGCCGCGACGTTTCAATTCGTCGTAAATCGGCGCGCTCGGAGCGAGTCGATAAACCGGCGAAATAAATATCCCATCAACGCGATGCGACAACAGGCGGCGAACGCTGGATTCCTCGCGGTCGGTCATGTTCAAAGTGTGCGCAAGAAGCAGGTCGTAACCAAACTCGCGCGTGCGCTCTTCAATCGCGCCGACCATTCGTGCGTAGAGCGGGTTGGTCATCGAAGGAATCACCAGGCCGAAGAGTTTTGAAGTGCGGTTGCGCAAACCCTGTGCGACCGAGTCTGGAACGTAACCCATTTGCTCAGCCAAAAGTTTTACCCGCACCTTGGTGCTGGCAGAAATGTCCGGCGCATCTCGCAATGCCTTTGAAATGGTCATTACGGATAACCCGGCTTTTTCAGCAATGTCTTTTAGTCGAACCATAAAATTATCTTTTTTTGCAGCGCATTTTCTTAAACGTTTGAACCACTCCAATGCAATTTTTGGCGCAAGGTGTCGAAGAACGAACTGCCTCCAGGATGCAAAAGATGCGCGGCGCGGCTGCTGCGGCGAATCGTGATGACATCGTCAGCGAGCAAATCGACGCGCACTTGACCATCGGCCGTGGCGCTGGTTTCGACGGTTTCGCTGATGACTTTGACCTGGATGACGGCGTTCGCACTGACGATGACCGAGCGGTTGGACAAGGTGTGCGGGCAAATCGGAGTGATGGCAAAAACTTGCGCATCCGGACTGACGATGGCTCCTCCGGCAGACAAGGAATAGGCGGTGGAACCGGTGGGCGAACTGATGATTAAACCGTCGCAACGGTAGCAGGTTAGAACGTTCCCATTGACGCTGACTTCCAACTCAATCATGCGCGGAGCAACGCCGCGACTGATCACGATGTCGTTGAGTGCGCGCAGAGCGATTTTTTTTCCGTTGCTCACCCCACGGGCGGTGAGGAGAGAACGAGGTTCGATTTGAAATTCGTTTTGCCAGATTTTTTCCAAAGCCTCTGGTAATTCCTTGGAAGATACAGCAGTCAGAAAACCCAAGCGACCCACATTCACGCCGAGAATGGGGGTGAGAGCGCCGTCGATTTCGCGGACAACGCGAAGCATCGAACCGTCACCACCAAAAACGAGCAACAGGTCCACGGCACGAGCCAGACTGGAGGCGTCGGGATAATGCGTTCCGGGCAGATCCGCCATCTGGGCGGTCGCCGCGTCGCAGGAAATTTTGCGGCCGGATCGCAAGAGGAGCGCCGCCGTTTTTTCCGCGACGCCCTTGCTGGCCGGTTTTTCCGGGTTGGTGATTAATCCAACGAGGCTGATTTTTTTAAGCAATTTTTTCAAGCAGGATTAAAAATTCCTTGTTGCCAGCGGGACCGAGCAGGGGAGATTCAGTCTGTCCGCACCAGAGCAACGGGGTGTTTTCCGAAATAAAAGTTTTAATTTCCCGCAGGACGCGTTCATGAATCGCTGGGTCAGTAATCACGCCGGCGCCTTTGTCCACCTCGGTTTTTCCCGCTTCAAATTGTGGTTTCACGAGCGCGACGACTTTAGCGGAAACGGCCAGCAATGCAACCGCAGCGGGAAGAATCTTCCGCAGCGAAATAAACGAGCAATCAATCACCACAAGGTCTGCTCCCGGAAAGGTTTGAGGAAACTGTGCGGGCGTGACGTTTCGGGCATTGGTTTTTTCCATGACGATCACCCGCGAGTCCTGTCGCAATTTCCAGGCGAGTTGGCCGTGGCCGACATCGACGGCGAATATTTTTGCGACTCCGCGCTGGAGCAAACAGTCGGTGAAGCCGCCGGTGGACGCGCCGAGATCGATCGCGGTTTGCCCGGTGACATTGATTTGAAAAAAATGAAGCGCATGTTCGAGTTTTTGTCCGCCGCGGCTGACGAATTTTTCTGGAGCAACGAGCGTGACTTGATCATGGCCACGGATGGAATCGCTCGGCTTGTGCGCGAGTTGTTCGTTCACGCGAACCTGCCCGGCGAGAACGGCGCGTTTGGCCTTCTCCCGGCTTTCGCAAAGCCCGCGTTCCACTAGGATTTGATCGAGTCGTGACATGGATTCCAAACTGCCACACGCGGCTCTCCAAAACAGCCTGTTATTTCTGGGCCTGTGCGACGCGTAATTGAATTTCCCGAAAGTTATTCAGGAACAAATCATTTTCTGCGACAATTTTTTGCGTGATCTGAGCGAGCCAATTTATCTCAGAATAATTAATCACCGCATGAACGCTATTTTGGAAAGCCTCGGCGGTGTTCAACGTTTGATACGATTTGCCGAGCAACAAAATGATCGAATGACGACGTTGATTCATCGGCATGCGTTGCAAAAGTTGCAATGTCAGATTCTCGTGAACAGGGTTGCCGCCAAATTCTTCTTCGACGATGACGAGTTGGTACGAGGCCTGGCTGAAGCGCCCCGGAAAGTCTGAGTGCGTGATAATCTGGTGAACCTTGTAACCCACTTCGAGCAAGGCGAGATGCGCGATGGAAAACCAATCCGGCGTCGAAATCGCCAGCAGCGCAGGTTTGTCTGTATCGCTAATGAAATCAAATTGGTCAGCCATAAATCATTTGAATTTTATAGTTTTTGGAGGAGAGGCGGATTTGGGGCTTTCCACAAATTTCATCCGCAAATCAGCCATGGTGGTGGTCGATTCGCCACGCGCTTTTTTGATGTTGTCGATGCCGCGCGTCACGGTTCCGCGTTTGCTGCAATAGAGCAGGGCGGTTTCTTCCGTGATAATTCCTTGTTCATACCCTTCCAGGCAGGCTTGATCGAAGGTTCGCCAGCCGAAGGGGTAACTCGCTTCGATGATTTCGTAGAAGCTGCGCCCTTCACTTTCGCCTTGGGTGATACTTTCTTTCGTGCGCAAATTTGCCCCCATAATTTCCAACAATGCCTGCCGACCTCCGCCGATTTTCGGAACAAGTCGCTGACTGATCACCCAGCGCAGTGTGTCGGAAAGGCGAACTCGAATCTGTTCCTGCTCTTCTGGTTCGAACATGCCGAGAATACGATTAACGGTTTGGCCGGCATCGATTGTGTGCAAAGTGCTGACGACGAGATGGCCGGTTTCAGCGGCGGTTAAACCGATTTCGACGGTGTCGCGGTCACGCATTTCGCCGACTAAAATTACTTTGGGTGCCTGGCGCAATGCGGCGCGCAAACCACTGGCGAAACTGTGGAAATCGGTCCCCATTTCGCGTTGGTTGAACGTCGCTTGTTTTTGCGGATGCACGAACTCAACCGGATCTTCCAGCGTGATGACGTGGATTGATTTCGATTCGTTGATCTCGTTGAGCAAAGCAGCGAGCGTGGTTGATTTGCCCGATCCGGTTGCACCCGTGACCAACACCAGACCGGTTTTTTCTTTTGCCACGCTCGCGAAAATATTGGGCATCCCCAGCTCTTTGAGCGTCGGAATCTCGGTGTTCAATTTTCGCATGACGACGGAATAATTTCCGCGTTGCGAAAAAATGTTCACCCGGAAACGTGCAAGGTCGCTCAGGGAATACGAACAATCACAGGAACCCATTCGCAATAAATCTTCGGTCAAACGAACGTTGCCGTCGATGAGATTGAGGGCAACCATCTCGGTCTGGAAGGGGGTCAGTTTTTGAATCGGCGGCTCGCAAACCACTTGAATCAATTCACCGGAATGTTCGACCTGGAGCGGTTTGTCCACAGTAAAATTTAAATCCGAAACATCCTTCTTCGCGTCGAGGACGGTGGATGAGTTGAGCATCGGCGTCGATTGCAACATCGCGGCGAGGATTAAATCAAGTTCGGTGCGGCGCATGTGAATTTCGGGTTGATTTACAGTTCTTCATCTTCCGGCGGATTGGCCAGAAACGGACGGAATTTCTTTTTGTCGAGTCCCTTGTCGTATGCTTCTTCGGGTGAAATGCGCTTCATTTTCAAGTGATCCATGATTGAATCATCGAGGGGCGTATTTCCCCAACGCTTGCCAACCTGAATCATGCCGGGGATCTGGTGGGTTTTACCTTCGCGAACAAGGTTGGCGACAGCGGTGGTGAAAACGAGAATTTCCAGAGCGGCCACGCGGCCTTTTTTATCGATGCGCTTGAACAAATTTTGCGCAACCACTCCCTTCAACGCTTCGGAAAGGGTGGCGCGAATCTTGTTCTGCTGATCGCCGGGAAACACGTCGATGATACGATCCACCGTTTTTGAAGCGCTTGGCGTGTGTAACGTTCCGAACACGAGATGCCCGGTGCTGGCAGCGGTGATCGCTAATTCGATGGTTTCCAAATCGCGTAATTCGCCGACGAGAATAATGTCCGGGTCTTCGCGCAAAGCACCTTTGAGCGCCGCCGCGAAGGATTTGGTGTGGATGCCGACTTCGCGATGGTTGACGAGACAAGATTTGCTTTCGTGCACAAATTCAATCGGGTCTTCGACGGTGATGATGTGATCCTTCCGGTTTTTATTACAGTAATCAACCATCGCCGCAAGGGTGGTGGATTTGCCGGAACCGGTTGGGCCGGTGACAACGACGAGACCTTTGTGCAGCATGCAGAATTTTTTCAAGACAGCGGGAAGGGGGGCGTCAAATTTTTCGAAATCTTCGAAGGAAAGCACTTTTGCTGGAATTTGCCGGAAGACTGCCGCCATTCCGTACTTCTGGTTGAAGAAGTTCGCACGAAAACGGGACACATTTGGAATTTCATATCCAAAATCGACATCGCCGGTTTCTTCAAAAACTTTTATCTTATACTCTGGCGTGATTTCGTAGAGCATGCTCTTGAGAGCATCGCCTTCCAGCGGTGGGTAATCGACCCGTTGCATCTCGCCGTTAATCCGCAAAATCGGCGGGTTTCCGGTGGAAAGATGTAAATCGGAGGCTTTTTGCTCGAACATCAAATTAAAAAATGCGTCAATTTTTGCCATACGTTTGCATCAAAAGGTTAGCAGCTTTGTGACCAAGTTGATCCATTCCGCCTGCCCATGAGCCTTGTTGCCAACAGAATCAGAAACGAAATCGAGTCACACGGGGCCATCTCGTTCGCCCGGTTTATGGAGTTGGCTCTCTACGCGCCGGGCGAGGGATATTACGAGACGCACGAACAAATTGGCCGGGCCGGGGACTTCATCACGAGCGTGAGTGTAGGCAGTTTATTTGGTGAACTTCTGGCGTTCCAATTCGCCGAATGGTTTGAAGAAACGCACCAGGATCAGGCAGATTCCGACCCAATTGCGGACACCATGACGCGATTCCAAATTGTCGAAGCAGGTGCGCACGATGGAAGGCTGGCGCTCGATCTTTTAAACTGGCTTGGTGCGAATCGCCCTGAGCTTTTCGAACGTTTGGAATATTGCATGATCGAGCCGTCGGTTTCGCGACAGACTTGGCAGCAGAAGACGCTGGCCGGTTTTCAAAATGTAAGATGGGTAAAAGAATTATCGGCCATTTCCAGAAATGTTCGGGTGAACCGGATCATTTTTTCGAACGAACTATTCGACGCCATGCCGGTGCATCGTTTTGGTTGGAATCAACAAACCAAAACTTGGTTTGAATGGGCGGTGGGTTGGGATGGAAAAAGTTTCACCTGGAAGCGTCCCGCACCTGCGGGAGAAAATCAGCGGTCGGCGGTGCCATTCTCCCGCATAAGCGGGGTGGATCCAGCGCTGCTCGAAGTTTTGCCCGACGATTTCACGACCGAGGTTTGCCCCAGAGCGACAGAGTGGTGGACAGAAGCGTCCCGCCTGTGCGGGATTCGCAGTTGCAGGACGGGGAGAATGGTCGCGATCGATTACGGATTGCTTGACGAACAGTTTTTTGTTCCGGAAAGACGACAGGGGACGCTCCGCGCCATTTCGCATCACCACTCGAATGCAGATTTGCTTTCGATCCCGGGAGAGCAAGACATCACGGCGCATGTGAATTTTAGCGCGTTGAAAATGGCTGGAGAAAATATGGGATTGAAAACCGATGCGCTCGTATCTCAGGCCCAGTTCCTGACCGGAATTGTGGAACGTGGTTTGAAAAAAAGCGGAGTCCAGCACCTGGGGGATTCGTGGGATTCTGCCCGCCGCCGCCAATTTCAAACGTTGACGCACCCGGAACATTTTGGCCGGGCTTTTCGGGTCCTGGTTCAATCACGTTGAAGCGGATCAGGCTGGAAATTGAAAATTTTCGGAAGGTTCAAAGGTGTTCACGGACGAATCTTGACGGGACTCAGCCAACAAAAAAGGCGTCCCGCACCTGCAGGACGCCTCGCGTTAAAATTTTAGATTAGTAACGGTTGCTGCGTTCACGGCGTTCGCCGCCACCGCCGCCACCGCCGTATCCGCCGCCAGAGCGACCGCCGCCGCCGCCGGAGCGAGCAGGACGATCTTCGCGAGGACGCGCTTCGTTGACGGTGAGGTCGCGACCATCAACGCTTTTGCCGTTGAGAGCTTCGACTGCTGCATCCGCTTCTTGTTTGGAGGCCATGGTGACGAAACCAAAGCCACGAGGGCGGCCGGTTTCGCGATCCATCATCAAATTGACTTCGGTGACGGTGCCGTGTGCTGCGAAAAGATCTTGCAGATCATTTTGCGTGGTGTTGAAGGAAAGATTTCCTACGAATAATTTACTCATGATGACTTTCTGTTTTAGACTGACTGGATTTCTGGGACCGTTCCCGACTATCGGGTTTCAAATCATCAATGAAGAAATTTTCAACTGAAGACTTACCATGCCTGAAATAACCATTACATCTGGGCGCAACATGACAGGTTGAAAAGGGAATGCAACCTGTATTCTAAGGTATTTATTGCACGTCCAATCCCTGTCCCGCTGGCTGCGGGAGAAAGGCTGGACGGAGCGGGAGGGTTAAGTCATCTTTTTCCCAATGAATCAGATTGAGGAGATGGCCAAGCTGGTAGAGAAACAAATCCAATTACTCGGTGAAGATACGAACCGAGACGGGTTGAAGCGCACACCCATGCGCGTGGCAGAATCGCTCAAATTTCTAACCCAAGGTTACGAGGCGGATCCAAAAACGGTGTTGAACGACGCTCTTTTTGAAGTGGATTCCGACGAAATGGTCATCGTCAAGGACATCGACTTTTACAGTTTATGCGAACATCACCTGCTCCCTTTTTTTGGAAAATGCCACATTGCTTACCTGCCCAAAGGAAAAGTCATCGGGCTTTCCAAGTTGCCACGGCTTGTTGATGTTTACGCCCGGCGTCTGCAAGTGCAGGAGCGGATGACGCAAGAAATCGCCACTACCATTCGCGACTTGATCAATGCTGACGGCGTGGGCGTGGTGATCGAGGCGCAGCACCTCTGCATGATGATGCGTGGTGTGGAAAAGCAAAATTCCTACGCGATCACTTCGACGATGTTGGGACGATTCCGAGACGACGCCCGGACTCGCATGGAATTCCTTGAACTCATTCGCCACCGCCGGAGCGGGGGTTAATCATTCCCGCAATTTTGAATCAATAATGATCGTCACCGGGCCGTCGTTGACGAGCGCAACTTTCATATCGGCACCGAATTCGCCAACCTGAATTGAGCGGCCTAAATCCAAAATTAACTTCGCCATAAATCGTTCGTAGATCGGAATCGCAATTTCGGGACGCGCGGAACGCATGAAGGAGGGGCGATTTCCCTTCTTCGTGCTCGCAAACAAAGTGAATTGGCTCACGAGAAGAATCTCGCCCGCAACCTCCTGAACGGAACGATTCATCACACCATTTTCATCGTCAAAAACTCGGAGGCGAACCAGTTTTCCGCTGAGCCACTCAATGTCCTCCGCGCCATCCGTTTCTTCGATGGCCAACAAAACCAAAAACCCTCGCGCAATCTCGCTTTTCACCGCGCCACCGATGCTCACGCTCGCTTGCGAAACGCGTTGCACGACCGCTCTCATTCCGGCAGATGGCGCAGCAAACCTTCGATGCTTCTGCGCTCTTTTTTCGTGGGGCGACCGCTTCCTTTGGGGCGAAATGCGAACGGTTGGAAAAACTTTTCCTTGGGTTTCAAGTATTCGGCGGGCGGAGTCAGATCCTCAAAAAATTGTGCGACCAATTTCGCTCCCACTCGTTTCTCAACCGGAGCAAGCACTTTGACTGTCCGACGGACCTCGTTGGAAACCGCTTGAATAACGTCACCGCGTTTTATGGATCGAGAAGCTTTTGCAGGGTGCCCATTGATTTGAACTTTTCCGTTGGCGCAAGCGTCAGCCGCCATGCTGCGAGTTTTGCAAAGGCGCACCGCCCAAAGCCACTTGTCGATTCTTACCGATTCGACCGTTGGCTGCATCACTCTGCCACGGGTTCTGCGGAGGGTCGTTGTTCGTCCGGCGACTGGCGAAATGCTTCGCGCGACGGCTCTCGTCTGACGGAATCCCTGGCGCGCTGCAACGACGATAACGATCTGCGCAGCATTTCAATTTCTTTTTCGTCGCCAATCTGCTGCCGCTGCGCATCGTCGAGTATTTCAAGAACCTCTTCCAATTCGCGCAACGATTCCTTCAAGTGGCGGATCACATCTTCGACTTGCTCAATGGCCTCCACGATGGGCGAGCCTTGAATTCTCGGATGCGGCTGTTGCGGTTGCGGATGGCGAGGCTGCGGGCGGTTTTGTCGCTGCTGAATCTGGGCTGGCGGTTGTTGCGCCAAAGGAGCAGGCGTTTCGATCGCCGACGAAAGGAGAGGCTCTTCTCCGGGGTTGGCTTCCGGCACAATTGCTGGCGCTGGGCCGGAAAGCGGCTCACGGTTTTCCCTCGGACGGCGCTGACCTCCACGACGTCTCGAAGGCCGACGGCGATTGGGGCGAGGGCCTACTGGTCCCTGCTGTGACTCTCCTGTTTGTTCGCTCATTTCTGCGGTAATTCTTAACCTGTTATTTTTGTCAACTTGCCCGTCGCCCTGCCAAAAGCAATCTCGAATTGGAAACGATGTTGGTTCAGGGTGTGATTAAAAGTGGGTGATGCGGCGGAAATGCAGTTGCTCGCGGTGCGCCGGTCAGTGACCAGCTTTGCGGGTTCGTCTCGCACGAGCGGGACCGCCCGCCGTCCCGCTCTCGCAGGCGCGGGACGGGATCAAAGGCCCGTCGCTACTTTTCAGGCAGGCTCTTAACCACGGGTCGAAAATTATGAGACATTATTGTCTTATTATCTTCACATTTTTGTTGCTTGTTCGTCAAAGAAAACGCTTAATGTTGTAGATTAATTAATAAACAAAAAAATAACGTGCCGCTGTTGCCTAGCTTTTTGGTAGGCGAATTTCGGTGCGGGTCATTGTTAAAAAATGCAAGTAACCACCCGAACGCGTATGAAAAAAATCCAATCCCTTCCCCTCAGTCTCGGTCTGGCCATAATCCTGGCCGTTGGTGCAGCACTCAGCACCGCTAAAGCACAAACGGTTGTTTTCACAGAAGACTGGGAAATAGATCATTCTGTGGACGGTACCTATAAGACAAATTTTGCTGCTGTAGGGGTGAGCTACGCCAACCTCTATTTCGACTACAGCACGGCTGGCATTCCCTTGTCACCACACTCGACGGGGGTAACAACTCGCGCTCTAAAAATGGCGGCCAATTTGGTCGCACCGAATGTTTTTCCAGCCGGCGTCAGTGTTTCCCCGGTTGGATTTGGCATTTCCGCGAATTTTGAAATGCGTTTTGACGCTTGGTTTAACTTCAACGGTCCTATGCCCGGTGGTGGATCTGGTTCCACGCAGGTCGGCGGTGGCGGGTATGGCACCGCAGGCACGACAGCGCAGGTGGCTGGGATAGCTGATAGTGTTTTCATCGGAGGCACGGCTGATGGTGGAAGCTCTGCCGATTACCGGGTTTATTCCCCCGCTCATGCGATCAGTTATCAAGACGGATCTTATCAAATTGGCAGTTCTGGTGTTGATTCCTCCATACTCGGTGATCCGAATTCGGGTTTAGTCTATGCGGCGGAGCTTGGAACCCGCAACGTTGTCCCCGGTTCTACAACCGGCTATTATGCAACAAACTTTCCTGGTCAAACCGTACCCGTGGCTCAAGTTGCCCTTTTCCCACAGCAGACGAACTCCACCGGAGGGGGGCCCGGCACCGCCTATAATGGCTCGCTCGCTTTCAAGTGGCATGATATATCCCTCCAGAAGGTGGCCAACACCATCACCTACTTGATCGACGGCATACTGATCGCCACCGTTAACGTGACCGATGCTGGCACCTTGGGGGGGACCAACATTCTTTTTAATCATTACGACATTAACACAGGCGTCTCAACCGACCCCAACCGCACAAATTTGATCTTCACCTTGATTGATAATGTGAAAATAACCGAACTCACGAATGTAGTCTCGGTCGCGGCGCTGACGAATAACGCGTCAGAGACGGGGCCAGCCCCGGCCGTTTTCACCATTACCCGCACCGCAGGCGGTGTTCCATTGACGGTCTTCTACACGGTGAGCGGCACTGCGACGAATGGTGTGGATTATACTAACGAATTGGGCGGGGCGCTGTCCGGCTCGGTTACTTTCGCCCCCGGCGACCTTTCAACCAACATTACCATTATACCCATCGATGATGGGATTTCGGAACTGACCGAGACGGTCAAGCTTACGATTAATGCTTCGGTTACCTACTTTGGTGCGGGAAGTGCCATCGCTTACATTGCGGATAACGATGCTGCGGTGATCACCATGACCAACGTAAGCACGCAAATGTATGAGCGAACCAATGATTATGCCAAGTTCACCCTCACGCGGTTCGGTGATACCAATGCCGCGTCGTTCAACGTTAATTTTTCTTTCGCCGGAACGGCGGCAAACGGAGTGGACTACTATACGAACGCCGTTGTGACCTTTGATCCTGGAGTGACAACGACAAATCTTATCGTTTATCCCGTCGCAGATTCATCTGTCGAAGGCAGTGAATCCTTTACTGCCAGCCTCGCGGCGGCGGGGGCGGCTGAATATAGTATAGGAGTGCCCAATTCGGGGTTGGTCACAATCGTGGATGCCGATTTGCCAGCGGAAACCGTCCTTTACTCGGAGGACTTCAATGTGGACCACACGGCGAATTGGACTCGGTTGTTTGTCGAAACTAATAACATTGCGGATTACAATGTTGACTTCAACTTCGACTACGCTGCCACTTTAGGTATTCCCGCAGCGCCGCACGGAGGAGGCAACGGTCTTTATATGAACGTGAACAAAGACGCTACCGGATCGGCGGCGGCCCTCAATTTCTACCCCAACGGCCAGACTTTCAGCGGCAACTTCGCTCTGCGATTCGATATGTTCATGAGCGTGCCGCAGGGCAATAGTTCGGCTACGGAATACGTACTCGCTGGAATCAATCACTCCGGCACCAAGACCAATTGGTGGCGCAGTGGCGGAACACCAACCAACTCGACCTTTGATGGGTTGTTTTGCGCAATCGAATCCGACAACGGGTCGAGTCCCAATTATACCCTCTACAGCTCTCCCACGGCCGCCAACAATCCTACGACTCTGACGAACCAGACGGCTGCCGGAGTTGCAGCTGCATTCAAATCACCTCCGTGGGCTGCAGCGAACACTCCTGGCAACATCAACTTTCCGTCGGGGACTTTCGCCACACCCATCTGGGCGGATGTGGAACTCAGCAAGAGCGGAAATCTCATCACCTTGACGATCAACAACACCAAAATCTACACTTATAGCAATGCCACCGCGTTTGCCTCCGGCAACATCATGGTGGGCTATGAAGACGCCTTCGACTCGATCAGCCCCGGCCAGTCCTACGCTGTCATCGACAACGTTCGCGTTGTCACCATTACGCCTCCGGTCATCACGGTGCAGCCAGTCGGCTCAACCAATGCACTTGGGGCACCAGCGACATTGACGGTGACGGCTACCACCAGTACCGGGGTCACGAACTATCAATGGTTCCGCAACAATGTTTCCATCGCGAATGCGACGAATGCCACCTACAACGTGGCGGCCCTGGCAAGTGTCGATTACGGCACATACCGGGTCGAGGTAAGCGATGGGCGTTACACCACTGTGAGCAGCGGTGCGGTGCTGGCGATCATCCCTGTGATCACTATTCAGCCCAGCAGCCGGGCTGCGGCCCTGGGTGGTTCAGCAACACTCTCCGTTACGGCAACGACGTACTCTGGCGTTACCAATTACCAGTGGTTCGTCAGTGGCACCAATGTTTCCGGTGCTGGAATTTCGGGCGCGACTACCCGAGTATTGACGCTGACAAATATTCAAGCGGGGAGCTTTAATGTTCCCTACACCGTGCGGGTCAGTGATGGTACCATCTCAATCACAAGCGCGCCTTCGGCCACCATCACGTTCGCTGTTTCTCCGACGCTAACCAATGTGGCAGCCATTGGAACAAACTTGGTATTCAGCTATCCAACCGAAGTGGGGCCGGCCTACGTGGTGGACTACAAGTCAACGCTGACGAACGTTGCTTGGGTACCGATCAAGACAAACTCAGGAACCGGGCTATCAATTAACGTCACGAACGCCCTGTCTGGAAGTCAAGGATACTTCCGGATCAGGCTGCAATAACTCGGTCGTCAATATGTGAGAGGCACCCTGGTTTGACGGGTGCCTCTCTTCTTTGTCATTATGGTAAGTGTCAATGGATCGAATAATATGAAGCAAATGGTTTCCAAACCCAGAACGAAGACGGTGTTCACAAAATCCAGACTGCTGGGATTTACTCTGATTGAACTTCTCGTGGTCATCGCCATTATCGCCATCCTGGCAGGACTGCTTTTACCCGCATTATCGAAGGCAAAGGCGAAAGCGCAGAGAATTGGTTGTTTGAATAATGAGAAGCAGATGGGTCTTGGTAGCCAGATGTTCGCCGATGAAGACGATAAAAAAGCCTTGAGCGGTGTCATTAACTATTCAGACGATGATTTGAACTGGCTCTATCCCCAATACATCGGAAACCTAAAAAGCTTTGTCTGCCCTTCGACCAAGAACGCCGTAATAAACGATTTTGTCGGTTTGTTGCCCAATGACCAAGGACCAAGCGGGCCTGGTAATTCGGGCGTCCTTCTTTATACGGATCGCATGCATGGCAATACCCGGTATGTCAGATCGCTGCGCGACAATGCGCCCGGAAAAAACGGCACGAACGGCCATAGTTACGAAGTCGCCGGATTTTTTGCCGGTCAAAACGGCGGGATTGACGATGCGAATGGAATTAATATCCGCAAGACCCAAAAGACAGCGATTACCCACGTCTATGGCACGCAGCAGGCAGGCACAAAGTATAACTACGTTGGTCGACGGGTGAATCCGTCAGATGTATGGGTTATTTATGATGCTGATGATGGTGGGCCTGGTCCGGATCGTCGCAACGAGGATTTCCCAGACTCAGGCGACAATCATGGCGTTGATGGTGGCAACGTAGTTTTTGGTGACGGTCACGCTCAATGGATTTTACGGAGCAAGTATGTTGGCAGTTTCATTCGAGGTACAGACGAGGCACATGCCTTGGCGGCGAGCCAGTAACTCACAGAAACTTCTTGGATTCGAACCACGTTTCCGCAAACCGGACGCAACTATCTGGTTGTGAACCCCGGTGCTGGTTTAACATTGATCGGGCCAATGTAATAGCTACGGATTGATTTCTGGATCGAGCAGATATCGCTGATTATTTTCTAGGGATTGATCCCTGACAGGCAACTGGTCTGGAGAAACTGAAGGAACGTTTGGTGTTTGTGCAAAACATCGTCGTGCGGTAGTTCCGTGAAAATAAAAATCAGCCGGTTGTCGCGCAATGACTGCACGGTCACATCCTTTTCTTTTGGAGAAATAGATGGTTTCCTCTTTCTTCAGAGCGCTCATTAGATTGGCGGTTTCCGTTTTCGTTCCTCCGTTAGCCGTGTAAATATTGATCAAGCGACCTGTTGAATTCTTAAGCCATTTTTTGAATTTTTCCGTTCGCCCGTAAAGCGCGCCGAAGAGCCAGATTTCCTGGATTGATGATGTCATTCCGCCCACGTCCAATATCGAGGAAATGACCTGATAACCTCCGCTGTGGCCTGACAAAATAATTTTTCCAATCTCGCAGTTCTTGAATTGAGGTTGTTGCCGAAGTGTTTGCAAAACATCGGCCATGAATCGTTTGAATCCATCCGGATCTTCCAGATTTCCTCCGAATGAATCAGGCGCGTTGCGTGGTCCTTGCGGCACGATCAGGATCGCGTTCTTGCCACTGGCCGTCATCTGTTCCGGTAACTCATATTTCTGTAGAGCGTTCGTGACGTTGTTAAACCAACCATGAAAATGGATCACGAAATCCAGCTTCTTCGTTGGCTTAAAATTTTTCGGGATGAAAATGCCGACGGAGTTATCGGCGTAATGTTCAGCCGCTGTGAAAAAATTGGTTTTGTATTGGTGCCCTTCCGCGCGAGTCGGGTGTGGGAACGGAGCGGATGGAAAATGTGTCAGTAATAATTGTCCGAGATCTTTGTAGTTTGACTCGGTCTTTACGGTCGAGCTTTGCTGCGGCTGCGGTCTTTCGGCTCGTCCGATGAACGCAACCGATCCTGCGATGATTAGCGCGCTAATTTTTGCGTGATGGAGGTTCATTTTATTTTGATTTATCGAGAGCCAAAATTGTGCCGGCAATATGCCGCGTGCCGTCCTCAATGTTGAAATAGTAAACGACTAGAGCGCGCTCTTTTGAAATCATCGTTGCCCACGGATAGCCAAGATCGAAGCCCCCTCCATCGGCGCGTAAAATAATTTCCTCCGCCGTCTTGGCGTTCGTGCATTCGGGATCGAGAATGCGCGCGCGAATGCCGAAGGGCGGATGACGGTATCCGTAAACCAGCAAAACGCGTTTGTCGGGCAAACGGAGGGCATAGTGCGGGTGGCCTTGAAATCCTGAATCGACCCAGGGTTGAAAATTTTTTCCGCCATCAATGGATCTTGCGATGACAGTGTGGTCGTCGAAATTGGCCGTGCGTATGAACGCAACGAGATCGCCTTTCGGGGTTTGATACAGCGAAGTTTCATTGAACAACACGGCGTCGTCTTTGGCGACCGGACAGGAATATTTCCAGGTGGTGCCTTTGTCCGAAGAAATCATCAGGTGGGTTTCAGATTTTCGTGGCGCGATTTCGGTATTCGCGGCAACCACCCAATAAAGCTTTCCATCCCGGCCTTCACACATGGCACCACGGTTGTAGGAAGGGGTTGGTTGCCCGAACACATTCAGGCTCGGAATGCCTGGCGTGGGTGGAGGAATAATCGGGCCTTCCCACGAATGACCGCCATCTTTGGAGCGAACCATGTAGCCGCCGAGAAAACAGAAGGCGTCGTGGCGCAGCACGTTGGTTAACGTCGCGGCGACGTTGGACTGGAGCAAGGCCCATCCGTAAGTCGAACAGAGGATTGAATTATCGTGCAATTGCAGCATGCACGGGTCTTGGGACCCACCGAAGGGGTGCGCGAAAATCAGTTCCGGTTTCTGACTCCACGTGCGGCCGCCGTCTTTCGAGCGAACCGATACGAGATAGCTATTTGGGTCGGTGTGGCTGGTGCTCTTTTCACCCAGGAGCCGTCGTTCGGGAGCGCGCCGGAAGGCCACCAGCAGTTCGCCATTGGGCCGGCGTATGATCGACGGAAATGCGGAATGAAATTGATCGTCTTTATAGATGACGATGTCTTCCACCTTCGAGATGCGCGCTGGCTTTTCTTCTTTAGAAAAGCCGGGATTGGCCCCCGCGAAAAAGATTAGCAGAAGTAAACCTGAAAGAATATTTCGGTGCATCACTCTTGAATGACGGCTGGCGCAAATGTCAGCAAGAAGAATTTAAGTGCGTGCTGAAAAAACGGGTGTGATTAAAAGAGGGAGAAGGAACGGAGCGCGGACATTCCTGTCCGCCGGGGCTTGGCTAAAATATCAAGCGCTCTGGGCGGAAGGACGCGCG
>JAYVSV010000168.1:0-8943 GCA_043775015.1 Verrucomicrobiota bacterium
TCTTGGTTTGGTTCTTGGTTTGGTTCTTGGTTTGGTTCTTGTTGCGCTTTCAGTTTCGCGCACTGCCACCAAGGTGTCCATCAAACCGGGTTAAGCCCAACCAAGGGAAGTGACTTAACGCGATAATTGAGTCGCATTCATTCCTTATAACGACGAATGGCGAGCAGGCAAGCTCAAACGTCACAAAAATTTCGTGATATCATATCTCCGTTTCTAAACGGAGGCGAAGATGATTATGGTGAGATGCAGACCCTCACCTCAGGATGTGCGGTTCGATAGAAGCAAAATTCCGGCGCTTATTCACAAGCCGCTTACACGGATTCTTTAAGGACATCAAAGGCTATGAACACAGTTATAGCAAAACGGCGTGCGGCCAAAGTCTGGCTGTTTGTGGAATCTGGTTTGTACACATCGCCACGGAAAACTGCGCGGCTTGGTCGATGCCAACAAAAATGGAATTGATGATCGGTTGGAAAAAAATGGAACGGCTTGATTTGTTCAATTGAACAAAAAATTTACTGACATTTACTGACAAAAAAAGTGGGGTTTGAGCGTGTTGACGTTCGGCGAGATTCGGAGCGACATCATAATCGTCAATGTTGACAGCCTCTCCACGAACCTCCCTGAAATTTTGCTTAGATTCAATTCCCGGCGCCTCCACCATCTCGAACATCGTTCGCCCTCACGGGGATTTCGTGGAATCCGTCTTTGCCAGGATCATTTGGTGCGGACTGCGGTAAAGCGGAAAGTTTTCTTGCCCACGCGAAGGAATCTTCCCCACAGTATGCCGAATCATGATTAAAATTGGTCGTCAATTTCTCGTTCTTTTTGCGCTTTGTTCGGCGCTGCCTCTACTCAGCGCACCACGCGCGGAGCACGTTTTCATCATCAGTATTGATGGCGGAAGCCCCGAGGAAATTCAACGGAGTGAAATGCCTGCGCTTAAAAAAATAGTGAAAGAAGGATCTCATTCTTGGGATGCTCAAACCATCACTCCGAGCCTTACATTACCAGCGCACACCTCGATGCTGACGGGTGTAGGCGTGGAAAAACATAAAGTTACCTGGAACAATTGGGTGCCGACCAATGGACTCGTGCAAGTGCCGACGATTTTCGCAGCGGCGAAAAAGGCGGGATACTCGACGGCCATGTTTGTGGGCAAAGAAAAATTCCGCCACCTGCTCCAGCCCGGCACGGTGGATGAATTCAATTTGAATCAAGCTGAGTCGATCGTGGTTTCCAAGAGCGACAGCGGCGGCTCGGAGAAGAAGAAGGAGGGAAATGTTTTCGCAAAAACCGTGGCGAACGATGCCTCGAATTACATCATCAAGAATAAGCCCACACTGGCGTTTATTCATTTCACCGATCCAGATACTGTCGGCCATCTATTCGGATGGGGTTCACCCGAGCAGCTGAAAGCCTTCGCCGACACGGATGCCGCCTTGAGCGTGGTGATGAAAGCGATTCGCACAGCGGGAATCGCAAAAACCAGCGTCGTAATGATCAGCGCCGACCATGGCGGCCACGAGCGAGGCCACAGCACAGGAACCCCCAAGGACATGCGCATTCCGTGGATTGCCTGGGGCAAAGGAGTGAAAAAGAATTTTGAAATTTCCGCGCCAATAAATACCCGTGACACCGCCGCTACTGCGCTCTGGCTACTCGACTTAAAACCAATCGCACCGATTGAAGGTGAAGCCGTGAAAAGCGCATTTAAGTGAGTGGATGTTTCGGTTGCGCCACTTCCTATTTTTCGCCAGGCGATTTCTGGCCTGGCAAATTCGTCTTTAATTTTTCGGTAAACGCCACACGTGGTCGCCGCGTTGATTCGTAACGTTTGTCAGCGGAAAACATATTTTCGGGTCGCGTTACCTTGTTCAAAGACCTAAGTTCGACGCATGATATTCGGACTCAGACATGGCATCGTTTTGCGAACATTTCGTCGCGGGTTTTTACCCGCCTTTGTCGCACTGGTTCTACTCCAAACGCAGTTCACCACTGCCGCCGAAAAGCCAAGCCTTGATGAACTACTAACCGAGGCCAAAGCTGCTTTCACCAAAGGAGACCGGGAAGAAGGATTGCGGCTGGTGACCCAGGCGGTTCAAACAAACCCAAAAAATCCGCGCGCCTATTTTGCGCGCGCGTGGTTTTACGAAGGCAATCACGAGGCCGTCAAGGCACTGGCCGACTACAATGAAGTGTTGAAACTCGATCCAAGCATTGCTGAAGCTTGGACCCATCGAGGTGGTGAGCATTTCAAACTGGGTCACATCAAGGAATCGATTGCCGATTTTAACAAATACATTGAACTGGTGCCGCAACAGGCTCCGTATCATTGGCAATTAGGGATCGCTTATTATTACGCAGGTCAATTTGAGAACGGCCGCAAACAGTTCGAACTCCACCAGACGGTTAATTCAAATGATGTCGAGAATGCGGTCTGGCACTTCCTCTGCGTCGCTCGCGCCAACGGCATCGAGCAAGCTCGCAAAACGCTAATCCCAATTAAAAGCGATGCGCGAATCCCGATGATGCAAGTTCATGCGCTCTTTGCCGGCAAGGCTCAACCGGAAGATGTTTTGAAAGCGGCCAGCACCGAGGGAAAATCCAAGACACAACTTGATCGACAACTGTTCTACGCTCACTTGTATCTCGGTTTGTATTTCGAAGCGGCAGGCGACGACAGCAAAGCTCAAGACCACATCACCAAGGCCGCAGGACAATACCGACCCAGAGATTACATGGGAAACGTGGCGGAGGTCCACCTGCAATTGAGATGGCCTAGAATCAACCCCACGCCTTCCGCGAATAAGAATGATTAATCCGTTTACGACCGATTGAACCAGCAGGACCAGAGAGATTGGGGTTTGAAAAGCAGTGACGGACTTGGTCACTCTTTTCACTAACAGTGAACCGGCCGCTTCTCGTTATCCGATTCATTTCCGACTGGTTAGAGATGGAGGCGAGGGTCGGAATTGGGCAGCTTTTGGGTTTTTAACCCGCTCGGCTGCTCCATTCACAACTCTCGCAATCACAGACCTATCGTGTGACAGGCATCAGAACTACCTGTAAAAATGGGCTTTTTCGCGCTTTTCGTCAAGTTGGCAATTACTCAATTACTACTCGCAAACGAGTGCAAGAAAACTCATCTGAAGATGCGTTGCTGGCAATTTTGCTGGCACTAAAATCGTTCGCAAAGTGCTCTGGTAACTCCCAAAGAAAGGGACACCGCGCTGGCCCGTGCGTGCGGTTGACTGCGCTCACTTCGCTCCGCCAACCCAACACACGCGCCGCGACGGTTTGGTTCACGTCCGGTCCGTGCCGCTTCCCGTCGCGCTTGGCGGAGACGACTATGCGTTCCGCCCGCTGCTCCGTCCAGCCGCACCGACCGTCTTTCCATCGCTTTCGCTAAACTCACTGGATCATCCGCCTTACGGTTGAAACGGGGAGATTCTGAAATGCGGCCATTCTGCCCTTAGAAATTCGGGGTTCATTTTTTAACACTTCTTCAAGTGTTTTGAGAACTGGTGCAGAATCGGAATACCGACTCGCTCGTCACTTATCAGACATCCGGCGATGCGATTTTCCGTCGTGTTCATCCCGCCCACACCCGCGCCTCTGGTTGCTCCGCGCAACCTCGTGCCAGCGGTCGCAACATCTTTGCGTCCGCCGTCACTCAGTTGCTGATGCTCCGCTGCCCGGCGACGCGGGCGCAGGCGGGTGCGTTTCGTTTCGGAGCGGGCCTGCTCTCCCGGTGCGGTGAAGAGAGCAGGCCCGCTCCTTCAGAACGAAACGCAAAACATGAACACAACGGAAAACCTCATCGCCACTGGAAGCACCGCAACCGCTCCGCAGCCCATCAATCAAATCATCAAGCCGATCAAATTCCCGGCTCAACCGCAGGAGTGGAAAATCGTTTCACTTCGGGAATGTCCGACACCCGACACAATGCAACAGTGCGAAACACCGGACCAGGCAGCCGCCTATTGGAAATCGCACATCGCTACCCATCCCTACTTCAATTCTGAATGTGAATGTCTGGTGGTTTTCATCCTTAACACACGTCGGCGCATCAAGGGTCACTATCTGGTGTCCATTGGCACGATGGATACAATTCTCTGTCATCCCAGGGAAGTATTCCGTTTAGCAATAATGGCGAGTGCCGCTGCAATCATCATCGCGCACAATCATCCGAGTGGAGAATCAACTCCGTCGGAAGCGGACATCAAAATCACCCGCGACCTCATTCGAGCCGGTCAACTTCTCAAAATCGAAGTCCTCGACCACATCGTCATTGGTAATCCCAACCACTCATCGCTTCGCTCCTTGGGTTATTTCTACTCCGCCTAACGGCGGTTTTCCGCCAAATGCTTGGCGGCGCGAAGCTTTGAAAGTTCGCGATCAAAAGACTTCACCGCTCGTCGGATACAATCCTCGGACTGCTCAAGAAGGACTTGGTTCACTTGCGAATGGTCGCGCTTGTGAAACTTTTGCCAGTCAAGAATTCGCGAACGGCGTTCACCATACAATTTCGATGTTGTTGTCTTCTTACGAAGAAAGGCGTCCCAATCCGTATTCAGTTTTTCGTATTCATTACAACGACCGCAGGCGAGAACGATGTTGCCAAGGTGGTTGCCCCCATTTGGCACAAGATGGTCGTAGCTGGCATCCTCCATTCCAGGCCGAAGTTTAAGCCCGCAATATGCACATTGATTATTGAAGTGCTTCCACAACTCGTGGAGCGCAGTGCCGGACGGATGCGGGTCTGCCACGGCTCGAAGTGAACGAGCGATGAAGTTTTTGGCCTGCGATGGGCTTACTTTTCCTGCTGCCATGAGACGATGGAAACAAGCATTTGCATCACTGTAAAGCTCCCTGCCTGTTTTCGGCGCGCTTCGGTTGTGAATCCGTCTCGGTTGCGACAATCTCGACAATCACCGGCTGTCCCTCCGCAATGAGTTTCCGCTGACTGCTGGGCAACGCGGCGAGGAAGGACAATTCCATTCGCTGCATCGTAGTCTCGATTCGGCGCAAGGCGTTGCCGCGAATCGAAACTTCGTGAGTCGCGAAGACCAAACGAAGATGCTGCTGCTTGCCTTCGGTTTTGAGTTCGGCAAAAGCGAACTGGTCAAACGGTAGCAACAGACTCCCTTCAGACGACAGTTCGATTCTGACGCCGTGAGCGTTCGGGTCGCTCGACCAACATTCGGGTGTTTTTGTGTTCATGTTTTTGTGTGGGTTGTGGGTGACGACGACGCGCCAGTTTCAGGCGACAAAACGTGTCGGCGGCGCGTTGTCCAAATCGGAGGAGATGGCCGTGCAAACGATCCCAAAGGTGGACGCCGCGGCGAGGGACAAAGCCGGCCACCAACTCCATCGCCAATGGCCGATGACCGGAGCGGGCGACATTCTCCCGCAATTGCTCTTTGTCCGGCGTAAAGATGCGGATGCCTCGCCGCCCTCGCGAAATGGTCACATACCATTGCTGCGCGTTCGTCGCGGCCTTGACGGTCGAATCGGAGAACAGGACGTAATCCACCGTCTTGCCTTGTGACCCGTAGGACGTGACGGCGTAGCCGGGCAGGAACTCGCGGAAACTTTTGTCCAGGACGCGGCCATCGGTCAGTTCAACTGCGCCATCAGGACGAACCGACTTTGCGGTGACAAGCTCACCATTCGTGACACGACCGCCCGAAGCCAGTTTGCGATTTGCTTTGAGATGAAGACGGTCGCCTTGGGCAATCGAGATTTCGCGCGGAAGATAAACCGTAACGTGACCGAGCATTTTGTTTGATACGGTGATGAACCTACCACCGACCTCAACGAGCACGCTCGATTTCAAAATGCCCGCCAGTTTTCCTTTCGCGCCAGATTCAGCTTCGCGCACTTTCTGATTGAAGACGACGACAGCATCGGGCGGGTAGAAGCGTTCATCCCGTTTCTGCGCGTTCGTCAGGTCGAGTTTGTCCAGCACTTGAACCGTCGTGTCGTTTGCGCCAAGCAACCCTTTGGACTTGAGTGCATCCCGAACGTGCGAATTAACACGATGCACTTCACCCCAGGTCTGCGAGACGACGACCGCTGAAGCCTCTTGTTCCGCGAGCCGGAGATATTCTGCCGCCAACCTTTCAGTTTGATTGCCCAAGCCGCACGCCACGACCGCACCCATCTTGTCGAGGCGTTCAAACGATTCGCTGAACTTGCCAGCCGCCGCTGATTCGACGGCGTTCCGATACTGCTTGATGCGTGTGCGCTCGTCAGCGTCTTTCCCAAGTGCCGGGTCTTGCCGCCGAATCTTGTGCAACTCGACTGGCCGGACGCCGGAGTGTCGCTCGATTGCCAGCAACGCATCCGAAGCCTCAACCGCTCCGTGCTGCCGCGTGTCGCCCGAAAGAATCAGCCGGGCATTTCGCTCGCGGACCAGCCGCATCAATTCGAGCATTTGCCGCCCGCCGATTTGCCCTGCCTCGTCCACGACGACGACCGCGCGTTCAGGCAATTCACGTTTGAGGATGAAATTGGCAACCGTAGAGGGCGACGGGAATCCCGCCTTTTCCATTTTCACGACTTGCTGACGCTGCGGCGCGAGAACTACGACGCGCCGGCCAGACTCCCGAAGTTGTTCGACCAGCTCGTTCAGGACAAAACTCTTGCCCGTGCCAGCACCGCCGCGAAAAACGGACACGGTGTTGATGGAGGAGAGCAAAGAATCAAGCGCCCGGCGTTGTTCATCGTCCAGTTTAGGAATCACCGGGCGCGGATTCGCAAGCAGCGGCCAAGAATCACCCACGCCTTCTTTCGCGGTCTGAACGATTTCCCACTCGCGCAAGAGAACTTCGCGCAACGTAACCGCACCGGGACGCCCCTCGTCTCGTATGTAGCCGCGCTTCCCTGTGAACTCTTTGAGTTCGGACACCGAAAAGCCTTCACCCCGCGCCCGGCCTAACGCTTCTTGCCACAACTGACATTCGAGCACGACCGAGTTTCGGTCGAACAAATGCTCCTCTGCCCATTGGACGGCTTCGCTGACAGTGATGCGGTTTTTCTCATTCAGAGCATTGCCCGGAAGTTTGGAAAGTTGGCGCAGGGAAGCACGTTCAACTTCACTCAACTGCGCTTCCCACAGCGTCAGCAGTTCCGCGCGGCTCAAATCCTTTTGCTTCCGGCTTCGCTCTGCTGTGGCGAGTTGTGCGCGCAGGGCTTGGAAGTTTGCACCAGCGAGTTCCGGTTTCTCCAAGAGCAGTTTGGCGAGGGCTTCGTCAATCTGCGTATGCCGCTTGGAAAACCGTTCGCAAAGCAGTTCGGAGACGCCTTCAACTTCAAAATCACCCCGCACGCGATTACGAATCCGGTATCCGAAGCCCCGCAGTTCGCGAGTGAGTTCATGGTAATAGGCGTTCTCGGCAAACTTTCTGGCGCGCAAAAGCTCGTGGTTCTGAAGCGCCTTCCAGTGATTTTCCACCGCGTCAAACGTCGCGTTGAAAACAATGCAGTGCGTGTGCAGGTGCGGATCGAGCGTGCGCGACGTATCATGCGTGAACAAAGCGGCGGCAAAGTTGCCGGTCAAACGGTCGCTCTGCGCTCCACCGATTCGCACGCGCGTTGCCGTGAATGCCTCAAATTCTCGCAACGCCAGCCGGACAGCGCGATTGTGTGCTTCAAGAATGCGTTCGTGTTTGCCCATGAATCCAGCGATGGAAACTGACTTCGGCGGTGAGAAAGTGAAGTCGAAGAATATCCGCCGATTGGCCGCGTTGTCTCCACTTTCTGTCCGTGTTGTATTCAACCGTTGAGTCAACGTCTCGCCGGAAGACGGATGCTGATTCTCGCAAAGCCGCAGAAAATCTTCGGCGCGGACTTTCCCGGCCAATCCAAGCCGTTCCGCGCCCAACCCAATCCATTCACCAGCGATACGCTGGCCTTCATCGTAGTAGTCGCCAACCGCCAGGTGTTCCTCGAAATATTCTTCTGCGTTCTTGAGGTTGTATTGCGTCTTTGCCGTGACCATGCACCGGACATTACACGGACGGTCCGCGCATTTTGTGTAGCTGATACATTTTCAAACGCGCGGTTTGGAGATCAGCGTTTTTCTGTGAGCGCCATGCCGCACTTGGGGCATTTGCCCGGTGTATCTTGCACGACTTCAGGGTGCATACTGCATGTGTATTGGACTTTGGCGGCATTGCTGCCGCTTGGGGCAGAATCTTTTTCTTTGCAACCGACGAGCGCGAAGCCTGCAAGTGTCACGGTCATCAGTCCCATCATTATCAATCGGGTCGTTTTCATTTGATTATTTAGTTCTAGGTTTATTGGGCATGTTGAGTTCGCACGGCAGCCAATCCCAAAGTCAGCCGACCGTGAATCCTAAACGGAACTTTCCAGCAACCAGCCAAGTTTTTCCCGCAACTGTTTTCGCGCACGATAAATCCGGGTTTCCACCGCCTTTGCGGAGCAGTTCAACACCGTGCCGATCTCTGCGTGGGAGAGTTCCTCGTATTCGGAAAGGATGAGCGGTGCGCGGAGTTCTTCGTGCAATTGTTCCACGGCCTTGCGAACGACTTCCGCCCGCTCCGTTCCCTGCAACAATTCGCTCGGTGTCGGCTTTTGTTCCGGCATGCTTTCGCGAAAATCCTCACCCGTCGCTTCGTTCTCGGCGTCCAACGAAACTTGCGGATGACGCGAACGATGGCGGTAACGGTCTTTCACCAAGTTCGTCGCAATCGCGTAGAGCCAAGTCGAGAACCGCTGGCGCGAATCAAATCGGGCGCGATTCTGAAACACGCGCACGAAAGTTTCCTGCGTGGCATCAGCGGCGTCCTCCTCGTTTTGCAAGGAACGAACAAGGTATAGCAATTAACATTTACATTGGGGCATAGTCTGGCAAGGTGGAGGGCATGAAAGCCTATGCGTTGGATTTGCGGGAGCGGGTGGTGAAGTTCATAG